>NZ_JBOIBY010000456.1:0-33681 GCF_050739655.1 Pseudomonas sp. | reverse complement strand
GGGCCGTACGTTCGGGGCGAGACCTTTGGTTCCTTTGGGGCGTTTGCCAAAGGGACTCGCCGTAAGGGCGAAACCATAAGCGGCCGTTACCGCAGCAATGGATATGTACCCAATCAAAAATCCCGGTCGGCTGTCAGGCCGCCATCGCTAGCCGCGTGTCAGTTGACGCAGATGCTGGCCTGCCTGACTAGCGCCTTTTCAACCAATCCTTCAGGCGTTTCGCATAGGGATAGAGACTGACCCACAGATCGGCCAATGGCGAACCGCTGCTGAGCAAGAAGGTGCATAGCGGCTTGCGCTCCATCCATAGGCGATTGGTCAAGGTGTTATCCGGGTTTGAGCAGGAGTCCATCCACTCGACGCCGCGCTCCTCGAGATCCTTGCGCCGGTGGATGTACTCGAGGACAAGGAGTACACCTGGCGAGTGTTTGGCGTAGTCCTCATCGAACGCGATCTTGAAGGCAAAAGCAGCCGGCGGGGCGAGGAAGTCGCAGAGCATCGCCAGCGGACGGCCATCGAGGGACATTTCGAACATCATCAGCTGACCGCGGGCATACGCGGCGCTGGCGACTTCCTCGAAAAAACGGCGCGATTGCGGGCGGCTACCCAGCGCCGATTGCGATTCACCTTTCCAGCCCTTGAGCTCGAGTTTGACGAACGCCGCGAGCCAGGCCGCCAAGTCCTCGCCGCTGGGTTGCAGCGCGCGAAAACGCAAGTCACCCAACTCGGCCAGGCGGTTACGTTTGCGGCGGTGTTCTCTGCGTTCCTTGGACGACAGCGCTCGCTCCAGATAGCACTCGGCGTCGTCCCCCAGCTTCATCAGCGCTCGCTGCCAGTGAGAGCCCTCATGGAAACGCCGCCCCTCCTCACGCAGCGCCCAGCGCAGGGCATCGGCCAACGGGCCATCGGCAGGCGCATCGGGCATCCGCAAAAGCGGGTAGCTCCGTCGATGTCTGTGTAACCAGTGCAGGAAAGAGCGCATCACCTCACTCTCGTGACCGCTGCGCACCAGGGGCGCCACTGAAAAGCAATAACGGTGGCGGACCATTCTGGCCGCCGAGATGGGCAAGAGGGCACAGGCACCCGGCTCGAACAGCGGGAAAAAACCATCTATCACAAACCCGGGCCGCATCGTTCGTTCGGTCGGTCTGAGAATGAACAACAGCACGAAGCGCTTGTTGCCTACCAGGTGCTCGAGTGCCGACAGCAAGGCCCAGGGCGAATAGAACATGTTGGGTTCGACAGCAGCGTGGGCCAGCGCCTCCCAGGCTTCGATATAGGGCTCGGCATCCGCCAACGAGCGAACGACCTCGATCTGGTAATCGGCGCATTGCGGCACAGCGAAGCCAACGTCGTAGGCTTTCTCGATAATCATTTCCCGTCTCCAGCCCTGCAAGGGCAAAGCTCCATTCACTCCAGCAGTGAGGTGATCCAGTTCACAAGGGGAAACTGCGCCGCGTGAATTTTGCTCACCCAATTCAGGGTTGCCAGCGTTTCTCTGCACTTCGCAGCTGGTCATGCTGCCCCGGACAACGTTCACGTCGGCCTCGCAGGACTATAGCAACGGCTCAAACGGCCGCCTTGAAATGCAGAAAAAGGTGATGGCATTGATGTGTATAGATCACTTTGGCAATTGCATGGCAGGCCTCGATCAGCAATTTGTTTCAACATATGCATCAGTTTTGACACAATTTCCGGTAAAAAAAATCGCACGCCAAGGGATCCAGAGGGCTTGAGGATTTTCATTGCGCAACGGCCTCTGCACGCCGCTCGGTCGTGTCACAGGCACTGAGCCCGAAATTGTCAGTGTTGACTATGACTTGGCGCAGCATGTTCGCCCTCCATGAGTGTGTCGGTGGGTGCAGGCGCCTTGGCCACGGGCGCCGCGACGGCTGCAGGGGCAACGGCCGCAGCTTTTCGCTTGGCCCGCCACTGCTGCCATAAAGGTTTGAACCCTTGCCAGAATCGCAAGGCCAGCCCTAGGGCCAGGCCATCGGGGCGCCAGGAATAGAAACTCCAGCGCCAGTGTTGCAGCTGCCCGGTCATCCGTTCATGCAGTTGATGAGTGGAGTTCTCCAGACTCACGCGCGATGCATCGATCCAGCGCCAGTTGTCGTCCAGGCCCCAGCGAATCCATTCTTCAAGCAGCACCCGGCCGCTGCCCAGGTCGGCGTATTGCGGCAGGAACGCCAGGTTGTAGTCGTACAGTCGGCCCTGTTCCAGCAAGCCGAGGCGATAGCTGATGCAGCGACCGTCCAGTTCCAGCACCACCACGCGCACAAGGCCCTGGGCGGCGAGGGCGGTGAAGGCGCGATCCATCCATTGCCGGCGATGCTCATCGCTAAAAATCCCCACGCCTTCATCGCCTTTCCAACTGACCGCTTCGACTTCGCTGATGACCTTGAGCAGTGGCCCCATGGTCGAGGCGTCGGGGGTAATACGGCGTACCTGGGCGCCACACGCGGCGATGCGTTTGCGTGCCCTGCGCAGTTTGTAGCGTGGATCACCGGAGACTTCCTGGCGATCGGCGTCGCTGATCCGGTGCACGGGGGTGCGACAACTGAGGCGACGTTCAGCGGTGGAGCTGTGGCTCATCCATTCGGCCAGCACATTGTCGGCGCCGACAGGTTCAGGCAATTCATTGAGTTGCAACAAAGCATGGGGCACTCGACGGCGAATCGTGATCAACGCCTTGTGCATGTTCGCGTCGTCCAGGCAAGCCAGGAGCGCGAGCCGGTCGGCGAGGGGGTAGCCCAAGTGATGAAGGACTCGAAACGGCAATCCGCCAAAACGCTCGACGCACGCCACCAGGGGTAGACACAGCACCAGTTCATCACCCTGCCAGCCCAGCAGAACGTGTAAACATTCGCCGGCGGTCAGTGCCTGTTCCGATGCAGACATCCAGGCCAGCGCGTTGAACGGCGTGTGGTCCATCACTTGCAGCCGCAGCGCTTCATAGGCAGCTGCGGGAAAGTCTGCGGCGCACAGCGAAGTACGCCATTCAAATCGCACTGTCATAGGGTCAGGCCACCGGAGCAGTAACGGGTTTATGTTTTGGTTTGCGCAAGGCATCCAGACGCGAGCCGGTGTAGCGGGTTTCGCGGTGCAAGCGCCAGCGGCCAAACAGTTTGTAGATGTTCATGATTCGCCCTTGTTCGTTATAGCCCATGCGAATGTGCATCTTCAGAGCCCGGATATTGTGGGCTTCACAGACATCCACCACTTTGTTGCAGCCTCGAGCCTGCATGGATTTCCATAGGTTTAGCTGAAGATCCAGGGACAGCAGGGTGCCCCAGTAGGCGCGGATTTCTTCAAGGGCGAATTCGAAGAACTCGCCTTCCTTCACCGGGAACCGGCAGCCGTAGTAATGGCGGTCGTGGTAGGCGCGCACGGTGCCCCAGATGAAGCCCACGGCATCGCCTTTTTCATCCAGGTACATATGCCCGGTGTGGCCATCGCGAGCCAGCTCGGTCATGGTTTTCACGCGCTCGCCGAAGTGACGAGTGAACGCCACGGTGTTCTGCGCGGTGATGGTTTCCAGGCGTAGCGGCGGGTAGGGGGTGAGTTTATGCGGCGGCACCGGGCTGACCAGGTCGCGCTCCATCCACAACAGTTCCTCGTGGGAAAACACGTAGTGCTTCCACGCTTTTTTGAGGGTGGCGCGCAGTCCTTTTTGTTGGATGTGGGGAATGAGTTTGTGCAACACACTCATGAAGTTGGCTCCTGACGGGCAGACCCGTAAGTGGAGTGATCCACAGCGCGGCAAGTTACCTGCGCGGCCAAACAATTGAGCGGCGGTCACGAAGCGATCCAGTCAAGGGCGAACAATGTTTCTCCTGGCAGCTCGAAGGTCACGCGACCGTCGTGGCAGTTGAAGGGTGCGTCGCGGCTGCGGTTGTCGGCACCAAAGTAGCGTAATGAGCCCTGAGTCAACGGGCACTCGGCACCGCTTAGCGTCACATGCTGCAGGCGCGTGCCCTTGTTGACCCCCAGCAGGCTGCGCTTGGCGTCCTCGGCCATGGCCAGCACGTCGACCTCGAAGGCACTGTTGTCCAGGCGGATCACACTGTGCAGCCAGTGTTGCTGGATGAACTGCTGGGCCAGGCCGACCGGTTTGAGTTCGAAACGCTCCTCACCCTGGACGCGAAACATGCCCTTGGGGTATCCGGGCTCATCGCCGGCCATGAACCAGTTGAGCATCTCCAGCAAGCCGTCCTGGGACGAGTTGATGGCTACCGAGGCCCACCACAGGGAGGCGAAGTGGGTTTCCTGATCGTAGGGGCTCAGGCTTGAGCCGGCGGATATGTTGGTCTGGTCCAGCAGCAACGCCTTGCGTGGCCTGCCATTGGCGTCGAGCCCGACGAGGTCGGCGGCGCGGCGCACGGTGTCGCGATAAACCCGGGTCGCCAGCAGGTCGCGGATCATCCATTCGTGCCAGGCCAGCGCATCGACCTGATCGCCGGATTCCTTCAGTAAACGCCGGGCCCAGTCGATGCCGCGCTTGTCGGCAGCGTTGTCGACGAACGGGCCGTTGATCAGTCGCGAGCTGGCAGGCATGGCGATGCGCACACCCGCCTTGGCATTGTCCGGGTTGCTGCGCACCTGCCGGGCCATGGTGTTGAAAATGCTTTGGTAGTTGGCGTAGTCCGGATAATTGAGGTTCGGCTCGTCGGCAAACCCGATGTAATGCGTGCCTTTGCCGCCCAGCGTGCGAATCGTGGCGAGCCAGGCGTCGAGGCCGGCGTTGCTGGTGGCATCGGCGCGCAGATCGGCCTGACGCTGAGTGCCAGCCAGTAACGTGATGTCCTGGGTGATGCCGAAGCGGTCCTGATACAGCTGGCGGAAATTATCTTCGTAGTGCGCACGCTTGGCGGTGATGTCAACGAAGCTGTAGAAACCGCCTGCCTGTGGTTTGAGCGCATCAAATACGGCATAACTTGCGGGCGGCGGCATCGTGTAGGGCAGGGCGATCCCCAGGTTCGGCGTGTTGCCGAGGATTTCCTTGTGCAAGGTCAGCCGGGTCTGGCCGTCATCTTCTCGCAGGGGTTTTAGCTGCTGCGGATTCTGCGCAAACAGGTTGGCCGTGCCGTCAAGCCAGAACGCCGCTTTGCCGCTGCCCTGCAAATGCAGGCGCCAGACCTGATCGGTACTGGCGACGGGTAACGCGACCTGATCGAACTGCCCGTAGGCGCTATAGGGCTTGAGGGCCAGCGACAGCTGTTTGCCGTCGCCCACGCGTTGCGCCTGCAAAGCACCGACGCCGCCGTGGAACTTGCCGGCCAACACCGCCTGTTCGCCGGCCGCGACTTTGAAATACAGCTCATCGCCATCGCGGGTTTGAGCGCTGAAATGCACCTTGGCCGGAGCGAACAGTGCCACCGTGCGTTCGTCGTGCACGACCCTGTAACGGCGAAAGCTGTAGCCGGGGATCTCCAGTTGATAACTACTGGCGCCCGGCGCCAACGGCCAGCTTTGGCTGCCGCTGGTTTCCTTGGCGGCAATCACCCGTTCGCCCTCGAGTTTGCCTTGGCCGTCCAGCAGGTACAGGCGTTCTTCGTTGGCATCCGCCTGCCAGGCCGGCACCCAGCTCACGGTCACGGTGTCGGGGCTATCCGTTTGCAGGTACAGGCTGCCGTCGCGGATGTCGGCCCAGCGCATCTGCCCGGCGTACGCCTCGAGCGACAGGCTCAGGCTCACCGCCAGCGCGAAGTACTTCATGCCGACTTCCGTTGCAGCATTTGAACCATCGGTGCCAGGTCGCTGGGCAGGATGATCAGCGTTTGCCAGAGCGGCACCCGGCTCAAACGGCAAAACATCACCAGCAACGCGATGGTCACCGCCAGGTAGGCGATGGACGACGCCGCCGCCGCACCGACGATGCCGTGGGTCGGAATCAGCAACAGGTTCAACGCCAGATTGAGCAAGGCGCCGAGGCCCATCACCAGCGAAATCGAGCCGGGCCGGTTCTTGCCCAGCAGATCCAGGCGCAGGATGCTGCCATAGCACAACCCCAACAGCCCCGGCAGCAAGGCCAGCAACGCCGGATAGGCCGGCTGATACGCGACCCCGAACAGGGTGACAATCAGCCATTCGCCGATCACTGCCATGGTCAGGCACGCGCCGATCATCACCGTGGCGGTCAGGCGCAGCGCCAGCGGTGTGACAATCTCGATGCCTTCTTCCTGTTGCAGCAGTCGCTTCATCAGGGGCGTGGTCACCGCCTCCGGGACGATCAGCAGCAACTCGGCGGCCGCGCTGGCCATGGCGTAGTGGCCCAGCGCGGTGCTGCCGAGCAGGGCGCCGATGAACAGGTAGTCGGAGCGCAGAATGACCTGCTGGAACAGCACGTCCGGATGGCTGCGGGCACTGAAGCGCAGCAGTTCATTCTGGCTGGCGCGGTCCCATTGCAGGGTCAGCGGTTGATTGCGCTTGAGCCAGACCCAGCCCACCAGCACCACCAGGCTGATACCTGTCAGCCAACTGATCAGCGCCGCTTCCAGAGCCGCGCTTTTCCACATCCAGAACAACGCCAGAAACAGCAGCAGCGGTGCCAACGACTCGATCAGGCGCAAGACGTTGAAGGCCACGACGCCACCCGATGCGTTGTGCAGCGTCAGCAGTCCGCTCTTGAGCACGGTCAATGGCACCGCCAGCAACAGCAGCCAGGCGAGCAGACCGAGTTGCGTGGAAATATCAAGTTCGCTGCCCAATTCACGGGTCAGCGCCACCACCAGCAAGGTCAGCACACCCGCCAGCAAACACCCGAACACCAATACCTGACTGAGCAACAGCCCCATGGGCCGCTGCTTGGCTGCCTGGTAGCCCACCGCCGTGTTCAGCCCGCCACTGGTGGCGGCACTGATCAGATCCGGCAGGGCGCTGAGCAAGGCAAACAGGCCGCGCTCACTGGGCCCGAGAATCCGCGCCAGCAATACGTTGCGCAGCAGGCGCAGACCGATCATCAACAGTTTGGTGCCCATGCTCAGGGCCAGGTGTTTAAGGTAATGGCTGCGACTCATGGGCGCGCCCCGCGGTAAATGCGCCACGACAACAACTCGGGATTGCGTGCGGTGCGCTGGCTGACGCCGAACCGTGGCAAGGCCAGCGGATCGCTGTTGCTGCGGTAGATCCCGGTAGCGGTGCCCAGGGCAAACGGGAAGTCATGGTCGGCCACGTGTTGCCGCACCCGCGCATCGTTGTCGCCATTGGGGTAGCAGTACACCGGCAAGGGTTGATTGCAGCCGTTCAATAGTGCCTGGCGACTGCGGCTCAATTCCTCATCCAGGGTCTGATCGTCAAGGCCCGTGAGAATCGCGTGGCTGGCACCGTGGGGGCCGAACCGCACCAGTCCACTGGCTTCCAGCAAACGCACCTGGTGCCAGTCCAGCGCTTGTGGCAACGATTCTTGTGGGCATTCATCGGTCAGGCGATCGAGGTCACGGGGAGACAGGGTCTTGAGGCTTTGCAGAAAGTGCAGCAATGCCAGGCTGCGGCGGTGCAGATCCGGGTCATCACACAGTACCGGTAGCGGGCGACCCAGTTGCTGCAAGCATTCAATTAAATGCAGGCGGGCTTTTTCACCGTGGCTGTTCCACAGGGTTTCACCAATGCTTTCCCACCAAAAGTGCTGGCGGCTGCCGATAAAATCGGTGGACAGAAAAATGCTCGCCGGCACTCGATACTTGTGCAGCAGCGGGAAGGCATTCAGCGCGTTGTCACGCCAGCCGTCATCGAAGGTCAACGCCACTTTCGGGCGTTCGTTGCGCTGACTGCCCGGTTGCAGGATCTCCATCAGCGGTACGCAGTCGAAATGCTTTTTCAGCCAGACCAACAGGTGTTCAAAGGCTTTTGGCCCCACGCACAATTCATTGCGATGGGGCAGGTTGGCGGCACGGTCGTTGGACAGTACCCGGTGCAGCATCAGGATCACGCCGGCGCCGTGCAGTTGCTGGCGACCGACCGGGGAATTGAGGTAAAGCCAGCCGCTGGTGCGTTTTAGTAGTTGTTTGATCGCCATCGCACGCTTCTCTCATCGATTTTGCTCAGGGTTCCATTGCGCATAACGCTGGCCACGCAGGAACTGCCACAGACCGATGCTCATCCCGGTGAGGGTTACCAGGAGGAACGCGGCGAGGCGAAAGGGTTTGGGCAAGCGGTGTTGTGAATCGAGCAAACCGGCGATGGCCGCGGTGTATCCCAGCAGTTGCGCGATCAGGCTCCAGCGATAAAAGGCGTGCTCGTCCCACAGCCAGAAGTTGCTCAACAGCAACGGCAGCAACAGGATCGGCGCCAGGCGGCGGATCAACTTGTGGCTGATCAGCGCAATCGCATACAGGCCATGCTTGAGTGGATTGAGCAGCTCGCGACGCTGGGCCAGGCTCTGCAAACCACCCACGGTCACCCGTTGGCGCCGGCGAAATTGCTTGTCGGCTTCATCGACGCCGGTGTCGATCACGCGGGCTTTTGGCACATAGATGATCCGTTTGAACGCCACCGGCGCGCAGGTGCTGATAAAGAAATCGTCGTTGACCTCGGCGGGCACGTTCTGGAACAACTCGCGGCGCAGGGCGAGCAGGGCGCCGTCGGCGGAGACCATGCAGCCGGTGCGGTTTTCCACGTAGCGCAGCCAGCCTTCGTAGTGTCGATACAGGCTGTCGCCGATGCTCAGGCCTTTGCCGGTCACGGGGATCAGCATGTGCCCGGCGCAGGCACCGACCTGCGGATCGGCCAGCGGCGCGAGCAAATGACCAAGGGTGTCAGTGGACCATTGGTTATCGGCGTCGGTGAACACCAGGATCTCACCGGTGCTCAACGCGGCACCTGCATTCAAGGTCGCGGCCTTGCCCTGGCGGGGCAGATCCAGCACGGTGATGCGCGGATCGACCACCTTGCGCGCACAGGCCACGGTGTCATCGGTTGAGCCATCGCTGGCCAGAATGATCTGCAGCGAGCGCGCCTGATAATCCTGGGCCAGCACGGTGCGCAGTTTTTCTTCGATGTGCCGCGCCTCGTTATGCGCGGCAATCACGATACTCACATCCATCGGTGCTGGCGTGCCGTGCCGCCGTGCCGCAAAGCACGGCGCGAGCAAGGTCAGCAGCAGCGGGTAGCCAAGGTAGGCGTACACCGGCAACAACAGGCACAACCAGAAAATGAATTCAGCCACGGGCAGGCCTCCTGGCATTCCAACGACACAAACTGAGAATGAATGCGCCGCCGGCCAGGTGCAGGCGCACCCAGTGCAGGCCCCACAGTTGCAGGGTCAGGCCGATGTCGCGGTGTTTGAGACTTTGGCGTAGGCTCAGCACCAGCGCCGGCAAAGTGGTCAGCAGCAACATGATCACCGCCTCATGCAGATAGCCGTTGAACAGCGCAGAGATCGCCATGAAGTCCAACAGCCAGGCCGCAATCGACAGCAGTGGAAATCGCAGCAGGCGCAGGCTTATGCCATGGCTGCGCAACAGTTGCAGGTGACTGCCCTGGCGCCACATCTCCTTGCCCATCCATTCACGCCAGTTCATTTCGTAGCCCCAGTGCAGGGCGATGTTTTCATTGATCGACAGCAGTCGTGCGCCCTCGGCGCTCTGGCGCAGGGAGAAGTCCTTGTCTTCACCCGTACGCAGGGTTTCGTTGAAACCGCCGACCTTCTCGAACCATTCGCGGCGCATCAGCAAGTTGGCGCTGGGCAGCCAATCGACGATCTGCACGGTGTGACGGGAAGGGCGCAAGGTTCGCTGTTGCCAGGCCGTGGCGTACCAGGGCGCTTGCGCCGGGGTGTGCAAGTCGAGGCTGAACACGTCGGCGACGTCGGCTTCTTCCAGCTTCAGCAAATGGGTCAACCAGTCCTCGGGCACCTCGATATCGGCATCGACGAACGCCAGCCATTCCCCGGTGGCCGCTTGCGCCCCGCAATTGCGCAGGGCGCCGATGAACAAGCCGGGCATGTCCAGCACGTGCGCGCCGAACTGCCGGGCAATCTGCGCGCCCTGATCGGTGGAGCCGTTGTCCACTACGATCAGCTCGCACTCGATGCCGGCGGCATCGGCGGCGTGTTGCGCCGCAAGCAGGGTACGGGCGATGTGCCGTGCTTCGTTGTACATCGGGAAAATGATGCTGATGCGGCTCATGCCTTGGACTCCAGCGTTGGACTTTCTTCGGCTTTCAAACGCAGCACGCTGGTCAAGGCGAGCATGATCCACACGTACTTTTGATTCGGCGCGCTGAGGAACATCAGGAACAGCGTCAGTGACAGAGTGCTCATGCCCAAGTGCGTGATCAGGTTGGCCTGCTCCCAGTTACCGCGCTGCATCCAGGCTTGCCGGGCACGCATCAGGTTGTACAAGCCCAGCGCCAGCATGCCGACGAACAACAGGCCGGCGGGAATCCCCAGTTCACTGAAAATTTTCAGGTAGGTGTTGTGGGCTTCGCGGTACAGGTCGCCGATTTTTCGGTTGGCGGAAAACTTCTTGGCGTAACCGGTGGGGGCATAGTGCAGCGGGAACGTCCCCGGGCCGGTACCCAACAGTGGGTTCTCGCGGATCATCTGGCTACCGACCACGATGTATGAAGCGCGGCGACCGAGGGATTCATCCTGGGCCTTGGCACCGGAACTCAGGACGCTCAGGGACTGGATGCGTTCGACATAACCGGGCGGCATCGCATAGATGCCCAGCGCAATCACGATCGCCATACCGAGCATGGCAAAACCCAGGTGACGTGGACGGATGCGCGGCAAGTACGCGCGGTAGTGCCACATGCCAATGATCAGGCTCAGGAGCAACACCACCAGCCCCGATCGGGATTCAGTCTTGGTCATCCCCGCCAGCAACAACAAGCTGCAACCCAACCAGAACAAGCGTTGCAACCGATTCGGGCTGCGGATCACCAGCAGCAGGGCCATCGGTACGGCGAAGGCGATCAGCATGGCAAACGCGTTCGGGTCTTCCAGCATGCCGGAAGCGCGACCCTTGTCCTGAAATTTGCTGGAAAACAGCGCCAGTGCGCAGGTCATGCTGACGCTGATTGTCACCAGCCGGGCGAACATGTCGAGGTTCAACTCGCGACCGATCAGCAGGGCGATCACAAACAGAATCAGGCCGACGCTCAGTTCCCGCAGATCGTCCAGCGAGCTGCCCAGGTCATCGCTGTTCAACAGGCTCAGCAGGTAAAGCGCCATGAACCCGATCAGCAAGCGCCAGATATTGCTGCGCAACCGCTCGGACGGAATCTGGTGCATGGCCAGTTGCAGCATCAGGATCAGCGCCAGTGAAGCACCGACGAACTTGGTGCCCGACAATGCGCTGCCCTTGAATAAACCTTCGAACGGCACGAGCGCCGCGATGCCCAGCAGGCCCCAGGCCGGTTTGCGGTACAGCATCGCAATACCTGCCAGGCCCACCACCGCTCCCGGCGCCAGAAATGGATAGGGGCTGGCTAGCAATGCAAGGCACACCAGGCCGAGCAGACTGACGATCGAGAGTGGGAAAATCATGCGCGTGCCTCCCGTGCAGTACGGATATAAAGCTGCGACCAGCGTTCGGCCAGGGCCTCGAGGTCGTAGCGATCCAGTTGCGTACGCCTTGCGTTGTCACTCAGTTCGCGAGCCAGGGCCGGGTCGCGCAACAAGCTGTCGATCTGCCGGGCAAGGGCGGCGGTGTCGGTGGGCGTGGCCAGCAGGCCGTTGTGCCGGTCTTGCAGCACATCGGGAATCCCGCCGACGCCAAACGCCACCACCGGCACGCCGGCTTGCATGGCTTCGAGCAAAATCATCGGCGTGCCTTCGGTGCGCGAGCTGATCACCAGCGCGTCGAGTTGCCGCCACCATGGGCGCATGTCGGTCTGGTAGCCCGGCAGGCTGATGCGCTCGTGCAATCCGGCCTCGTTGATTCGCGCCAGCAGACTGTCCCGTTCCGGGCCATCGCCGAGCATCACGGCGTCCAGTTGCGGGTACTGCTGACACAGCGGAATCAGGGTATCGAGAAACAGATCCGGACCTTTTTCACTGCTCAGCCGTCCGACATAACCGGCCAGCCAACGTTGCCGCCCGGTTGTGTGCGGTTGCAGATCATTGGCGGCCGGCAAGCCATTGGGAATCACCTGCAGTTTTTCTGCTCGCACACTGGCCTGACGGCACAGTGTGGCAATGCTCTCGGCGACGCATACCACCCGCGTCACCGACGCAGTGCGGCACAGCTGCAGGCTCAGCCAGGTGTAGAGCTTCTGCTTGCGACTGCGCGGCGTGAAACCGTGTTGGGTGATCACCAGTGGCAGGCGCAACAACGTTGCGCCAACCCAACCGAACAACAGCCCTTTGAAATTGTGCGTGTTGATCAGCGGCCGCTCGGCCCGCCGCTGGCGCAAATGCGCCAGCAACGCCCCAAGCCCCGTGCAGCCGTGACAGTCCACCCCGGCCTCGCGAAACCTTGCGAGCAACTCGTACGGTGCATCGAGAAACAGCACCTGATGTTGCCCCGGCGTCGCCAGGCAGTGGTCGAGCAGCATCCGCTCGGCCCCGTAGAACCCGCCGCTGCTGAGCAAGTGAATGATCGGCAGCGATTGGCTGTGCAGGGGTGGCAGTGGCGCGTTCATTTGCGTGCCCAATTGACCAGGCTTGGTACGCCCCAGTTCTTTTGCTGATTGCCTGGTTCCACGCTCTGTTCGTTGATCACCAACAGCACTGGCAAGCCCAGTTCGTGGGTAATTTGCGCAGGGTGTTTGAAGCGGTGGTCGAAGAACTCACGCACGTAGACCAGAGCAATCGCCAGCAGCAAACCGGTAAACAGGCCGAATGGAATGATCAGCAGCGGTTTGGGGAACGCCGCTTCAGTCGGTTCGAACGGTGGGCTCAGAACCCGGGCGTTGGACAGGTCGTTGTCCAGCATGCGGGCGGTGCTGCTTTCGGCAAAGCGCTGGGCGTAGGTGGAGAACGCCGCGTGCAAGGCGTTGATCTCGGTATCCACCTGCCGCAGCTTGCTCTGGGTTTCCTGCAACTGGTGGATGCGGTTCTTGAACTCGGCGATGCGCGCGGTTTTCTGGTCGATCACCGAGCTGACAATCGCCAGGTCGTTGGTGCGTTCCTGAATCCGGTTGCTCACCACCTTGAGGAATTGCTGACGGGCGCGGGTGATTTGCTCGCGGGCCAGCAGCATTGGTTCGCTGCCCGGCTGGAAGATCGCCAGGTCGCTGGTGTAGCGGCTGACCTGGGTGGTCAGCGCTTCACCCATCTGTTTGATCTCGCGATCTTCCGAGGCAACGTTGTCCACGGTGGTGGTGAAGGTGTAGGGGAAGGTGTAGTCATTGAGCTTGTTGTCTTTGGCGGCGGCCAGGTTGGTTTTCAGGTAATCGAGCCAGCGTTGGCTTTGCAGTAGGCGATCGCGGTACTGGTTGAGTGCCTGCTCCTCGGTATTGATGGCGTTGAGGCGGAACGTGATTTCTTCCTTGGGATCGGACGCACCGATAGCGCCCAGCAGAGCCTGCCGATTGCCTTCCAGGCCATCGAGACGCACCTGATACTGGGTCTTCTTGCTTTCGTAGAAGCTCTGCGGCAGTTCGATCGATTGCAGCGCCTGACGGCTGACCAGGTAGTTTTGCAGCAGCGCCGCGACAAACTTGGTGCCCTGGGCCGGGTCGGGGAAGCTGTAGATGATCGAGATCACGTTGGAACCCGGCAGGGTTTCGACCTTCAGGCTATTGATGGCCTGCTGGGTCAAGCCGTCGAGGGCGGTGTCGCGTACCGGATCGGTCTCCATGCCCAGCGCCGACTTCATCGGGTTGATCACGTGTTCGCGCAACGGTGTGCTGACATATTTTTTGAACGGCTGGCTCAGCAGTTTGTTGAGCATACCGGGAGGCGGGGTGTAGTCACTCTTGTCCCGCAGTTCGCTGATGGTCTGGCGAATCAACGCCGGCGAACGCAGGATATTGCTCTCGGTTTCCATGTCGGCCAGTGATGGCGGAACGAAGGTCGCGTTTTCCTGGTTCAGCGACGTGGTCGCATCACCTTGGGAGAGCTTTTTCGACTGCACGATGACTTGCGCGGTGATATCGAAGCTCTGTTTGAGCATCAGCGGCAAGACCAGGGCGATCACTGCAAAGACCAGGAAGACACGCTTCACCAATTGCTTGTTGGCGAAGAATATCCTGAAGAACTCGTGCAGGTAGTTTTCCTTTGGGTTCATGTCGGGTCACCTGAGAGTTAGTTGTTGCTGCCTTTGTTGTCCAGGCGGTAGCCGAAACTAAAGCCCACGCCTTGGAATAGCACCACGTCCGCTAGTTGCCGTGCGAGTTCACCGGCGCTGGCCAGCTTGGTCTTGGGCACGTAGAGCATGTCCTCTGGTTGCAGGTAGGCGATCTGCGAGGCGTCGCCGGCCAGGGCCTTTTCGGCGTCATAATGGATGGCCTGAACCTGGTTGCCGTTGCGGCGCATGATCACCACCGAATCCAGGCGCGCCTTGACGTTGGAGCCACGGGCCAGGGTCAGGGCTTCGAGCACCGAGACTGGCCGGCGGATCGGGTAGGCACCCGGTTGGCCGACTTCACCCAGCACGTAGATCTCGTTGCCCGCGGTGGACTTGAGCGACACGTCGACGCTCATCCGTCCCGGCAGTTGCGCGTATTTTTGGTTAAGGAAGGCTTCCAGCTGAGTGACGGTCATGCCTTGCAGGGGCACCGCACCGATTTCCGGGAAACTGGCATAGCCGTCGGTACCCACGGTGATCTGCCGGCTCATGCCAGTGGCCGGGTGGTTCAGCGTGTTTCTGAGGTTGTTCTCATTGCTCAGCGGGCTGATGACCTGCAGGGAAACCTGATTGCGGTTGGGCTGGAACAGTTGTTTGCGCTGATAGGCCCGTTGAATTTCTTCCCGTGCCTGCTCGGAGGTCAGGCCGACGATTTTCACCGAGGTGTTGGCACCCGGCAGTTCTATCGTGCCATCGGGCAGCACCATTTGATTGCCATTGAGTTGGCTGGCGGCGGTGAAGTTCAGGCCGACCTGGTCACCGGACTGAATGCGGTAGGCATCCGAGCCGCTGGTGCTGATATGGAAAATCACGTCCAGTACATCTTTCGGGCGCAGGGTCTGTTCGACCCTGGGCATGTCGGTGGCCTGGGCGTTGGCCGGTTCGGCCGTGAGGATATTGACCGGCATGTGCTGGGTTTCGGATGTGCTGGTGCAACCTGCAAGCGGCAGCAACAGCAGGACAAGCATCTTGGCGTTCATGGCGTCATCCTTTTTGCAATCGCTTAGAGGTTTTTGTACAGCCACTTGGGCATGTAGTACTTGCGTCGGTTGAACACGCTGCCAACCAGTTTTGCCCCGGCCTGGGTCAGGCGTTGCACGGCTGCCTGCGCCACTTCCCTGCGCGTGTCCTCGGAGCGCACGACCATCACCACGCCGTCGACCTGGGCGCTGAAGACCAGGGTGTCGGCGGCCGAATACACCGCGTCCCCGTCGATCACCACAAAGCGATACTGACTGGCGAGCTGTTCAAGCAATGGGCTCAAGCGTTCCGGCGTCAGGTGGGCGGTGCCCCGGGAGATACGGCCAAACGGCAGGACGTGGAAGGGCAGGCTGGATACGTTCAACACGCAGTCCTGCAGCAGGGGTGGGTTGTGCTCATTGAATACCAGGTCGCGAAACCCGAGTTCCTTGGTCAGCCCGATTTGCTGGGTAAGGTTGGTCGAGGACTGACTGGCGTCGACCAGCAGCACCTGGCCGCTGCTCATTTTCGCCAGTTGGCTGGCCAGTGCCAGGGCGCTGGTGGTGGTGCCCGCGCCGGAGTTGGCCGCGGTCAGAAAAAGGATGCGCAAATCCTGGTCGAGTACGGCAGAAGCCAGATTGGATTCGCTCGGATTGGCAATGCTGAGGCTTTTTGCAGTTGAACCGTCCATTAGCTTGCTCCATGGCCGCTGAATACTTTGAAGGGGGTTTTCAACAGGATCTTCAGATCAAGCAGCAGGCTCTGCTCGGCGATGTAGCTGAGGTCCAACTCAACGCGCTGGTCGAAGTCGATATTGCTGCGCCCGGAGATCTGCCACAAACCGGTCATGCCGGGGTAGATGCTCAGGCGTGCGAGGTGACTGTCCTTGTAGCGGTAGGCGTTGAACGAGGTGGGCCGCGGGCCTACCAGTCGCATGTCGCCGGTCACTACATTGATCAGGTTCGGCAGTTCGTCGAGGCTGGTGCGCCGCAGGAAGCCGCCGATGCGGGTGATTCGTGGATCCTTGTCGATCTTGAAATCGATGGCATCGACACCATGCTTGTTCAGGTAACGCAGCGACTCCTTGAGTTCCTCGGCATTGGCCACCATGGTGCGGAACTTGTACATGCCGAACAGGCGGCCGCGGTAGCCGGTGCGTTTCTGTACGAACATCACAGGTCCTGCGCTGGTGAGCTTGATGGCCAGCGCCAGGGTCAGCAGCACCGGCGAGATCAGCACCAGAATCACTAGCGCGCCCAGGCAGGCGACCACGCGATTGGTTCGTGACAGGGTCCATGGCCGTCCACCCGCCCGGCCCGTCATCCAGCCTCGGCCCTGTCTATGGATCGCGGCGTCGAGGCGCATTCGCTGTTCGGGGTCCAGGCGCTTGTCTGGGCGCAGGTGATGCAGGGGTATGGATTTTTCGTGTCCAGTCATAGAGCAGTCCTCCGCTGGAATTGAGCCGCGGGCGGCTCATGGGCGATAGGCAGTGGGTAGTAGACGCGGAACCAGGCGATGAAACGCCCGAGTCCTTCATCCAGCTCGATACCGGGCTGGAAACCGGTGGCGCTGGCCAGGTCGCTGGCATCGGCGCAGGTATTGAGGACATCGCCGGGTTGCAGCGGCAGC
Organism: Pseudomonas sp.; assembly: GCF_050739655.1. Classification (GTDB taxonomy): domain Bacteria; phylum Pseudomonadota; class Gammaproteobacteria; order Pseudomonadales; family Pseudomonadaceae; genus Aquipseudomonas. The sequence goes on along the minus strand of NZ_JBOIBY010000456.1, from coordinate 16,855 downwards.
AACTCGACTTGGGCTTTTTGCCCCAGGTGTTTTTCCAGCAACGCCAGGTAGTGCTTGAGCTCCACCGGGTGTTGGCCGCCTATGTTGTAGATCCGCCAGGGCGCCATGCTGCTGGCCGGGTCCGGTAGTTCACGGTCCCACTGAGGGTCGGCTTGCGGCGCACGATCGATCAGCCGGGCGATGCTCTCGATGATGTCGTCGATGTAGGTGAAATCGCGTTGGTGCTCGCCGTAGTTGAACAGCTTCAACGGTTGCCCCAGGGCAATCGCCTTTGCGAACTGGATGGGTGACATGTCCGGCCGGCCCCAAGGGCCATACACGGTAAAAAAGCGCAGGCCTGTGCAGGGAATGTCGAACAAGTGGCTGTAACTGTGGGCCATCAGCTCGTTGGCTTTTTTGGTTGCCGCGTACAGCGACAATGGGTGGTTGACGCCGTCCTGCACTGCATACGGGGTGTGCTGGTTGGCGCCGTACACCGAACTGGACGAGGCATAAATCAAATGCTTGACCGGATGCCGGCGGCAGCTTTCGAGAATGTTGAGGAAACCATTGAGATTGCTGTCGAGGTAGGCCCGTGGATTGTCCAGGGAGTAGCGCACGCCGGCCTGGGCCGCGAGGTGAATCACGACTTCGGGTTGTTCGCGGGAAAACAGGGTCTGGATGGCCTCGACATCGGCCAGGTCAACCCTTGAGAGCTGGAAAGGGCCGACCTGCTCCTGCACCCATTGCACGCGATCGTGCTTGAGTTGCGGGTCGTAGTAATCGTTGAAGTTATCCAGCCCGATCACCTGATGCCCGTCGCGCAACAGCCGCAACACACAATGGGCACCGATGAATCCGGCGGCTCCGGTAACGAGAATCTTCATGGGCGAGGCCCCTGAGGCACGATGTGCCGCAAGCCGATGCCGCAGTAGTGCAAACCTGCCGCCGCGACATGTTCCGGGTTGTAGAGGTTGCGCCCGTCGATGATCACTCGCGAGCGCAGTTTGCTCGCCAACAGGTCAAAGTCGACCACGCGAAAGTTTTTCGATTCCGTGCAGATCACCAGCGCATCGGCATCTTCCAGGGTGTCGTCGCGGGTGGCGCACAGGTGCAGGTCATTGCGGTAACCGTAGAGGTTGGCCAGTTCGTTCATGAAACTGATGCGGGTGGCGAGCATCGCGTTCGCCGCGTACTTGGTCAGCTCGGCGTGTTCGACGGCGTCGCTGGCCTGGGTGGAAAAGAACAAACGGCCGGCCTTGATGTTCTCTTCCAGCGTGCCGGACAGGTCCGGTTCACTGATCGGCGGTACCGCTTGCTGTAATTGCTTGATCTTGTTCGGATCGATGTCGACGCATAAGACACGGTGTCCTACATCGGCCAGTGCCGCTGCTTGAATAAGGCCAACATAGCCCGTACCAAATACGCTCACGTCCATATTGGCGCGCCTCGTAAACTCGCTGGGAAGATCAGAAATGAGACTGTCAAAAGGGGTATAGCCCAGCCTTGGAAAAGCATGTCAGCAAACTGACATGTTAAAAGTCTAAGACACCCCGGTTCTGGGGGGCCAATGGCCATCAAAGGCCTGTCGTAGTTGGGTTTACCCCTGATTTTGAGCGTCAAAAAAAAATTTGGGAATTCGATAAACGGTCGCAAGGCTTGAAATACGCGGCCTATAGCTAGATGAGTGTGTCAGTTTTGAGACGATGTATTTTTGACGATTCCCCCAAAGTTGGGCCATTTCTTGCGCTTTGATGCCCCACTGCTAGTGTCAAAAAATGGCTGACGGTTGATTGGCCCACGGCGGGGGCGAGTGCCGAAAATTCTATGAGTCGATATCTGAAAGAAATTCTCATAACTGTCTATTTGGTTACCCATTACGATTATTACTTTGAGCGTATCAGCGCGCTCGGCATCAACTTTGCTTTAATACTGTTTGTCGTAATGTTCGTTGTTTTGACAGTTGCACTGTTCATGTCGGCTTACATTCGCCAAACGTTGATTCGTTATGTGTTCGCCCTGGCAATGTTTTCTTCGGCCGTGTTCTTTGATGTTTATTCACGGGTCACCGCGGATTACCTGACCTACAGCAGTTTTGTCTCGCTGGTGTACTCGGGCGGGTTTATTCAGGAAGCTGCCATTCAGTACCGCGATGCGATCATCAGTGGTGTGCTGGGTGGTTTGCCATTGTTGCTTGGCATCGCGCTCAAACCCCGTCGACGCTGGCCTGTGCCGGGCGCGCTGCTGGTGGCTGCACCCTTGCTCGGCGTGTTGCTGCTCAGTGCGGTGCTGTTCCTGCGTGCGGGCGAGGGCGCCCGGGGCCTGCCGATGATGTACACACCGCTGGCCTATCTGAACCTGTTTGCCTATGAGTCCCTGCACAACACCGTTGGACCACGCGAGCCCATCAGCCTGGCGCGCACCGATCAACCGGTGAGCCATGACATTGTGCTGATCATCGATGAGAGCATTTCCGGCAATTACCTGGACATCAACGCGCCGTTTGGTGTGCACAGCAACCTCAAGGAGCCGCATCCCGGCGTCGAAATCTTCAACTATGGCTATGCCGCGTCGATCGCCAATTGCAGTGCCGACACCAACGTCACGCTGCGTCACGGTGGCACCCGCGCCGACTACAGGCGGATCAACAGCACGCTGCCGTCGATCTGGCAGTACGCGAAAAAGGCGGGCTTGCGCACGGTCTATATCGATGCGCAACGCACCGGCGGCAACCTGCAGAACCTGATGGACGCTGCCGAGAAAAAGGACATCGACGAGTTCGTGCAATTCGACCAGACCAGCGTGCGCGACCGCGACATGGCTGCGGCGGCAAAATTGATCGAGTTGCTCAACGACGACAAGCCACAGCTGGTGATAATCAACAAGGTCGGTGCGCATTTTCCGGTGCACGACAAGTACCCAGACGCCTTTATGGCTTACCGCCCGACCCTGCCGCGGGGGCAGTTTGTCGAGGTGGGCGACACTGGCAAGCGGGACGGTTTCAATGGCCAGCCCGATGACTGGTTGCTGTACCGCAATGCCTACAAGAACACCTTGTTGTGGAACGTCGGGGAGTTTTTCTCACGGGTCTTTGCCCAAGCCAATTTGAACAATGCGTTGCTGATTTACACCTCCGATCACGGCCAGGACTTGCATGAGCGAGGCAACCCCGGTCTGAACACCCATTGCGGTGGCGACCCGGTGGAAGAGGAAGGTCTGGTGCCCCTGGTGGTGATCCAGGGCAGTGGTCTGCACACCCTCGATTGGCAGGCGCAACTGGCCGGCAACAAGGACCGCTCCAGCCACTACAACATCTTCCCGACTTTGTTGCAGTTGATGGGGTATGACCTGGCGGGGGTGGAGGCGGTGTATGGCAAGCCGCTGAGCGTGGCGACGAGCGATGAGTTCACGTTCAACTACCGGTTCAATGCGCGGCTGGGGGCCAAGCCTGAGTGGAAGCATATTGATTTGGGCAGCATTGTTACGCCGTCCCAGGCGCCTGCGAGTGTGGCGGTGGGGCAGTGATTTTTGGATTGTGTACATATCCATTGCTGCGGTAACGGCTGCTATTGGTTCCGCCCTTACGGCGGGTTACTTGGAAAAGCGCCAAGTAACCAAGCGCTTTAATCACCTGACGTCCGGTGCCTCGCCTAGGCTCGGCATCCCCTCGCTCCGGTATTCATCCGGGGGCATCGCCTCCGGTTTGCTGCGCTGCACCTCCTCTCGCTGTGTGCGGCTTCGCCGCACGGCGCTGCGCGCCTAACCCCCGGATGAACACCTCCACTCGGCCTTCCGACGGCGCAGATCAAGATCAAAAACAAAGCAAGATCACAAGCCAGAGCAGCTCGCGGCCCCTGTAGTAGCTGGCTTGCCAGCGAAAATCGTCAACGATGACACGTTAATCCTGATACTGCGCGGCGGCCTCGGGTTTTTCGCTGGCAAGCCAGCTCCTACAAGGGGGGCAGGTCGTCGCCCACTTGTAGGAGCTGACGAGTGCAACGAGGCTGCGATCTTTTGATATTCAGAAAGCAAGATCAAAAGATCGCAGCCTGCGGCAGCTCCTACAGAGGATTGCATCCACTTACGGAGCTATTCTTGGCCCAGGCTCATCGACCGGTTTTCTCCATGCTCGAAGTGCAGGGTGTCTTCAAAAGCTACGCCACGCCGCAAGGGCCATTGCCCGTGCTGCAAGGCGTCGACCTGACCTTGAAACCCGGCAGCAGCCTGGCGCTGATGGGGGAGTCAGGCAGTGGCAAGAGCACCTTGCTGCACCTGATTGCCGGGTTGGACAGGGTCGACCGTGGCACCATCCGCAGTGGCGAATATCGGCTGGAGCATATGAGCGAAGGGCAACTGGCGAGTTGGCGGCGCACGGAAATCGGTCTGGTTTTCCAGCAGTTCAACCTGATCGGCAGCTTGCGGGTGGAGGACAATCTGGCCTTTCAGGCGCGACTTGCCGGGCGTCATGATCCGCATTGGCAAGCGCACCTGGTGCAGCGGTTGGGGCTTGGCGAGTTGCTCAAGCGCTATCCCGAGCAGTTGTCGGGCGGCCAACAACAACGGGTCGCTTTGGGGCGAGCCTTGGCCTCCCGCCCCAAACTGCTGCTGGCCGACGAGCCCACCGGCAGCCTCGATGAAGTCACCAGTGCCGAAGTGCTGAAATTGTTGCTGGAGCTGCTCGATGACAGCGCCACGACCCTGTTGATGGTCACCCACAGTCCTGTCGTTGCCGGGCGTCTGGCGGAAAAAGTGATGCTGCACGGTGGTCGTCTGGCTGGTGTGGGCGAGCACTGAGATGCGCATCTTCGGCGAAACCCTGCGGGCGCTGCTCAGTCACTGGCATCAGCACCCGGTGCAGTTTTTCAGTGTGCTGACCGGACTGTGGCTGGCCACCAGCCTGTTGACCGGCGTGCAAGCACTCAACAGCCAGGCCCGCGACAGCTACGCGCGCGCCAGTCAGTTGATCGGCGGGGAACCTCAGGCCAGCCTCAGTGCGCCCGCCAGTGCGACCTTCCCTCAACAGTGGTTTATCGACCTGCGCCGTGCCGGTTGGCCGGTGTCGCCGGTCTTGCAGGGGCGGCTGACCCTCAAGGGCCATGAAGACCAGCGACTGCAACTGATGGGCATCGAACCGGTATCGCTGCCGAGCGGTTCCCAGGTGGCGGGGCAGGCGTTGGCGATCGAACAGGTTGTCGAGTTTTTCACCCCGCCCGGCAGCACCTGGATTTCGCCGTCGACGTTGCAGGCGTTGGGTTTGCGAGAAGGGGAGCGCCCCTCGAGCGTAAGCGGTGCGCCATTGCCGCCACTGCGAATTCAAACTGATATGGCCCCGGGACTGTTGCTGATGGACATCGGTTTTGCCCAGCAGATTCTCGGCTTGCCGGATCAGCTGTCACGGCTGCTGTTACCCAAGGATTTCACTGCGACCTTGCCCGACCCGCTCAAGGGACTACTGCAGTACAAAAGCAGCGGTGAAGAAAACAATCTGGCGCGCCTGACCGAAAGCTTTCATCTGAATCTCAATGCCTTGGGGTTTCTCTCGTTCGTGGTCGGGCTGTTTATCGTTCATGCCGCCATAGGGCTGGCGCTGGAACAGCGTCGAGGCTTGCTGCGGACCCTGCGCGCCTGTGGGGTCGGCGCGCGGATGTTGATCGCTTGTCTGGTATTCGAATTGGGTGCGCTGGCCGTGATCGGTGGCATGGCCGGGGTGGTCAGCGGTTATTTTTTGGCCGGTGTATTGCTGCCGGATGTCGCCGCCAGCCTACGCGGGCTGTATGGCGCCGAGGTGGCGGGGCAGTTGAGCTTGAGCCCGCTGTGGTGGCTCAGCGGTATCGGCTTGAGCCTGTTGGGTGCCTTGCTCGCCGGCGCCAACAGCCTGTGGCGGGCGTCGCGCTTGCCCTTGCTGGCGCTGGCCGACCCGCAGGCCTGGCATCAGGCCCATGGCCGTTGGTTGCGACGCCAGGGTTGGGTGGCGGCAATTGCCTTGGGGATCGCGGGGCTGGCCCTGCTGTTTGGCGACAGCCTGATCAGCGGTTTTGTGTTGATGGCATCGCTGTTGATCGGCGCTGCACTGGCGCTGCCGGTGCTACTCAATGCGCTGCTCAATCTACTGCTGCAACGCAGTCGTTCGGTGCTCGGCCAGTGGTTTCTCGCTGATTGTCGCCAGCAATTGCCGGCCCTGAGCCTGGCGCTGATGGCGCTGCTGTTGGCGCTGGCGGCGAACATCGGCGCCGGCAGCATGACCGCCGGCTTCCGCCAGACCTTCAGCGACTGGCTCGAACAGCGGCTGACCGCCGAGCTTTATCTCAACCCGCAAAATCCCGCCCAGGCCCGGGCGCTGTACGACTGGCTGCAACAGCAGCCGCAACTCGCGGCGGTACTGCCCAACTGGCAAGTGTCGATCCAGATCAACGGCTGGCCCACGGACGTCTTTGGCGTGATCGATCATCCGACCTATCGCCAGCACTGGCCCCTGCTGGAGGCAGTGGGTGACAAACCCTGGGATCAGCTCGCCACGGACGATGTGGTGATGCTCAGCGAACAGTTGGCGCGGCGCTTGAAAGTGGGCTTGGGCGATCAACTGGCGATTGCTACGCCCAAGGGGCCGTGGTCGCCGCGCATCATCGGGATCTACGCCGACTACGGCAATCCCAAGGGCCACATCCTGACGAATATCCATCACCTGCTGCGCGGCTGGCCGCAGTTGACACCCAACCGTTTCAATCTGCGTATCGAGCCTGCGTCGATTGCCCCGTTTGTCACGGCGCTGCAAGCACGTTTCGCCCTGGATGACAGCCACATCGTCGATCAGGCGCGGCTAAAGGGCTGGTCCACGCAAGTGTTCGAACGCACATTCGCCGCCACCGCCGCGCTCAATAGCCTGACCTTGTGTGTGGCCGGCGTGGCGTTGTTCATCAGCCTGCTGACCCAGAGCCAGAGTCGTCTCGGGCAACTGGCGCCGTTATGGGCGCTGGGTGTGACGCGCCAGCAATTGATGCTGCTCAACCTGGGGCAAACCTGGTTGTTGGCAGTGCTGACGCTGGTGCTGGCCTTGCCGCTGGGAATTGCGTTGGCCTGGTGCCTGGACGCGGTGGTCAACGTCCAGGCGTTCGGCTGGCGTTTGCCATTGCGGGTGTTTCCGTTGCAACTGTTGCAGTTGATGGGCCTGGCCTTGTTGGCGACGTTGTTGGCGTCGGCATGGCCGCTGTATGCGTTGTATCGAACGCAGCCGGCAGACCTGCTGAGGACGTTCGCCCATGAAGATTAAGCTCGGTATTTGCCTGATAGCGGCATTGTTAAGTGGCTGTGATCAGCCCATGACGGAAGAAAAAGGCTTCGCAGGCCTCGGCAATCAAGCGACAGCGTTCACCCCGGTGGTGCCCGGTCGAGTGTTCAACTTCCCGGCGGATCATGGCCCCCATGACGGCTTTCGCATCGAATGGTGGTATGTCACCGCCAATCTCAAAGACGAACAGGGCCGTGAATTCGGCGCGCAATGGACGCTGTTTCGCAGCGCCTTGAAAGCCACGCCCGAAGTGGCAGGTTGGGAGAACCAGACCATCTGGCTCGGTCACGCCGCCGTGACATCGGCGACGGTGCACCACGCGGCGGAACGCTATGCCCGGGGTGGCGTCGGCCAAGCGGGAGTCAGCCTGACGCCGTTCGATGCGTGGATCGACGACTGGCGTTTCAGCAGTCAGGCGATGGCGGAAAATCCATTGGCCGACCTTCAGCTTCGCGCCCGTGACAAATCCTTCGCCTACCAGCTGCGGCTCACCTCGACACGTCCCTTGGTGCTGCAAGGAGACAAGGGTTTCAGCCAGAAATCCGAACAGGGGCAGGCGTCGTATTACTACAGTCAGCCGTTTTTCCAGGCCAGCGGCACGCTGGAAATCGACGGCAATCGTTATCAGGTCAGTGGCCCGGCGTGGCTGGACCGTGAATGGAGCAGCCAGCCCCTGACGGCCAATCAGACGGGTTGGGACTGGTTTTCCCTGCACCTGCAAAGCGGTGAACAAGTGATGCTCTATCGCATGCGGCACAGGGAGGGCGAGCCTTACTTGACCGGTACCTGGATCGACGCCCAAGGCCAGGCTCGACTGCTGCAGGCCAGCGACATACGCCTCGAACCGCAGGACACCGCAAACGTGGCGGGGCGCAAGATGCCGGTTCGCTGGTCGATAAAAATCCCGGCACAACACCTCGACATCACGATCGATGCACTCAACCCCAATGCCTGGATGAACCTGCGAATTCCCTATTGGGAAGGTCCGGTGCGTTTGAGCGGTAGCCATGGCGGGCAGGGGTATCTGGAGATGACCGGTTACTGAGCCTCTGGTGTGCTTTCAATCATCGGCAGAAACTGCGAACACTCCCTGAACAGCGTCTATGCTCATCGCACACGGCGTTGAAGCTGGCTTCAACGCCGTTTTCGCCAATGATCACAGGGAATGTTCTGCCTATGAAACGTCACGCACTGACCAAAGCCATCACCCTCGCCACCTTGCTGTCTGCTGCCAGCCTTAACGCCGTTGCTGCAGACATCCCGTTGTCTGCCGTCGTGGAAGCGGACCAGATCACCACTAAAGTCATTTCAGTCGATGCCGCCCAGCGTCAAGTGGTGCTTGAAGGCCCGGAAGGTAATCGGGTGAGTGTGCAAATGACTGAAAGAGCGCAAAACCTCGACAAACTGAAGCCCGGAGATCAGGTCGACATCAAGGTGACTCGCGCCGTGGCGGCATACCTGGACACCGATATCGATAAGGGTTTGCCAGGCAGAACCGAGCGTACCGGTGAAGTTCGAGCTGCTCCGGGTAGCGCGAACCCTGGCGGTGAAGCCTATCGCCAGGTTCAGGTGCAGCTGAAAATCAAAGCAATTGACGCGAAGAACAACCGCGTGACACTTGAGAACCCGAAAGGCGAGTCCAAAACACTTGATGTGGAAAAACCGGAGGTTCAGGCCAAATTGAAGGACCTGAAAGTGGGGCAAAGCGTTGTCGTGACTTACACCGACATACTGACCGTGACCAGCAGAAGCGGAAGTTGATTATTGGCGACTGGGCGATTGTTCTTGTATAACTTTTTGTATAAGAACAATCGGTTTTATGGTCGAATTGGTGAGTTTCAAGATGTAACTAATTATATTGGAGTCAGCATTTAACTGTCGCAAGATTTCATCTTTCAAACGCGGACAAATTCATCGACTTCAATTAAAATATGCCCCGTTCGCCCAGTGTTACGGCTCTTTACCAGTGCATGGATTGCCGAGGCCAATGCACTGGGCGAACACTTACTTCGCTGTAATTCCTGCCTTTTTAACTTCATTAAAAATACGATTAGCAACTGCTGGCCGATATTTATATGGCCCGAGCAAACTTGACCTGCGCCTTTCGAATCCCGGTTATTGGATCTCAAAGTGCTCGGTCAAACCTTTCTCACCCGTGATGGACATACGTAAAAAACGCCCTGTTTGCGCAGAAAGTTGCGCGACAGCGGGCGGCTTTTGGCGCAAGGTGTCCAAGCGCCTTGCGGGCCGAGCGATGCCCCTCGCGCCCTGTTCCTGCGACAGGATAAGCACAGCTTCCTGCGCATCACTGCTATAAGCCACCACGGCAGTCCCGAGATGGAGTGACGACATGAAAATCCTGATGGTTCTTACGTCCCACGATCAATTGGGTAACACCGGCAAGAAAACCGGTTTCTGGCTGGAAGAGTTTGCGGCCCCTTATTTCGCCTTCAAGGATGCTGGCGCTCAACTGACCCTGGCCTCGCCCAAGGGTGGTCAACCTCCACTGGACCCCAAAAGCGACGAACCTGACGCGCAAACCGAGGCCACCGAGCGCTTTCGCCAAGACCCAGCGGCGCAGGCTGCATTGGCGTCGACCGTGTTGCTCAACTCGGTAAACGCCGGCGATTATGATGCGATCTTCTATCCGGGCGGCCATGGACCACTCTGGGACCTGGCGGAAGACAAACATTCGATTGCCCTGATCGAAGCCTTCTACAACGCCGGAAAACCGGTCGCGACCGTTTGCCACGCACCGGGTGTTCTACGGCATGCCAAAGGGGTGGACGGCCAGCCATTGGTCAAAGGCAAGAAGGTGACGGGGTTCACCAACAGCGAAGAAGATGCCGTGCAGTTGACCAACGTCGTGCCATTTCTGGTCGAGGATGAGCTCAAGGCCAAGGGCGGGATTTTTTCCAAGGGACCGGACTGGGCCAGCTATGTGCTGACCGATGGCCTTCTGCTGACCGGACAAAATCCGGCGTCGTCGCAGGCGACGGCCGAAGCGCTGTTGGCGAAACTGTAGGAGCTGGCTTGCCAGCGATGGCGGCCTGACAGCCGACCATGCTCTGTGGGGTGTACATATCCATTGCTGCGGTGAGGGCCACTTATGGTTTCGCCCTTACGGCGAGTCACTTTTTTTACAAACGCCTAAAAAAAGTAACCAAAAAAACGCTCGCCCCAAGCGTCCGGCCCCTCGCCAAGGCTCGGGGTTCCTTCGCTCCGGCATCCATCCGGGGGCATCGCCCTCCGGTTGGCTTCGCTGGCACCTACATGCGATGAGTTCGACTGCGTCGAACGGTGCTGCGCGCCAATCCCCGGATGAATACCTCCACTCAGCCCGCCGAAGGGGCGGGTGGATCAAAATCAAAAGCTGCAGGCGAGCTGACACTCGGCCTTTGTAGGAGCTGGCTTGCCAGCGAAAAACCTGAGATCGCCGCGCGGCATCAGGATTGACACGTGATCGTTGACGATCTTCGCCAGCAAGCCGGCTCCTACGGATTTGTGTCGTACCCAACCATCACCACAATCCCGAAATCTGTGGGAGCGGGCTTGCTCGCGAAGGCGGCCTGCCAGCCGACCTGAATTCTGCGGATAACCCCACCCCTGTGGGAGCTGGCTTGCCAGCGATGGCGGCTTCGAATTCGCCATCGCCAGCAAGCCGGCTCCCACAGGGTGCTGCGATCTTTCTCGTTAACGACCCAGCGCCGCAAAACATTGCTCAATCGAACGCCGCTGCGTTTCGGCATACAGCCCCAGCTCATCAATGGTCGAACGCCCCAGCGCTTTTTCGAATGCTTGCTGGTTGGAGTGCACGCCGTAGTGAGTTTGCGCGGCATCCCCAAGGTTTGACTGAAAAATCCCCGCCGCGCTGACCGGCAGAAAATCTTCGTACACCAAGGGTTCAACCCGCAGAAACCCGCCGCTGACCAGATCTTCCAGAGGGGACGTTTTCAGCTCGGCCGCAGCCAGGCCTTTTTCCGTCACAAAGTAGCGAAAGTACGCCAGTTCCTGACGGCGCATGCCGTCGTAGGTGTCAGGAAATTCACTGAAGTGTTGCGCCATCAGCGAGTTGTAACGCTCGGCATTGGCTTCGTTGGGGAAGTCCTTTAACTCGTCCCGAGCGGCATTGAGCAAGCGGTCATACAGCGCTCGACCTTTAGGCGTGAGGGCAGCACCGCGTTGCTCGATTTCCCCGAAACGGGCGCTGTGGCTGCCGTGCGCATTGGCCTGATCGGTAAAGGCCACCGGTTCATCGAGCGCCTTGAAACTGGTCTGGCGCAGCAGGATCGGGCACTGGCGGCGGGGCGGGCCTTCGATCACCGCCTTGGGGGTGATGCCGTGGACCGGCATTTGCGCCTGGACGATGTCGATGTCCAGGGTGCGCGGCGTCAGGTGATTGATATGCGGGCCCTTGAAGGCCACCACGTCGGCAATCAGGCGATGTTGGGCGCTGAGTTTTTGGTATTGCTCGGCGGTGACGGTGGCGCTGTGGTGCCAGCGGAAGGTTTCCAGCGCCTGCTCGACGAATTCCCCGGCCTCTGTTTGGGTGAGCCCGCCCTGGCTCTCGGCGCGATCGATGAGGTCAAGCGCCGCCTCGGTGAAGATGGAGCGCTTGTCCAGCACCGACTGGGCGAACGCCCGCAGTTCCAGGTCTTCGATCAGTTCCAGGCGCAGCAAAGAGGTGAAGACGCGGAACGGGCTGACCTGCAACGCTGCTTCGTGCACGGCGCGAAATGCCGTGGAATGCACCGGCACGCCGGCCGGGGTCAAATCGTAGTAGCCCACCGGCTGCATGCCCATGACCGCGAACAGGCGGGCGAGGGTAGCCAGTTCAGCGGCAGTGCCCACGCGGATCGCGCCGTGGCGCTCCAGGTCCAGGCGTTCGATTTCACCGGTGCTGTTTAGCTGTCGGGCCACTTGCGGATCACTGTCCAGTACGTGGCGGTTGGTTTTTTCCACCAATTCCATCAATGCGCCGTACAGCGGCACTTCTTCGCGGTACATGTCGGACATCGCTTTGGAAAAGCGTTGGCGAATCAGGTCAGGGCTGACGAAGCTCGGGTGGTTCATGAACAGAATTCCTGGCGCGGTGACGTTAAGGAAAAGATCGCAGCCTTGAGCGTCGGCGACAAACGAAGATTCTGACGAACTTCATTCTGCAAACGACTGCAACCTCAATGCAGTCGTTGATCCTGCGGGCTTTCCGAGCGCAGCGATGCCAAAAACTCCCGATACAGGTGTGCTGAGCCCGCAGGCGCCTCGACCATCGGCATATGACCGATGCCTTCCCAGATCTCCACCCGCAGATCGGCGATGCCTTTGCTCCAGATCGCCACGCTGCTGACATCGATCAAGCGGTCCTTGCGCCCCCAGAGCAACAGGGCCGGGGCTTTGATCGAAGGGAGCCTGGGCTCCATCGGTGGGCTGGCACGAAAGTCGCGGAAAATTTCCTCCAGTTCATCGCGCGCCTGTTCGTAGCGATGGGCGATGGCATCCAACACCACCCGCGGCACCCAAGGAGGATCGGCCATGGTCATGCCATAGAAATATTTGAATTCTTCCCGTGAGTTGATCAGGAACGGGTTGTGGCCCTTGGCCAAGTGTCGCTCCAGGTCACTGGGCTCGGGCGCGGTGACGCCTGCGGGGTCGATCAGGGCGACCGAGACAATGCGCTCCGGATACGTGGCCGCCAGCCACGCCGCCATGTAGCCACCCATCGAATTGCCGATTACATGGACTTTCTCGACGCCGCAAACATCCAGCAACTGAATCATCCGCTTGGCTTGCAGCGCGATGTCATAGCCGCCACCGGCCTTGAAGCCGGTTTCTCCATGGCCGGCAATGTCGGGAATGATGACCCGGTAGTTACCGACGAAGTGCCGGGCGAAGCGTAGCCAGATGTTTTTGTCGGCACTGAAGCCGTGCAGCATCAACACGTTACTGGACGCTTCGTAGGGGCCGCCTTGCCAGGTCGAGACGGTCATTTCGCTGATGGGCACGACAATCTTGTGCAGCTTGTACAACTTGGCCTCGGCAGCGGTGCTCAAGTCATAAAGCCAATAGCCGATGGCCGGGTAGCTCAACCAGCTCCAGGCAGCAAAAACCGCGATCGCGACAACCAGTAAAAGCATCAGGCGACTTCCTTATAACGGTTCAGGACAATATGTGATCGGCCGGCTTCAGGTTTCTGGTCAAGCGGTGGAAACTGAAACTGAACCCCGGAAACATGGCAATCACATGACCGCTCTTGCTTTGATACCAACTGTGGCAGCCTCCCGACTTCCACACTGTGCGCTCCATTTCTCTATGTATCATTTCAGTGTAGGTACGTTCTGCCTCGGGGCGAACTTCAATGCTGTTTAAACCCTGTACTTTTAACGTGCGAATGCAATCGAGGATGTAGTTCATCTGCGATTCGATGATGAACAGCGCGGAGGTATGACCGATGCCGGTGTTGGGGCCGGTGACGATAAACAGGTTGGGGAAGTCCGGCAGGGCGGTACCGAGGTAGGCGCGGGGAAATTCGGCCCAGACGTTTCTCAGTTGTGTGCCGTACCTGCCGGTGACCGGGTAGGAAATCACCCCGTCAGTGGCGTCATAACCGGTAGACCAGACAATCAGGTCAAGGTCGATGTGCTGGCCGTCCTGCATGACGATGCCGGTCGCGTCGATCCGCGCGATCCCTTGTTCGCGGCTGTGCAGGGTCACGTTGCTGCGAGCCAATGCCGGGTACAGCGTGCTCGAGAGAATCACCCGTTTGCAGCCGATGGTGTAGTCGGGGGTCAGTTTTCGCCGAAGTTCGCCGTCGGGCACCTGGCGTTTTAGAAAACGCAGGGCTTGAAGCTGGACCATGCGCACCGCGGGTTTTGAATATTTGAAGGCAATCACCCGGGTTTCAAATTGCCAATAGATCATCCAGCGAAGCAGTTTGTAGGCCGGCTTCAGGCCGAGTAACCAGCGCTGGAAGCGTCCGAATGTTCGATCCGCCCGAGGCAACACCCAATGCGGCGTACGCTGGAACACATGCAGGTGCCCGACATCAGGGGCTATTGCCGGAATCACCTGGGCCGCACTGGCGCCACTGCCGACGATAGCCACCCGTTTTTGCCGGTAATCGTAGGAATGGTCCCAATTGTTGGTGTGAAAGGATTTGCCCTGAAAGCGTTCCTGGCCTTCGAAGTGTGGGACCACCGGCTGGCTCAAGGGGCCGGTGGCATTGATCAGGAACTGCGCATGGAACGTGCCTTTGGCGACGGTGTGTACCGCCCAGCGTTTACCGGCGTCGTCCCATTCGACACGCTCGACATCAGCCTGCAACTCAACACGTTCACGCAGGCCAAAATGCTCCACCACATAACGGGTGTAGCGATGGAGTTCGGCCTGCCCGGCGAACATCTGCGTCCAGCGGTAAGGTGCAAAGGACAGCGAATACAGGGGCGAGGGTACGTCGACCGCAGCGCCCGGGTAGGTGTTTTGGCACCAGGTGCCACCAAAGAAATCCCGCCGTTCCAGCATCCGAAAGTCGCTGATGCCGGCCTTGAGCAAATTCACGGCTGCACACTGACCGCCAAAGCCGCTGCCGATGATCAGCACTTGAAAGGTCTGCATGGGCCTCCTTTTTTATCGTTATGGGTCCGACCCTTCATATATAGCCAATCGTGGCGCGAGCGCATGAGGCCTATGCCGAGGTATTCAGCCCGCCAGCCGGTGATGGCTATTTAACGTTGCCCTGATAGACTTCCAAAGTACCCGCAACCCCGGTGTTATCAGGTTCCGTTCTGTGCGACAGAGGTCCCAATGGGAAAGATGGGAGAAAAAGGACTTTCACTGGCCAGGAGACTCTACTCGTCTCGCATCCTCGGCCTGGCGTTGGGTCTGGTATGTGTGAGTGTGGCGATGTACCCACTCAAGCCTGCGCCCTGGGTCTGGGGTCTCATGCTGTTCAATGGCCTGCTCTGGCCGCATCTGGCCTACCAATGGGCACGCCGGGCCAAAGTGCCCTATCACGCCGAACACCGTAATTTGCTGATAGACGCCTTCACGGGCGGCTTCTGGGTGGCCGCCATGCAATTCAATCCACTGCCCAGCGCCACCACCATTTCCATGATGGCAATGAACAACGTAGCCATTGGCGGGTTGCGGTTTCTGCTGGCGGGTGCTGTCGCGCAGATCCTCGGGATTGGCGTTGGATGGTTGGTGTTCGCGCCGATCTTTATCCCTGAAACCAGCCAGGTCCAGCTTTACGCCTGCTTGCCGCTGATGTGTTTTTATCCGTTGGCACTGGGCTGGATCTGCTATCGACAGGCTTATACCCTCGGCCGGCAAAAGCGTGAGTTACTGGCCTTGAGCCGCACCGACAGCCTGACGGGCCTGCTTAATCACGGCGCCTGGAAGGATCAACTGGAGATCGAGTTCCAGCGCTGCCAACGCCAGCCGCAGAGTGGGGCGATTGCCTTGATCGATATCGACCATTTCAAAAGCATCAACGACACCTACGGCCATGTCGCGGGTGACAGCGTGTTGCGGCAACTGAGCAAGATTCTCAAGCTGAATTTGCGGGCTACTGATGTTGCCGGTCGTTATGGCGGCGATGAGTTTTGCGTGATCTTGCCGGACCTGCCCTTGAGCAGTGCAGCTGCGGTCATGGAGACTTTGCGTGCTCGTTTTGCCACCTTGGGCTGTGAGCAGAGTCCGGCGTTCAAAGTCAGCTTGAGTATCGGGTTGGCGGCTTTCGACTCAAGGCATGCGGACGCCACTTTGTGGCTCAATGATGCGGATCAGGCGTTGTATGAGGCCAAGAGTTCGGGGCGAAATCAGGTTGTTTGTTGTGGGGGTGGGTGGGTGCATCGGGAGTTGGTTGATTCGGTTTGAGCTTTGCTGTGGGTGGGGTGTTTGGTTGGTTGGTTGGTTGGTTGAGTACATATCCGTTGCTGCGGTAACGGCGGCTTATGGTTTCGCCCTTACGGCGAGTCCCTTTTGTCAAACGCCACAAAAGGAACCAAAAAGTCTTGCCCCAGCGTCCGGCCCCTCGCTGGGGCTCGGCGTTCCTTCGCTCCGGTGTCCATCCGGGGGCATCGCCCTCCGGTTGGCTTCGCTGGCACCTACATGCAATGTGTTCGACTGCGTCGAACGGCGCTACGCGCCCATCCCCGGATAAACGCCTCCACTCAGCCTCCCGAGGGGGCGGGCAGATCAAAAGCAACCGAGGCGGCCTACCGGCCGACCTGGTTGTCTGGTCCGTACGCAGATCACATTGTGGGAGCGAGCCTGCTCGCGAAGGCGGCCTGCCAGCCGGAATATATCTAGCAGTTGTACCCACCCCCTGTGGGAGCTGGCTTGCCAGCGATAGCGGCCTGATAGCCGACCTGTATTTTGCTGACTGAGTACATATCCATTCCTGCGGTAACGGCGGCTTATGGTTTCGCCCTTACGGCGAGTCCCTTTTGGCAAACGCCCCAAAAGGAACCAAAAGGTCTCGCCCCTTTCGTACGGCCCCTCGCTGAGGCTCGGCGTACCTTCGCTCCGGCATTCATCCGGGGGCATTGCCCTCCGGTTGGCTTCGCTGCACCTACATGCAATGTGTTCGAC
>NZ_JBOIBY010000455.1:0-1547 GCF_050739655.1 Pseudomonas sp. | reverse complement strand
CCTGTACGGGATGCATGCTGCCCATGTTATTTCTTTACCTTGTCTTGCATAGACGGAGGCCACATTACTGGCTGCGCGTTCACAAACGGAACAATGCATGGCAGACCATCGATGTAGGTACAAAAACTATTCATTGTCACCTCAGCCTACCTGCTTGGTGGGGCTGTGGTAGATATCAGCGAACATGTCAGCCATGGCTTCTTCGCTGGGTTCTTCCTGCATTTGCACGCTGACGGCACGACTGACCAGTTGATGACGACGCGGCAGATGCAAATCATCCGGAATCCGCGGACCGTCGGTCAGGTAGGCCACCGGCAATTCATGACCGATGGCCAGGCTCAATACCTCGCCCAGACTTGCCGTTTCATCCAGTTTAGTCAGGATGCAGCCAGCGAGCCCGCAGCGCTTGTAACTGTGGTAGGCAGCCGTTAGAACCTGCTTCTGGCTGGTGGTTGCCAATACCAGATAATTTTTCGACCGAATGCCACGACCGGCGAGGCTTTCGAGCTGCATGCGCAGTGCCGGATCGCTGGCCTGCAGGCCGGCGGTATCGATCAACACCACACGCTTGCGCAGCAACGGATCCAGCGCCTGCACCAGCGATTGCCCCGGGTCGACGTGGGTCACTGACACATTGAGAATTCGACCCAGGGTCTTGAGCTGCTCCTGGGCACCGATACGGAAGCTGTCCATGCTCACCAGCGCGATGTTCTGCGCGCCGTACTTGAGCACGTAACGGGCCGCCAGCTTGGCCAGAGTGGTGGTCTTGCCCATGCCGGCGGGACCGACCATGGCAATCACACCGCCCTCTTCCAGCGGCTCGATTTCCGGCGTGGCGATCATCCGCGCCAGGTGAGCCAGCAACATGCGCCAGGCCTGACGAGGTTCTTGAATGTCGGTCACCAGCGCCAGCAAATCGCGCGACAACGGGCCAGACAGACCAATGCGCTGCAGGCGACGCCAGAGGTTGGCCTGACCCGGGCTGCTGCCTTGCAACTGATTCCAGGCTAAAGAGCCTAGCTGTACTTCCATGAGTTCGCGCAGGCTGTTGAGCTCGAAACGCATCGAATCAAACACCCGGGCATCAACAGCGGCGGCTGGAGCAGGCGCTGGCGCAGGGCGACGAGGCTCGGCGTAGGTCGGCTCCATCAGCGGCTCGGCGGCGGTCAGCGGCAGGCCGGCGAACAATTGGCGATTGGTGGCATTGTCGCTCTCGCCCTCGCTGCGCAGGCTCAATTCGGCCTGTGCGGTGACGATCCGCGACTGAGTCTTGCGCAGCTCGTCTTCGAGTTCCATGTTCGGAACACGCGGGGCCAGCGCAGAAAGCTTGTAATCCAGGGCAGCCGTCAGCTCGACACCGCCGGCAATACGACGGTTGCCGATAATGGCGGCATCGGAGCCCAGCTCATCACGAACCAGTTTCATGGCCTGACGCATATCGGCGGCGAAAAAACGCTTAACTTGCATAAACCACTACCTCAGCCGTTGGGCCCTACTGTCGCAACGATGGTCACTTGCTTGTTGTCAGGGATTTCCTGGTAAGCCAA
>NZ_JBOIBY010000454.1:0-3047 GCF_050739655.1 Pseudomonas sp. | reverse complement strand
AAACTGTCCGGCATGACCGGTACGGCCGACACCGAAGCGTTCGAGTTCCATCAGATCTATGGCTTGCAGGTCATCGTCATTCCGACGAACAAGCCGCTGGCCCGTAAAGACTACAACGACCTGGTGTTCCTGACCGCCGACGAGAAATATGCGGCAATCGTCACTGACATCAAGGAAAGCATGGCCGCGGGCCGTCCGGTGCTGGTGGGTACTGCGACCATCGAAACCTCCGAGCGCATGTCCGACCTGCTCAACAAGGAAGGCATCGAGCACAAGGTCCTGAACGCCAAGTTCCACGAAAAAGAAGCCGAGATCATCGCCCAGGCCGGTCGCCCAGGCGCACTGACCATCGCCACCAACATGGCCGGTCGTGGTACCGACATCCTGTTGGGCGGTAACTGGGAAGTGGAAGTCGCGTCGCTGGAAAACCCGACCCCTGAGCAGATTGCCCAGATCAAGGCCGACTGGCAGAAGCGTCACCAGCAAGTGCTCGAGTCGGGTGGTTTGCAGGTAATTGCCTCCGAACGTCACGAATCGCGCCGTATCGACAACCAGTTGCGTGGTCGTGCCGGTCGTCAGGGTGACGCCGGTTCCAGCCGTTTCTACCTGTCGCTTGAAGACAGCCTGATGCGTATCTTCGCCTCTGACCGGGTGAAGAACTTCATGAAGGCCCTGGGCATGCAGCCTGGCGAAGCGATCGAGCACCGCATGGTGACCAACGCCATTGAAAAGGCTCAGCGCAAGGTTGAAGGCCGCAACTTCGACATTCGCAAGCAACTGCTCGAGTTCGACGACGTCAACAACGAACAGCGTAAAGTGATCTATCACATGCGTAACACGTTGCTGGCCGCGGACAACATCGGTGAAACCATCGCCGACTTCCGCCAGGACGTACTCAGCGCTACCGTCAGTGCGCACATTCCACCGCAATCGCTGCCTGAGCAGTGGGACGTGGCCGGTCTGGAAGCTGCGCTGCAGAGCGACTTCGGTGTGGCGCTGCCGATTCAGCAATGGCTCGACGAAGACGATCACCTGTACGAAGAAACCCTGCGCGAGAAACTGATGCAGGAACTGATCGCCGCGTACAAAGAAAAAGAAGATCAGGCTGGCGCCGAAGCGCTGCGCACCTTCGAGAAGCAAATCGTTCTGCGCGTTCTGGACGATCTGTGGAAAGACCACCTGTCGACCATGGACCACCTGCGTCACGGCATTCACTTGCGTGGCTATGCCCAGAAGAACCCGAAGCAGGAATACAAGCGCGAGTCGTTCACGCTGTTCTCCGAGCTGCTGGATTCGATCAAGCGCGACTCGATCCGTGTGTTGTCGCATGTTCAGGTTCGTCGCGAAGATCCGGCCGAAGAAGAAGCACGCCTGCGCCAGGAAGCCGAAGCCCTCGCGGCGCGCATGCAATTCCTGCATGAAGAGGCTCCAGGTCTGGAGCAGCCCGAAACATTGGGTGAAGAGGTCGATGTTGCCCTCGCCACCGCACCGGTGCGCAACGAGCAGAAGCTGGGCCGCAACGAGCTGTGCTACTGCGGTTCGGGCAAGAAGTTCAAGCATTGCCACGGGCAGATCCAGTAAAACCCGTTTGAAACGCTGAAATACCTGCGCCGCGACCGGCTCCTGCCGTCGCGGCGTTTTGCCATTTACACCACCGCTCCTGTCGAGCGGTGCAGACATCATCTAGTGAGGAACGCATTCATGGCTGTTGGTCTTGGTCCTTTGCCAACGTTGCACCCGGTTGCCGGTTTTGAACTCGGTATTGCCTCGGCCGGTATCAAGCGCCCGGGGCGCAAGGATGTCGTGGTCATGCGCTGTGTCGAAGGCTCGACCGTCGCTGGCGTGTTCACCTTGAACGCCTTCTGCGCAGCCCCGGTGATCCTGGCCAAGCAGCGCGTGCAAGGCCCGGTGCGTTACTTGCTGACCAACACCGGCAATGCCAACGCCGGTACCGGTGAGCCGGGCCGGGCCGCCGCCGAGCGCACCTGCGCCAAACTGGCCGAGCTGACCGGTGTCGATGCCAGCCAGGTGCTGCCTTACTCTACCGGCGTGATCGGCGAGCCGCTGCCAGTCGAGAAAATCGAAGGTGCATTGCAAGCCGCCCTGGACGACCTGTCGGTGAATAACTGGGAAGCTGCCGCCACCGGCATCATGACCACCGACACCTTGCCTAAAGGTGCCAGCCGCCAGTTCCAGCACGACGGCGTGACCGTCACTGTTACCGGTATCAGCAAAGGCGCGGGCATGATTCGCCCGAACATGGCCACCATGCTCGGCTACATCGCCACTGACGCCAAAGTTTCCCGTGACGTGCTGCAAAACCTGATGCTCGATGGTGCCAACAAGTCGTTCAACCGCATCACCATCGACGGCGACACCTCGACCAACGACTGCTGCATGCTGATCGCTACCGGTCAGGCGGCATTGTCGGAAATCACCCGCGCCGAAGGCGAACTGTTTGCCAAGCTCAAGCAAGCGGTGTTCGAGGTTTGCATGGACGTGGCGCAAGCCATCGTGCGTGACGGCGAAGGCGCAACCAAGTTCGTGACCGTTGAAGTCAACGGCGGTGGCAATCACCAGGAATGTCTGGACGTTGGTTACACCGTGGCTCATTCGCCGCTGATCAAGACTGCGCTTTTCGCTTCCGATCCGAACTGGGGTCGCATCCTGGCAGCCGTTGGCCGCGCCGGCGTCCCGAACCTGGACGTGAGCAAGATCGACGTGTTCCTCGGCGAAGTGTGCATCGCCAGCCGTGGCGCCCGTGCCGCGACTTACACCGAAGCCCAGGGCTCGGCAGTGATGCAGCGGGAAGAAATCACCATCCGTATCGAGCTGGGTCGTGGTGATTGCAGCGAAACGATCTGGACCACTGATCTGTCCCACGAATACGTGAAGATCAACGCCGAGTACCGTACTTAATACCCCCGAACGGGAGCGAGTTTGCTTGCGAGGGTAATTCAACATTTAACAACTATGTTGAATGTCATGGCCTCTTCGCGGGCAAGCCCGCTCCCACAGGTATCAGTGTTTGCTGGAGATTTTGTGGC
>NZ_JBOIBY010000453.1:0-1664 GCF_050739655.1 Pseudomonas sp. | reverse complement strand
GCGCCTCGACCTCCAAGTCTCACCTTTTCCAGTAACCACTCCAGACGACTGGCGTGACCCTGAGCGCGCACTCCAAGAACTATTTGAGTACTCGGAGGGACGCGACACCCAAATCAGCGCATGGTATCTAACGACAAGCGGATCAAGAGGGGTTTCCTCGCAGCTCCTACGCGCTCTCGCGATGGTTTGTGGCGCCCTAAGAGGCCCTCTGATTCAGTTGCTCGTGCCGAGCCAGAACGCAGTCTCGTTGGGCTACGCATTTTTGTTACTCGCGGCAACGCTGGTGGCATTTGACAAATTCTTCGGTTTGTCCGCGGGCTGGATGCGCGACATATCAGCAAGCCAGGAAGTCTCTCGGCTTCTTGTCGCCTTTCGGCCTCACTGGTCGCAACTTTCTTTCAAAGCGAAGGCCGATGGGGAAGCTAACGTCCGAAAACGCCTTCAATTTCTTATCCAATTTAACAAGCAAATCGACGATGTGGTAAAGCTCGAAACTTTGGCCTGGGAAACAGAAATCGGTGCGTTGGTCGCTCAGCTACAGAACGAACGATCAGCTGCAATCAATACGAATTGACCGTCTCTAAGTAGTCGCGTTAGGCTCGCCGTTGTGCGCTGTAAACACATACTCTTCTAAGAGCTGCCCAAATCTGGTAATCGAGCGGTACTTCAGCTTGAGGGGCACATGACCCGACCTTTCGCTATCGACGGCTGCGACGCTCTCCCCTGCCCAATGAGATACGTGAACTAGTTTCTCCCATAGTTCTTTCTGGTTGCTTGACCCATACTTAGCCCATGCCGCCAAAACGCCAGCCTGATTGGCCATCTGCACGTCCCGACTCAAACTATCTCCAACGTAGAGGGTCCGGCTTGGAACAGCATGGATTTCATTAAGCAGTACTCGCAATGCCTCAGGGTCTGGCTTGCGGGCCACTGTAGGCAAAACAAGGACACGCTGGCCAGAACCTTTAGAGTCTCTACCCTGCGGGTGCGAAAGGCCATTCCACTTACTAGCGAAAACTTTATCAAAAAAGTCCGCAATCTTAAGCTTCTGAAGACGGTATTCGATGTTTACTACCGTCGCCTCTGTGTGACCGAACACGCGGCACCCAGCGGCGCGCACTGTGGCCAAAGTAGATGCGACTTCCGGATACAAGCGAAGGCGGGTGGCGCGCTCCTTGTTGAAAGCGCGAAATGCGGGCTGGAGTGCGTCATGAGCCTCCTGCCGAGTCGCCCGTGGGAACGCTGATTGAACCAACCTGGTTTCCAGCAGCGCGAACGGATGCTCGGTGTTACCGTACGTCCGATGGACTTCACGAAGTTCGCGCAGAACTAGTTCTGTTGGCACATGTAGTAGTTTGCCGACTACCTCGGCCATCGCGTAGAGCGCCGGGACAAAGAACGCCACCCAGTCATACAGTGTGTTATCCATGTCAAGGATAAGTGCGTCTACCTTGGGGCGTTCGTTCTCACTCACGGCTTACCTTCCGCCAAGCGGACAAAACCGTCCGCTTGCCTGCTTCTGAAAGTCGTATGTCAGCGTTCCAACTCATAAATCTGCTGAACTCACCGCTATTCTTGCTTCTATACATTTCAAGCTGCACGTGAGGGCCACAGACCCTGATTAGGTTGAAGTAGTTACATTCACCCTCGACAGAGGTGGAGCC
>NZ_JBOIBY010000452.1:0-2765 GCF_050739655.1 Pseudomonas sp. | reverse complement strand
CGAACAATATAGTCATACAATAAGAGAATCGATCATGTCTGATAAGAAACCCACCCTGCGCTCCGCCCAATGGTTTGGCACCGCCGACAAGAACGGCTTCATGTACCGCAGCTGGATGAAGAATCAGGGCATCGCCGACCACCAGTTCCATGGCAAGCCGATCATCGGCATCTGCAACACCTGGTCGGAGTTGACGCCGTGCAACGCGCATTTCCGCCAGATCGCCGAGCACGTCAAACGCGGTGTGATCGAAGCCGGGGGCTTCCCGGTGGAGTTTCCGGTGTTCTCCAACGGTGAATCCAACCTGCGCCCCACCGCCATGCTGACCCGCAATCTGGCGAGCATGGACGTCGAAGAAGCGATTCGCGGCAACCCGATTGATGGCGTAGTGCTGCTGACCGGTTGCGACAAAACCACCCCGGCACTGCTGATGGGCGCGGCCAGTTGCGATGTGCCTGCGATCGTCGTTACGGGCGGGCCGATGCTCAATGGCAAGCACAAGGGTCAGGACATCGGTTCCGGCACGGTGGTCTGGCAACTGAGCGAACAGGTCAAGGCCGGCACCATCACCATTGACGACTTCCTGGCCGCCGAGGGTGGCATGTCCCGTTCGGCCGGTACCTGCAACACCATGGGCA
Source organism: Pseudomonas sp. (assembly GCF_050739655.1). Taxonomy (GTDB): domain Bacteria; phylum Pseudomonadota; class Gammaproteobacteria; order Pseudomonadales; family Pseudomonadaceae; genus Aquipseudomonas. The sequence goes on along the minus strand of NZ_JBOIBY010000452.1, from coordinate 2,127 downwards.
CCGCCTCGACCATGGCCTGCATGGCCGAAGCGCTTGGTACTTCCCTGCCCCACAACGCGGCCATTCCCGCCGTTGACGCCCGTCGCTATGTGTTGGCGCACATGTCTGGCATGCGCGCCGTAGAGATGGTGCGTGAAGACTTGAAGCTGTCGAAGATCCTGACCAAGGAAGCCTTCGAAAACGCCATCCGCGTGAACGCCGCCATTGGCGGCTCGACCAACGCCGTGATCCATCTCAAAGCCATTGCCGGCCGTATCGGCGTCGAACTGGACCTGGACGACTGGACTCGTATCGGCCGTGGCATGCCGACCATCGTCGACCTGCAACCGTCCGGCCGTTTCCTGATGGAAGAGTTCTACTACGCCGGCGGTTTGCCAGCCGTCCTGCGTCGTCTCGGCGAAGCCAACCTGATCCCCAATCCCAACGCCTTGACCGTTAACGGCAAATCCATCGGCGAGAACACCAAAGATGTGCCGATCTACGGCCAGGACGAAGTGATCCGCACACTCGACAACCCGATCCGCGCCGATGGCGGCATCTGCGTATTGCGCGGCAACCTGGCGCCACTGGGCGCGGTACTCAAGCCGTCCGCCGCCACCCCGGAGCTGATGCAACATCGTGGACGCGCCGTGGTGTTCGAGAACTTCGACATGTACAAGGCGCGGATCAACGACCCGGAGCTGGACGTGGATGCGAACTCGATTCTGGTCATGAAAAACTGTGGGCCGAAGGGTTATCCGGGCATGGCCGAAGTCGGCAACATGGGCCTTCCGGCCAAGCTGCTGGCCCAAGGTGTGACGGACATGGTGCGTATTTCCGATGCGCGCATGAGCGGCACGGCGTACGGCACCGTTGTCCTGCACGTTGCGCCGGAAGCGGCGGCTGGCGGTCCATTGGCGGCGGTGAAGGAAGGCGACTGGATCGAACTCGACTGCGCCAGCGGCCGTTTGCACCTGGACATTCCAGACGCCGAACTGGCAGCACGTATGGCCGATTTACAACCGCCACAACAATTGCTGGTAGGCGGCTATCGCCAGCTGTACATCGACCATGTATTGCAGGCAGATCAGGGTTGCGACTTCGACTTCCTGGTTGGCTGCCGTGGGGCCGAAGTACCGCGTCACTCTCACTGACCTTCGCGCATGATCATTCCCACGCTCCGCGTGGGAATGCAGCCCGGGACGCTCCGCGTCCCTCCTTCTAAAGCCGAACGCGGAGCGTCCGATGTGGCATTCCCACGCAGAGCGTGGGAACGATCATCTACGCTTGCCTCAAGTTCGCGCCGCGCCTGTTATCATGCGCGACACCCCATCGCACAGGACCGCGCCGTTCCCCATGGATTACCGCAAACCCTCCGACCGTAAAAGCATGCACTCGCGCATCGTCCAGGAACTGGGCATGCAGATCGTCTCGGGACGGTTCCTGCCCGACGACAAACTGCCCGCCGAGGCCCTGTTGTGCGAGGAATATGCCGTCAGTCGGCCGGTACTGCGCGAAGCCACTCGGGTCCTGGTCGCCAAGGGCCTGGTGTATTCCCGCCCGCGGGTCGGCACCGTGGTCAAGCCGCGTCGTGAATGGCACATGCTCGACCCGGACGTGTTGCACTGGCTGATGCAAAGCAGCCCGCAGAATGAATTCTTCAATCTGTTGACCAGTGTGCGCAGCATCATCGAACCCGCCGCTGCGGCCCTCGCTGCGCAATTTGCCACCGACGACGACATCGCCTCCATCGGTGAAGCCTATCAACGCATGGAAGCGGCGCCGACACCGGAAGCCTTGCTGCAACCGGACCTGGACTTCCATAGCCGTATTGCCGACGCGACCCACAACGACTTGCTGGCCAACTTGTGCAACATGCTGTCGGTGGCCATCGCCGAAGCCTTGAAACACTCCAACCAACGACCGAACCTGCATGAATTGGCGTTGCCACGGCACAAAGCCATTCTCACCGCCATCGAAAACCGCGACGCCCTGGGTGCGCGGCATGCGACGCTGGTGCAGCTTGATGATGCGCGCAGTGCGTTGAATGTGGTGTTGGGTAGCGATCCGGTCTGACCGGAAAAGCAAAAGCAAAAGATCGCAGCCTGCGGCAGCTCCTACAGGGGAATGCATTCCAGGGGTAGGAGC
>NZ_JBOIBY010000451.1:0-1201 GCF_050739655.1 Pseudomonas sp. | reverse complement strand
CAGCATGCCAAGTGGTCACGCCTCGGGTTCTTTCGCGCTGTTTCTAACCCTCGCCGTACTTGCCGGGCGTGGACAACCGCCACGGATGCGATTGACCTGGTTAGTACTGGGTTGTATTCCAGCCTTGGCGATTGCCCTCTCCAGGGTTTACCTCGGCGCGCATTGGCCGACGGATGTATTGGCTGGAGCAATGCTGGCGGCCTGCGTCTGCGCAGCCAGCCTCTGGCTGAATCAACGTCAGGCACCACTGAACGCAATGCCGCCCAAGGTCTGGTGGCTGCTGCTACCGGCGTTAGTGGCCCTGTTCGGCTTCTTCGTATTGCGGCACTTACCCCATACGATGTTGCGGTATGCCTACTAAAAAGAGTGCAATATTATCTCGACCCCTCATAAAAAAAGAACCCCGACCAATATGACGGGGTTCTTTTTGAACGCGCTCAGCTAATTACAATCAGGCACGTTGACGTTTACGCATTTCCAGAATCAGTGCATCAGCGAGCTGGGCTGCTGCAATTGCAGTCTGCTCGAAGGGCTGACCAAAACTTGCATGTTTGAGCAGGTAACCTACAGCGGCCGCTTCCCATGCCGCCCACTCATTAGTGAAAATAGTCATCATTAAAATCCTTTTAATATTTTTAAGTGACCCGCTTTATGCGGGCAATCCAAAACTAATGAAAACACCGACACTCAGCAATGATGGCAATCGTGTGCAATGTTTGCCAAACTCTGCTCAGGTAAACAACTTCCCCTGTAACTCATCCAGTAACGCCTGAATTGCACTCAGTCGCTGCTGCGCATCATCGAGTTGAAGCAGGTCGAACTAGCCCGCTCGAAGATCGCGATTAATTTGTGTTGAGCTGACTGAGTCGGACCTGAAGTAAAAACGAATCCTGTGGGGGCGGGCAAGCTCGCTCCCACAGGGTGTTATGGAGTTTTTGAAGCCTGTGTTCGTCCCTTGAAGCAAATGGAACATTCAATGAAATGGTTTTTATGGGCTCATGGCTCGATAGCGTGACTGCATGGTTGGCGGTTAACCTCCAACGCTGCCAGCAGGGCGCTATTGATGGCTGCGATCTTTTAGATGCACCGGGGATCGCTCCTCGCCCCCATCAGCCCACAAAACGTCATTCAAGGAATCGCTTTACCATCAACTACAAAAAAACCATATTACGACTTAGCTCCCGAATGGAAAGCTTGGCAG
>NZ_JBOIBY010000450.1:0-1434 GCF_050739655.1 Pseudomonas sp. | reverse complement strand
GTTGGCGGAGCCGGCAATGAAGTTGCCTTCCATCATCAGCATGCAGTAGATCGCTTCGTGAACGCCTGCGGCGCCCAGGGAGTGACCCGACAGGCTCTTGGTGGAGCTGATGGCCGGAGCCTTGTCGCCGAACACTTCACGCACACCTTTCATTTCCGCGACGTCGCCGACCGGGGTCGAAGTGCCGTGGGTGTTCAGGTAGTCGATCGGAGTATCAACGGTGGACATCGCCATCTGCATGCAGCGGATCGCGCCTTCGCCACTTGGGGCAACCATGTCGTAGCCGTCGGAGGTCGCGCCGTAGCCAACGATTTCCGCGTAGATTTTCGCGCCACGGGCCAGAGCGTGTTCCAGCTCTTCAACCACGACCATGCCGCCACCGCCAGCGATGACGAAACCGTCACGGTCTTTGTCGTAGGCACGGGAAGCTTGTTCCGGGGTGTCGTTACGCTTGCTGGACAGAGCGCCCATGGCGTCGAACAGGAACGATTGGCTCCAGTGCTCTTCTTCACCACCACCGGCGAAGACGATGTCCTGCTTGCCCATCTGGATCTGTTCCATGGCAGTACCGATGCAGTGAGCACTGGTGGCGCAGGCAGAAGCGATGGAGTAGTTCAGGCCCTTGATCTTGAATGGCGTGGCCAGGCAAGCGGATACGGTGCTGCTCATGGTCCGCGTTACGCGGTATGGGCCGACGCGCTTGACGCCTTTCTCGCGCAGGATGTCCAGCGCTTCCATCTGGTTCAGCGTGGAAGCACCGCCCGAGCCAGCCACCAGGCCAGTACGCGGGTTGGACACTTGCTCTTCGGTCAGGCCGGAGTCAGCGATAGCGTCTTTCATGGCCAGGTAGGCATAAGCTGCCGCGTGGCCGACGAAGCGATAGATCTTGCGATCGATCAGTTCTTCAAGATTGAGGTCGATGGAGCCGGAAACCTGGCTACGCAGACCCATTTCGGCATATTCCGGGTTGAACCGGATGCCAGGGCGGCTTGCACGCAGGTTAGCGGAGACGGTCTCTTTGTCATTGCCCAGGCACGAAACAATGCCCAGACCAGTGATAACGACGCGGCGCATGCGAATAACCCTTAGAAGTTGTCAGTGGAAGTGAAAACGCCGACCCGGAGGCCTTCGGCGGTGTAGATTTCGCGGCCGTCGACAGTCACCGAACCATCGGCGATGGCCAGGTTCAGCTTGCCCTTGAGGACGCGTTTGATATGAATGTTATAGGTGACTTTCTTGGCGGTCGGCAGGACCTGACCGAAGAATTTCACTTCGCCCGAACCCAGGGCGCGACCGCGGCCCGGCAGGCCTTGCCAGCCCAGGAAGAAGCCGACCAGTTGCCACATGGCGTCGAGGCCCAGGCAGCCCGGCATCACCGGATCACCTTCGAAGTGGCAGGCGAAAAACCACAGGTCCGGATTGATATCCAGCTCG
>NZ_JBOIBY010000449.1:0-11742 GCF_050739655.1 Pseudomonas sp. | reverse complement strand
ACCCACAATAAAAGCTGATGAAGACTCCAAAACGCATTGAACCCCTGATCGAGGACGGTCTGGTCGACGAGGTGCTGCGCCCACTCATGAGTGGTAAAGAAGCAGCTGTTTATGTGGTGCGCTGCGGTAACCAGTTACGTTGCGCGAAAGTCTACAAGGAGGCGAATAAACGCAGTTTCCGTCAGGCGGCCGAGTATCAGGAAGGTCGCAAGGTACGCAACAGCCGTCAGGCCCGGGCGATGGCCAAAGGCTCCAAGTTTGGCCGCAAGGAAACCGAAGACGCTTGGCAGAACGCCGAAGTGGCGGCGCTGTTCCGCTTGGCCAATGCCGGTGTGCGAGTGCCCAAGCCGTATGACTTCCTTGAAGGCGTATTGCTCATGGAGTTGGTGGCCGACGAGTACGGCGATGCCGCGCCGCGACTGAACGACGTGGTGCTGGAGCCGGATCAGGCGCGTGAGTATCACGCGTTCCTGATTTCGCAGATCGTGCTGATGTTGTGTACCGGCCTGGTGCACGGTGACCTGTCCGAGTTCAACGTGCTGCTGACCCCGACAGGCCCTGTGATCATCGACTTGCCGCAAGCGGTGGACGCGGCGGGCAACAACCACGCGTTCAGCATGCTGGAGCGGGATGTGGGCAACATGGCGTCCTACTTCGGACGGTTTGCGCCAGAGTTGAAAAAGACCAAGTACGCCAAGGAAATGTGGGCGTTGTATGAGGCGGGCACCCTGCACCCGGGTAGCGTGCTGACCGGCGAGTTCGCCGATACGGAAGAACTGGCCGATGTAGGCGGCATCATGCGTGAAATCGAGGCTGCACGCCTGGATGAAGAGCGCAAACAAGCGGCACGCTCCGCAGACGATGCCCCGCCAGGCAAAACCGAAGAACCGCCTCCACCGTGGATGCAGTGATCGGTTAACAAAAACCCGGCTTCGGCCGGGTTTTTTATGCGCAAATTCAATCGTTATATCGCCTGTAGGAGCTGACGAGTGAAACGAGGCTGCGATCTTTTGATTTTGTTTTAAAGCAAAATCAAAAGATCGCAGCCTGCGGCAGCTCCTACCGGGGGCAGGTCATTCGCAAATGGCGTGGCTGGCACAAAGCCTGTGGGAGCGGGCTTGCCCGGGAAGAAGCCGGCACATTCAGCACCAATGTTTCAGGTCCGAACCGATGTAGTACAGCAACCCGACTCCAGATTCTTGAGAATCGGACAATCCGGCCGATGATCCCCCTGACAATGCTCAACCAGATCCTGCAAGGTATCGCGCAACTGGCCCAGTTCGCGGATCTTGCGGTTCAGCTCATCAATATGCTGCCGGGCCAACGCCTTCACATCGGCGCTGGCGCGCTGCCGGTCCTGCCACAAAGTCAGCAGCTTGCCGACTTCCTCCAGGGAAAACCCCAGGTCCCGAGAGCGCTTGATGAACGCCAAGGTGTGCAAATCTTCATCCCCGTACATCCGATAACCGCTGTCGGCGCGATGGGCCGCCTTGAGCAAACCGATGGACTCGTAATAACGGATCATTTTTGCGCTCAGGCCGCTGTGGCGGGCCGCTTGGCCGATGTTCATCGGTTGTCCTCCAGATCCTTGGGCTTCCAGGTTTTCAACAGTAACGCATTGCTCACGACGCTGACGCTGGACAGTGCCATCGCCGCGCCGGCCAGCACCGGGTTGAGGAAGCCGAAGGCCGCCAGTGGAATGCCGATCAGGTTATAGACGAAGGCCCAGAACAGGTTCTGGCGGATCTTCGCGTAGGTTTTGCGACTGATCTCCAGTGCGGCTGGTACCAGGCGCGGATCACCGCGCATCAGGGTGACTCCGGCCGCGTGCATGGCCACATCCGTGCCACCACCCATGGCGATGCCAATGTCGGCGGCGGCCAGCGCCGGGGCATCATTGATGCCGTCGCCGACCATCGCCACCACTCTGGTTTTCTTCAAGGCCTCGACCGTAGCGGCCTTGTCCGCTGGCAGCACTTCGGCGTGAACGTCAGCAATGCCCAGCGCCTGGGCAACCACTTGGGCACTGCCGTGGTTGTCACCGGTCAGCAAGTGGCTACTGATGTGGCGTGCGTTCAGTTGCTGCACCGCTTGCAGTGCACCGGGCTTGAGGGTGTCACCAAAGGCGAACAGGCCCAGCACCCGAGACTCGGGACTTTGTTCGATCAGCCAGGACAGAGTTCGACCTTCGGTTTCCCACGCGCAGGCTGACTCAGCCAAGGCACCAGCGCTCAAGCCGCTTTCTTCGAGCAAGCGCCGATTGCCCAGCGCCAGTCGCTTGCCTCCAAGGGTGCCGGCAATACCGCGCCCGGTCAGGGACTGGCTGTCGGTGACGTCGGCGACCGGCAGCGCACGTTCGGTGCAGGCGTCCAAAACGGCTTTGGCCAAAGGATGCTCACTACCCCGTTGCAGGGCTCCGGCCAGTTGCAGCAGGGCGGATTCGTCGCCGTCGATGGCGCTCAAATGAGCGATGCGCGGGGTTCCGGAAGTCAGGGTGCCCGTCTTGTCGAATACCACTGAGCTGACTTCATGGGCACGCTCCAGCGCTTCGGCGTCCTTGATCAGAATCCCGTGACGAGCCGCTACTCCGGTGCCGGCCATGATCGCGGTCGGTGTTGCCAGGCCCAGTGCGCAAGGGCAGGCGATGACCAGCACCGCGACGGCGTTGATCAGCGCGGTTTCCAGTGGCGCACCGTACAGCCACCAGCCAATCAGAGTGGCCAGGGCCAGCAACAGCACCACGGGAACGAAGATCTGACTGACTTTATCCACCAGTTTCTGGATCGGTGCTTTCGCCGCTTGAGCGTCTTCCACTAAACGAATGATGCGCGCCAGTACGGTTTCTGCCCCGAGGGCCTGTGTGCGGACCAACAATCGACCCTCACCATTGATGGCACCGCCGGTGACCTTGTCACCGGGTTGTTTCGGCACTGGCAGGCTTTCGCCGCTGATCAGCGCTTCGTCGGCATGGCTCTGGCCGTCGACCACTTCCCCATCCACCGGAAAGCGCTCACCGGGTTTGACCATCACCAGGTCATTGAGGCGCAGGGCGCTGATCGCGACTTCCTGCTCGCGGCCGTCGATCACCTGAATTGCCCGCTCCGGGCGTAACGCTTCGAGGGCGCGGATGGCGCTGGCGGTCTGGCGTTTAGCGCGACTCTCCAGATACTTGCCCAGTAGCACCAAGGCGATCACCACCGCCGAAGCTTCGAAATAAAGATGCGGCATACCCCCGGCGGCGGTCGCCCATTCGTAGACACTCAAGCCATAACCGGCACTGGTGCCCAAGGCGACCAGCAAATCCATGTTCCCGGCACCGGCCCGCACGGCTTTCCATGCCGCGGCATAAAACCGTGCGCCCAAGATGAACTGCACCGGCGTTGCCAAGGCGAATTGCGCCCAGGCTGGGAGCATCCAATGTACGCCGAACGGTTGCAGCAACATCGGTAGCACCAGCGGCAGGGCGAGGGTGATGGCTGCGATCAGGGCCCAACGCTCACGGTGCAGGCGGTTCTGTTGGGTGTCGGTTGACGGATGTTCGGCTTCCCAAACGCTGGCGGCATAACCGGCCTTGGTCACGGCGGCGATCAAGGTTTGCGGGTCGATCTGTCCGAGCAGTTCCAGGTGCGCCCGTTCGTTGGCCAGGTTAACGCTGACGCTTTTGACCCCCGGCACTTTGTTCAGCGCGCGCTCGACGCGACCGACGCAGGAGGCGCAGGTCATGCCGTCGATGTTCAATTCGATACTTTGTTGCGGCACGCTGTAACCGGCCTTTTGCACTGCATCCATCAAGGCTGGCAGGCTGTCGGCGGGGGCCTGGACACGGGCCTGTTCGGTGGCGAGGTTGACGCTGACGGCACTGGCACCGATGACTTTGCTCAAGGCTCGCTCGACACGCCCGGCGCAGCTGGCACAGGTCATGCCGGCAATCGGCAGATCAAAAGTGGTGGATTCGGACATTGATCACGCTCCCTGTAGAAGATGCCTACAGGATCAACCTTCCCATGCTGGCAAGGTCAAGCGCCATTTTGCAAAGCAAAAGATCGCAGCCTTCGGCAGCTCCTACATAGGTATGTGTACGCATGTAGCTGCCGAAGGCTGCGATCTTTTTGACCGGCGACTCAGTACCCCAAGCCTGCGCGCTTCAGATACATCCCGTCCTGCGTCATGGCAATCCGGTACTTGAGCACATCGCCGGCTCGAAGTTGGATGTCCTGCGAACCTGGTGCCAGCATGCCCGGGTTGCACCCGGGTGCCTGGCCTGGCAACAGTTTGAGGCGCAGGGAAACATTGCCCGGCGGGAGGTTGAACGACGTGGTTTGCTCCTGGAACAGCCGCGCCGCCAAATGGTCTTGAATGTACACGCCGATTTCGCAGCTGGTCGCCACTTCCAGCCGTTCGCGGGAAATGATCAGCACGCCATAGTCCTCCCCGGCGGCGTTGACCGGCGGCACGGCGGCGAAAAGGCTGAGGCAGCCAAACAGGCTGAAAACTGACCAGCGCATGGCTGAATCTCCTGAAGTCGAGTCGTTAATGTGGGCAGCTTGGCCGAGCGCGGCGCCGATTGCCAGCCCGGCAGGTCACTCAAGAACTTGACCTTGCCACAGTGGCAAGCTCAAGACTGTTCTCAACCTTATTCAAGAGCCTCATCAAAGGAGTCATTGCATGCAAGTGTTCAATGTTGAAGGTATGTCCTGCGGGCATTGCGTCAAGGCCATCACTCAAGCTGTTCAGGCTAAAGACCCGGCGGCCAGTGTACGGGTCGATCTGGCGGCGAAAGAAGTCGGCGTCGAAAGTGCGCTGACAGAGCAGCAGGTGATCGAGGCGATCAGCGAAGAGGGCTATGGCGTCAAATTGGCCTGAGCTTTTTAATAGTTAGCGAGCTATCGTAATGTTCAAGGCATCCATGCGGGGCTAGACTGTCGGGCTGCTGACTTCTGCCCCACTGGATGCCTGATGAACTTCCGTACCATTCTGATTCTTGGCGCGTTGAGCGCTTTCGGTCCGCTGGCGATCGATTTCTATCTGCCGGCCTTTCCGGCCATGGCCCTTGCTTTCGGTACGGACGAAAAACACGTTCAACTGACACTGGCAGCGTATTTCCTCGGTTTGTCCATCGGCCAACTGGCCTATGGCCCGGTGGCTGACCGTTTCGGGCGACGCATTCCTCTGCTGGCCGGTGTTGGATTGTTCACCGCCGCTTCCTTGGCATGCGCTTATGCGCCGAACCTGGAATGGCTGATCGGCGCACGCTTTGTTCAGGCGCTTGGCGGGTGTGCGGGGATGGTGATTTCCAGGGCGGTGGTCAGTGACAAGTGTGATGCCGTGGGTTCAGCGAAAGTGTTTTCGCAGCTGATGCTGGTGATGGGCCTGGCACCGATTCTCGCGCCAATGCTGGGCGGTCTGTTGGTTAACACCACCGGTTGGCAGTCGATCTTCCTTGCCCTTACAGGTTTCAGCGCGCTGGCGGGTTTGGCGGTGGCGCTCGGATTGCCGGAAAGCCTTCCGGATCATGTACCTCGCCAACCCCTTTCGGGCGCATTGCGTCAGTACGGACGGTTGCTGGCGGACCCGGTGTATCTCGGCCATGCCCTGACCGGCGGTATCGCCATTGCCGGAATGTTTTCCTACATCGCCGGCTCGCCGTTCGTTTTCATCAAACTCTATGGCGTACCGGCCGAGCATTTCGGTTGGTTTTTCGGCGCCAACGCTGCGGGTTTCATTCTGGTGGCGCAAATCAATGCACGCCTGCTGGCCAAGCGCGGCCCCGCGTTCCTGCTGGCGCGTACGGTCTGGATTTACCTCGGTGCGGGGCTAGCGTTGCTTGCCGTCAGTGCGATGCACACCGTGCAATTGTGGCCGTTGCTGATTCCGTTGTTCATCTGCATTGCCAGTCTCGGTTGCATCCTTCCCAATGCCTCCGCCTGTGCAATGAACGGTCAGGGCGCTCGGGCCGGCAGCGCCTCGGCGATGCTCGGTTGCCTGCAGTTCAGCGTGGCCGCCGGTGCCGCTGCGCTGGTAGGTGTGTTGCACGACGGCAGCGCCATGCCGATGGCCATGGTCATCAGTCTGTGCGGACTTCTGGTGGTCGGCGTGGCGATGCTCACCCGGCGATTGCAAAATGCCCGGGCACTGGCACAAGCCAAGGTTTAAGGGTGCGTTCAGCCAACAGCGCGCTGCGCTTGAACGATGGGGATTTGGTGAGGGGCTTGAATACGCGCCTCGAGGGTGCGCGTGAAGGTTCGGGCTTCGGCTTCGCTGCGGAACGTCACGGCCTGTTGGTCCAATTGGACCTGCCATTGGGATTTTGCCAGTTCTTTTATCAGGATCTTCATAGCTGAACTCCTTACATAAAAAGATTTTTTAGAAGACGTCGCGTGGAAGGAAGCCTCGCAGGAGATTCGATTGTAGACCCGAATAGGATCGTAATCGTGACAGCAGGTAACTGTCGGACTGACGGTTGTAACAAAAAAAGATCGCAGTGTGAGCGGGCTCATCCGACACCTGCGATCTCTTTTCTCCGGCCGCCTTAGAACCCTTCCAGCACAATCTTGCCCTTTGATTTGCCGCTTTCCAGCAGCGCATGAGCCCGACGCAAATTCACAGCATTGATAGTGCCGAAGTGCTCGCCAACCGTGGTTTTCAGGGTGCCGGCATCTATCAGTTGTGCCACGCGGTTGAGCAGATTGTGCTGTTCGATCATGTCGGCTGTTTCGAACAGTGAGCGGGTGTACATGAACTCCCAGTGCAGCGACAGGCTCTTGCGCTTGAGCTTGGTCACGTCTAGGGCTTTCGGATCATCGATCAGTGCCAGTTTGCCTTGTGGCGCCAAGGCTTCGATCAATTGATCCAGGTGATGATCAGTCTGGGTCAGGCTGGCTACATGGGTCACTTGATCGAGGCCCGCACGCTTGAGTTCTTCGCTCAGCGGCAGGCTGTGGTCGATCACCCGGTCGGCACCCAGCTCTTTAACCCAGCTTTGAGTCTGTGGGCGTGATGCGGTGCCGATTACGTTCAGCCCGGTGAGCTGTTTAGCCAATTGCGTGAGGATCGAACCCACACCGCCAGCGGCACCGACGATCAGCAGGCTTTGGCCTTCGTCGGTTTTTCCTTCGCGCACTTGCAGGCGTTCGAAGAGCAATTCCCAGGCGGTGATGGCGGTCAATGGCAAGGCGGCGGCTTCGGCGAAACCGAGGGTTTTCGGCATATGGCCGACGATCCGCTCGTCCACCACATGCAGCTCGCTGTTGCCGCCCGCTCGGGCGATGGACCCCGCGTAGAACACTTTGTCGCCAGCCTTGAACAACGTCACGTCACTGCCCACGGCCTTGACCACGCCGGCCACGTCCCAACCCAGCACTTTAGCTGCGCCGCCTTCAGGCTGGACGTTTTGGCGGACCTTGGTGTCCACCGGGTTCACGGAAATGGCTTTGACTTCCACCAACAGGTCGCGGGGCCCGGCGAGCGGTTCCGGCAAGTCGATATCCTGCAGGGACTTTTCGTCGCTGATCGGCAGTGAGGCGTAGTAAGCAATGGCTTTCATAAAGGGCTCCGCAACATTAATAGAATGGGGATTGAGGTGTGGAATTCGATGTGCAAATGATTGGCTATTTCCACTGAATATAAAACCGGCTAAAAGAGCAGTCTCTTTCAATATTTTTTTGATAATCGAGGCTTCGCATGCTGCGTTTCGATGACCTGCAATTGTTTGTTCGCACCGCCGACCTCGGCAGTCTGTCGGCGGCTGCGCGAGGCATGGACATGTCGGCGGCAGTGGCCAGTGCTGCGTTGAAGCGCATCGAACAGCAGCTCGGGGTCCGGTTGCTCGCCCGTTCGACCCGTAGCTTGCGCCTGACCGCCGAAGGTGAAGGTTTTCTCGAATACGCCCGGGCGGCCTTGAGCAATCTTGATGAAGGGCGACGTCTGTTGGCTAGCGGGCAGGATCAGGTCAGTGGCGTTCTGCAGTTATCGGCACCGTCGGATTTCGGTCGTAATTTGCTGTTGCCCTGGCTGGACGAGTTTCAGCGTGAACACCCCAAACTCACTGTGCGCCTGCTGTTGGGCGACCGCATCGCCGATCTTTTCCGCCAGCCTGTGGACATTGCCCTGCGTTATGGCGAACCGGAAGACTCCAGCCTCGTGGTGCTGCCCATCGCCCCGCATAACCGCCGTGTGCTGTGTGCTGCTCCGGATTACCTGGCCCGGCATGGCGAACCGCGGCACTTGGAGCAACTGGCGCAACACAATTGCCTGCTGTTCATGCTGGGCAGCCGCGTCCACGATCACTGGAGTTTTCACGATGGCAAGCGTGAGGTCAGCTTGACGGTCAGCGGCGATCGTTTCAGTGACGATGCCGATGTCGTGCGTCTATGGGCCTTGGCCGGGGCGGGCATCGCTTACAAGTCGTGGCTGGATGTGGCCGCCGATGTGTTGGCCGGTCGTTTGAAAGTACTGATGCCTGAGCTGCTCTGTGAGCGCGCTCCGCTGAATTTGTTGTGTGCCCACCGTGCGCAATTGAGTAAGCCGGTGAACCTGTTGCGAGAAATGCTTGCCAGCCGATGCGCTCGGTTGAGCGGTCATTTTCCGGGATTGGCGAGCATCGATCATTAATCGCAGGCCAAAAGCGAAATTTCCTTCAGGAACTATCACCTTCAACGGTTTGTGAAGGGCAGGAACCGGCAGTCAACCCGCCTATACTAGCGCTCGCCTGATGTACGCACCGTCGATCGCAATGGCGTGGCCTCGCTGGAGTCGGGCAGTAGACGAAACGATTCAACAGGGAGTGAATACATGGAACATGCACCTTGCATCAGCCAGATAGCCACCTTGCTGGCTGACCCAAAGCGCAGCGCAATGATGTGGGCCTTGATGGACGGCTCGGCACGCCAAGCCGAAGATCTTGCATTGTTGGCCGGCCTGTCACCTTCTTCTGCCAGCGCACACCTGGGGCGTTTGTCTGCCGGAGGTCTGTTGAGAGTCGAGACTCGCGGACGCAAGCGGTTTTTCCGCATGGCCGCTCCTGAAGTCGGTGCGGCGATCGAAGCACTGGCCAGCGCAACGCTGGCGAGTACGCCGCAGGACATTCCGGAAGTTTTCAAACGCGCCGCCCCCCCGCCCGAACCTCAGGCATTGCGCTCGTCAATGCTGCGTGCGCGACTGTGCGACGACCACATGGGCGGAACCCTGGCGGCTGATCTCTATCAGCGTTTGCTGGATGCCGGCTGGATAGAGCAGTTTGATCAACGCGTCACGATCACGCTGAAGGGTTCAACCGAGCTGGCGGCACGCGGTGTCTACATCCAGGCACTGGCGCATCGTAACGGCAGGGCCGCGTGTGCTTGCCCCGACTGGAGCGAGAGACGCCCACACATAGGTGGGGCATTGGGCGCTGCATTGTTGCAACTGTTCATGCAGTCAGGCTGGTTGAGCCTGCCTAACGACTCGCATGCCCTGCAAGTCTCCGCCGCCGGCCAGCGTGAGATCCACTTGTTCGCCAAACAAACGGAACTGGAAATGGCGCTCTAGAGCCTTTTCAACGTCGCTGAACGCCAATCCTGTGGGAGCGAGCCTGCTCGCTCCCACAGGATTGGCGGCGGTGAGTTTTACGGTTTTACCAACCGTGCATCCAGGCTGTTCTGTGCCAGGCGCTTGGCCTGGTCTTGAGTCATGCCCAAATGGGTGTGCAGCGCATGGAAGTTCTCGGTGACGTACCCGCCAAAGTATGCCGGGTCATCGGAGTTCACGGTCACTTTCACGCCACGTTCCAGCATGTCGAGAATGTTGTGCTGCGACATGTGATCGAACACGCAGAGCTTGGTGTTCGACAGCGGGCACACGGTCAGCGGAATCTGCTCGTCGATGATGCGCTGCATCAAGCGCTCGTCTTCGATGGCGCGCACACCATGGTCGATACGCTGGATTTTCAGCAGGTCGAGGGCTTCCCAGATGTACTCGGGCGGGCCTTCTTCACCGGCATGGGCAACGGTCAGGAAGCCTTCGCCCCGGGCACGGTCGAATACGCGCTGGAACTTGCTCGGCGGGTGGCCCATCTCGGAACTGTCCAGACCGACGGCGACAAATGCATCGCGGAACGGCAGCGCCTGATCAAGGGTTTTCTGAGCCTGTTCTTCGCTCAAGTGACGCAGGAAGCTCAGGATCAAACCGCTGGTAATGCCCAGTTGTTGCTCGCCATCCTTCAACGCAGCCGCGATGCCGTTGAGCACTACTTCAAACGGGATGCCACGGTCGGTGTGGGTCTGCGGGTCGAAGAACGGTTCGGTGTGAATCACGTTCTGCTCTTTGCAGCGCAGCAGGTAGGCCCAAGTCAGGTCGTAGAAGTCCTGTGAGGTGCGCAACACGTCGGCACCCTGGTAGTACAGGTCGAGGAATTCTTGCAGATTGTTGAAGGCGTAAGCCTTGCGCAGGGTCTCGACGTCGCTCCACGGCAGGGCGATTTTGTTGCGTTCGGCCAGGGCGAACAGCAACTCGGGCTCCAGCGAACCCTCAAGGTGCAGGTGCAGTTCTGCCTTGGGCAGGGCGTTCAGCCAGTCGTACATAATTCATTTCTCATCAGGTGCAATGATCGCCATTCTACAGATGCTAGCCGCAATATTTGGTAAAACCTGACCAGCCGGTTCATTACACCGCTTGCTGTTCCCGTCGATAGGCGTAAGTGTCGGCGAAACGCGAGAGTAAAAATTCGGCGCAGGTGGTGCTCGGATATTTCGCCGGGTGCAGCTCATCCTGACAACCGGGCAGGCATTCGATGCGGGTGTCTGGATGTGGCTCGGCAAAGAAAGGCATCGAATAGCGATCCACGCCGAGTGGGCTGATCACCCGATGCGGCGTCGATAAATAACGGTCGTTGCTCCAGCGCGCCATCATGTCGCCAAGGTTGACCACGAAAGTGCCTTCGATGGGCGGCGCATCGATCCAATCACCCTTTACATTGCGCACCTGCAGGCCACCGGCGGCGTCCTGAAAGAGCAGGGTGATGCAACCGTAATCGGTATGGGCGCCGGCGCCTTGTTGCTCTTCGGAGCTGGCGGTGTGACGCGGTGGGTAATGGATCATGCGCAACACGCTGACCGGTTCGCTGAAGCGCGTATCGAAGAAGTCCCGCTCGATACCCAGCGCCAACGTCATTGCCCGCAACAGTGTTTGCGCCAGCGCCTGCATATCGATGTAGTGCTGTTCCATCAGCGCCTCCCAACCCGGCAGCGATGGATGGCGGTTAGGGCCGCGCAAGGGTTTTTCTGCCAGGACGTCGGGATGTTCGGCAGGCAGGTGCAAGCCCATGTCGAAGGTTTCTTTCAGGTCACTGGGCTTGCTGGGGTCGAGTTGCTCGGTGGCGATGGCGCCGTAGCCGCGGTGGTGGCGGGTTTGGGTGATATCGATTTTGAGCTTTTCGGCGGCAGGTTGGGCGAAGAAGCGCTTGGCGCTGTCGAGCAGCGCGTCGATGCGCGAGGCACGAATCGGGTGGCCCTTGATGTAGAAAAAGCCCCATTCGCGGCAGGCGTGATCAATTTCTGCGGCAACGTTGGACCAGGCGTTCTGGTCGTCGCTGTAGAGCGGGGCGATGTCGATGATGGGAAGGCTGTTCATGCGGTTGTCCTGAAGAGTACGCAGTCTTGAAAACACCGAAGAACCCTGTGGGAGCGGGCTTGCCCGCGAAGGGGGTGGTACATCCAACATCTCTGTTGATTGATCCGCCGCTTTCGCGGGCAAGCCCGCTCCCACAGG
>NZ_JBOIBY010000448.1:0-2373 GCF_050739655.1 Pseudomonas sp. | reverse complement strand
TAGCTTCGTCAGCAGTCTGTTGTGCTTTTTGAGCAGCAGCCAGAGCTTCATCAGCTTTACGGTAAGCTTCGTCTGCACGAGCCTGGGAGCGAGCAGCTGCGTCTTCAGTAGCGGTCAGACGTGCTTCGGTTTCTTTCGATGCGCTGCTGCAACCGGTAGCCAGAACTGCGGCCAGAGCCAGAGCAGAGAATTTCAGAACGTTGTTCATCGTGTTCCCCTTCAAGGACTTTCTATTAAGTAGCTATCTCCTCCGAGTGAGGAAATAGCCGGCGTACATACTACCCATAACTTGTAGTAAGTAAAACTGACGTGAAGCAAGAAGCAAAAAAAATTGTAGGCGCTGATTCTTTTTCGAGCAACTTTTAACTGCGATGCTTAAAAAATACTCAGCTACAATGCCGGTTATGAGCGATCGGGATAAGAAAAGTTCCCTATTCCCATGGCTCTTTTTCCGGTCTTGGCTAAAGTCCGGCTAGATGGATTCGTCTACACTTTTGTTCGGATTTTGCGCGACGCCTCTCATATCTTTCTCCATGTTCAGGTGACTTTAACAACGGGCGATCGTCTTAAGTCTCAACATCCGGCAATGTTCAGGCATCGACCCAGGAGGATCTTCGGTCGAGCCAGCCCTGCGTGACCCGATCTACACCTGCCTACCAGCATGATGACGAGTGTGCCTTGAGCATTTTTGCCAATGGTGCCTACTATTTATACGTGCTCGGCTGCGCGAGATCGGTGTAGCTCTTCTCGGTGTCCATTCAGGCACGGGGTGGCGTAGTTGTTCCTTCGCCGGAAAAACATCGGTAAGGTAGGGGTCAGAATTTGAGACCCGCGAGGAGTAGTGATGAGCGAGGCGTTGTCCATCCACCATGACCAGGCTGGTCATCAATTCGAGACCAATGTGGACGGTCATCGTGCCTACCTGACTTATATGGATCTGGGGAAACAGACCCTGGATATCTATCGCACGTTTGTGCCTAACGCGCTGCGTGGTCGCGGCATTGCGGCAGCGCTGACCGAACAGGCGCTGCAGTACGCCGAGGAAATGGGCTATACCGTCATTCCATCGTGCTCGTACGTCGAGCGCTACATGGAGCGCCACCAGCGGCATGCGGCCAAGCTGAGCCAGTAACCTTCAACAAAACGAACACATAAAAAAACGCCGGGCTCAGCCCGGCGTTTTTTTGTCTGCGGCAAACGGCGATCAGCTGCGATCGCGTTTAGGCAGCACATCCTTGAGCTTGGCATGCATGCTGCGCAAGGTGTTTTCAGTGGCGGTCCAGTCGATGCAGGCATCGGTAATCGACACGCCGTATTGCAGGTCGGCGAGGTCTTTCGGGATCGCCTGGGCACCCCAGTTCAGATGGCTTTCGACCATCAGGCCGATAATCGACTTGTTGCCTTCCAGGATCTGGTTGGCGACGTTTTCCATCACCAGCGGCTGCAGGGCCGGGTCCTTGTTGGAGTTGGCGTGGCTGCAGTCGACCATGATGTTCGGCTTGATCTTCGCCTTGTTCAGCGCCTGTTCGCACAGGGCGACGCTGACCGAATCGTAGTTCGGCTTGCCATTGCCGCCGCGCAGCACCACGTGACCGTAGGCGTTGCCCTTGGTGGTCACGATCGACACGCCACCTTCCTGGTTGATCCCCAGGAAACGGTGAGGGCTGGATACCGATTGCAGGGCGTTGATCGCCACGGTCAGGCCGCCGTCGGTGCCGTTCTTGAAGCCGACGGCCGAGGACAGGCCGGACGCCATTTCACGGTGAGTCTGGGATTCGGTGGTGCGCGCGCCGATGGCCGACCAGCTGATCAGGTCCTGCAAATACTGCGGGGAGATCGGGTCGAGGGCTTCGGTGGCGGTCGGCAGGCCTTTTTCAGCCAGGTCCAGCAGCAATTGGCGACCGATGTGCAGGCCATCCTGGATTTTGAACGAGTCGTCCAGGTACGGGTCGTTGATCAAGCCTTTCCAGCCGACGGTCGTACGCGGCTTCTCGAAGTACACGCGCATGACCAGATACAGGGTATCGGAGACTTCCGCGGCGAGAACCTTCAGGCGCTCGGCGTATTCGTGGGCGGCCTTGATGTCGTGGATCGAGCAAGGCCCGATGACGACGAACAGGCGATGGTCGGTGCCATCGAGAATATTGCGAATGACTTCGCGGCCCTTGGTCACGGTGCGCAACGCAGCGTCGCTCAGGGGAATATCGCGCTTGAGCTGATCGGGAGTGATCAGTGTCTCGTTGGAGGCGACGTTTAGGTCGTTGATCGGTAAATCAGCCATCGTTTACTCGTCAGGTCACGGGTGCCGGCCGCCAGCGAACCCGCGCGGCGGAGCACAGCAAATTAAGCGCGTCGGGGAGCCGAACCTTAGCG
>NZ_JBOIBY010000447.1:0-2082 GCF_050739655.1 Pseudomonas sp. | reverse complement strand
CGGTCGGTGAAGGTGAAGAACACCGGGGTCATGGCGCCGACGTCCTGGATGTAGGTACCCAGGAACAGCAGGTGGCTGGTGATCCGGAAGAACTCGGCCATCATGATGCGGATGACGTCGACCTTCTCAGGCACCTTGATGCCGGCCAGCTTCTCGACCGAGAGCACGTACGGCAGGTTGTTCATCACACCGCCGAGGTAGTCGATACGGTCGGTGTACGGAATGAAGCTGTGCCAGGACTGGCGCTCGGCCATCTTCTCGGCACCACGGTGGTGGTAGCCGACGTCAGGCACGCAATCGACGATCTCTTCACCGTCCAGCTGCAGGATGATGCGGAACGCACCGTGCGCCGAAGGGTGGTTCGGGCCGAGGTTGAGGAACATGTAGTCCTCATTCGGACCGGAACGTTTCATGCCCCAGTCTTCCGGCTTGAAGCGCGCGGACTCTTCTTCGAGCTGCTGCTTGGCCAGGTTCAGGGTGAACGGATCGAACTCAGTGGCGCGTGCCGGGAAGTCCTTGCGCAGCGGGTGACCTTCCCAGGTCGGCGGCATCATGATGCGCGACAGGTGCGGATGGCCTTTGAAGTCGATGCCGTACATGTCCCAGACTTCACGCTCGTACCAGTTGGCGTTTGGCCAGATGCTGGTGACGGTCGGCAGGCTGAGGTCGCTCTCGGATAAGGCGACCTTGATCATTACGTCACTATTACGCTCGATCGACATCAAGTGGTAGAACACTGAGAAGTCGGCGCCGTTCGGCAGCCCTTGACGCTTGGTACGCAGACGCTCGTCCACGCCATGCAAGTCATAGAGCATGACGTACGGCTTGGGCAGATTGCGCAGGAAGGTCAGGACTTCGACGAGTTTGGCGCGGGCAACCCAAAGCACCGGCATGCCGGTGCGGGTAGCCTGGGCGGTGAACGCCTCGGGGCCAAAACGGTTGTTCAGTTCGACGACCACATCCTGGTCGTCTGCCTTGTAAGGCGGGATGTACAGAGCACTGCCTGTAGTCATGGTTATTTATCGCTTTCGGTCAACGTAAAGAATGAAGCCAGGTTCTCGTTCTATTTAAGAAGCAGATCTGGATCAGACTTCGTCGGGGCTGCGCAGGTTGGTGACTGCGATTCGCTGTTCGCGGCGCTTTTCCTTCTCGGAAGGCATCTCGGCGCGATAGACGCCTTGATCACCAACGACCCAGGAAAGCGGGCGACGCTCCTGTCCAATCGACTCCTGCAACAGCATCAAGCCTTGCAGGAAAGCCTCAGGGCGGGGCGGGCAGCCAGGCACGTAGACGTCCACGGGCAGGAACTTGTCCACCCCTTGAACGACGGAGTAGATGTCGTACATGCCACCGGAGTTGGCGCACGAACCCATGGAGATGACCCATTTAGGCTCGAGCATTTGCTCGTAGAGACGCTGAATGATCGGCGCCATCTTGATGAAGCAGGTACCGGCGATAACCATGAAATCCGCCTGACGCGGCGATGCCCGGATAACCTCGGCGCCAAAGCGCGCGATGTCGTGGGGCGCCGTGAAGGCAGTGGTCATTTCCACGTAGCAGCACGAAAGACCGAAGTTATACGGCCACAGGGAGTTCTTGCGCCCCCAGTTGATCGTGCCGTTAAGCACGTCTTCGAGCTTGCCCATGAAAATGTTTTTGTGAACTTGATCTTCTAACGGATCGGAAACGGTTTCCCGTTGGCCGATCGGATATTGCTCGTTAGGAGCATCGGGGTCGATCCTGGTGAGATTGTATTGCATTGCCAAAGCCTCATTGTTTCAGCTTCGCTTGCCGCTTGCGCCGAGCTTCTGGAGCCCAATCAAGGGCGCCCACTCGGAATAGGTAGACAAGACCTGCCAACAGAATTGCTATGAAAACGAGAGCTTCGACGAATCCGGTCCAGCCGCTTTCGCGAACAGACACAGACCATGCAAAGAGAAAGAGGGCTTCGATATCGAAGATCACGAACAGCATCGCGACCAGATAGAATTTGGCTGAGAGCCGCAAGCGGGCGCCACCTGTAGGTAGCATGCCGGACTCGAACGGTTCGTTTTTGCTGCGGCCCCAGGCTTTTGACCCGAG
>NZ_JBOIBY010000446.1:0-8132 GCF_050739655.1 Pseudomonas sp. | reverse complement strand
GCCCAGCAGAGCGGATTTTGTTTGGTAGGCGCGATTGGACTCGAACCAACGACCCCCACCATGTCAAGGTGGTGCTCTAACCAACTGAGCTACGTGCCTGCTGTGAGGCGGCATTCTACGGAATTCCGGAGGGGTGTCAACACCTTTTTTCGCGCTAACCCTATGAATATGCAAAATATTTAATTTGGTCGCTGCAAAGAAGATTTTCCGGTGGCTGGCGGTGGTTTTTTAACTCGGGTAGGATCGACGCACTCGTTAAATAAATTAAACAGAGGCTGCAGGATGGCGAACACCCCTTACCCGGAATCCTACTACGCCGCATCGGCCAATGCGGTTCCGGCGCGCCCGGCGCTGCAGGATGACGTTGAGACTGATGTCTGTGTAATCGGCGCCGGTTACACCGGGCTGTCCTCTGCCCTGTTCCTGCTGGAGAACGGTTTCAAAGTTACAGTTCTGGAAGCCGCCAAAGTCGGTTTCGGCGCTTCGGGGCGTAACGGCGGGCAAATCGTTAACAGCTACAGCCGTGATATCGACGTGATCGAACGCAGTGTCGGCCCCAAGCAGGCGCAATTGTTGGGGCACATGGCGTTCGAGGGCGGGCGAATCATTCGTGAGCGGGTGGCCAGGTACAACATCCAATGCGACTTGAAGGACGGTGGGGTGTTCGCCGCCATCACTTCAAAGCAGATGGGCCACCTGGAGTCCCAAAAGCGTCTGTGGGAACGTTTCGGCCACACGCAGTTGGAGCTGATGGATCAACGTCGTATTCGGGAAGTGGTGGCCTGCGATCAATATGTCGGCGGCATGCTCGACATGAGCGGCGGGCATATTCATCCACTCAACCTGGCGCTGGGCGAAGCAGCGGCGGTTGAATCACTGGGCGGCACCATTTATGAGCAGTCACCCGCCGTGCGCATCGAGCGCGGTGCGAGTCCGGTGGTGCACACGCCACAAGGCAAGGTCCGGGCAAAATTCGTCATCGTGGCGGGCAACGCTTACCTGGGTAATCTGGTGCCAGAGCTGGCCGCCAAGTCGATGCCATGCGGCACCCAGGTCATCACCACCGAGCCCTTGGGTGAAGAGTTGGCTAAAAGCCTGCTGCCTCAGGATTACTGCGTCGAAGACTGTAACTACCTGCTCGACTACTACCGCCTGACGGGCGACAAGCGCCTGATTTTCGGCGGCGGCGTGGTGTACGGCGCTCGGGACCCGGCGAACATTGAGGCGATCATCCGGCCGAAGATGCTCAAGGCGTTCCCGCAACTCAAGGACGTGAAGATCGACTACGCCTGGACCGGCAACTTCCTGTTGACCCTGTCACGTCTGCCACAGGTCGGACGGCTGGGCGACAACATCTATTACTCACAGGGCTGCAGCGGCCATGGCGTGACCTACACGCACCTGGCCGGCAAGGTGCTGGCCGAAGCATTGCGTGGTCAGGCTGAGCGTTTCGACGCATTTGCCGACCTGCCGCACTACCCGTTCCCCGGCGGCCAGTTGTTGCGTACACCGTTTGCAGCGTTGGGTGCGTGGTATTACGGGTTGCGGGACAAGTTCGGGTACTGACCCGCAAAAACAAAAGATCGCAGCCTGCGGCAGCTCCTACATGGAAATACGTCCACTGTAGGAGCTGCCGCAGGCTGCGATCTTTTGATCTTAGAGACGATCCCGCGCAATACCACTGCGAATCCGCAGAATATCGGCCAGCACCGCCAACGCGATTTCCGCCGGCGTCTTGCTGCCCAGGTTCAAGCCGATCGGCGCATGAATCCGCGCCAGCTCGACATCCCCCAAACCGCCAATACGTCGCAAGCGTTCGAAGCGCTTTTGCGATGTCTGCAACGAGCCCATCACGCCGATGTAGAACGCCTCGGTGCGCACCGCTTCCATCATTGCCAGGTCATCGATGCGCGGATCGTGGGTCAGCGCCACGACGGCCGTATCGCTGTGGCAACCACCATCAGCGATAAATACCGACGGCAGTTGGCGACGAATTTCCACGCTGTCCAGCACCACGCCTTCGAGCACCTCATCGCGCGGGTCACACAAGATCACTTCGAACCCCAGGCCAACGGCAAACTCCGCACAGGCCTGCGCCACACTGGAATAACCGGCCAGCAACAGACGCTGAGCCGCGCCGATACGCAGTCGAACCCGGTCGATTTCACGCTCAACCCGAACACCCTGCTCACGGTCGTCGAACAACGTGCGTGCGCCGCTGGCCAGATCGACTTCACGGATCAACCGGCGCCGGCCCAACAGCGCCGACTCCAGCTCCCGCAAATGCGCCTGAACCTCACAGTCGGCCTCAAGCTTCTCCACCAGCACATCGAGCACACCGCCACAGGGCAAACTGACCCTCGAGCGCGGATCGTCGCCTTCGCCGTAACGAACAACGCTGACCGCATTCTCGAATGCGCCTTCGGCGACACGCTCAAGGAAGTCTTCCTCGACGCAACCACCGGACAACGAACCGATCCAGTGCCCATCAGCATTCACCGCCAACAACGAGCCCGGCGCGCGTGGCGCCGAACCGTAGGTGGCGAGGACCGTGCACAGCCAGACGCGCTGACCGGCCGATGACCACTCCAGCGCCCGTCGCACCACTTGCAGATCGAGATGCTGCATGTCAGTGCGCCTTGTGCTCAAGCGGCGGCGCGTCGGCTCGCAGCTTCTGCACATCGTTCACCGCCAGATCACCCGACTGACCACCCCACCCTTCACGCAGGTAGTTGAGCAAATCCGTGAGCTGGTCGTCGCTGAGTTTCTCGGCGAAACCCGGCATCGGTTGCATGTGTTCGAACCCGGAGAATTTCTGCTCTCCGATACCATCATCAATCACCCGCACCAGGTTGCGCGGGTCCTCCAGGCGCAACGTAGTGTTGCCGCGCATGGCCACGGCGATGTGAGGTTTTCCTTCCCCGCCTGCCGCGTGGCAACCGGCGCAGACGTTCAGGTACGCCTGACGACCGCGCTGGGCGCTGGCACTGAGTTTTTCCAATGGCACGTCAACCAGCACTTTTGCCGCTGGCGGCTGATCGCCGAGCAGGAACGTGGCCATGGCTGCCAGATCCGAGTCGGAAAGACCCTGGGTGCTGTTGTGGAATACCGGGAACATCTCGTTGAACATCGTGCCCTGGGCGCTCATGCCGTGCTTGAGGAACGAGCTCAAATCCTGAGGATTCCAGCCGCGAGCCGCCAGGTCAGTGGCCAGCAAGCTCGGCGCCAGATAGCCGTTGAGAATACCGCCGGTCATGCGCTTGTCCTGCTGCATCGCACCGGGCAAGCCGCGAGGGGTGTGGCATTCGCCGCAGTGACCGAGCACGTCGACCAGGTACTGGCCACGCTTGAAGGCTTCACTCTTGCCTTCGGTCGGCGCCAGTTTCACGTCCTTGCCGTACATCATGTTCCAACCCATCAGGCCCAGGCGCACGTTGAACGGAAAGCTCAGGCTGGTCACCGGTGCGGCACGCTCGATCGGCGCGACGGTCTTCAGGTAAGCGTGAATCGCATCGGAATCTTTACGCGGCATCAGGTGATAGGAGGTGTATGGCATCGCCGGATACAGGTTGGCACCATCGCGACGCTTGCCTTCGGTGAGCGCCGCGAAGAACTCGTCATCGTTGTACAAACCGATGCCGTGGTCTTTGCTCGGGGTGATGTTGGTGCCGTAGATCGTGCCGAACGGCGAAACGATCGGCAGACCGCCCGCAAACGGCGCGCCACCCGGTGCGGTGTGACAAGCCATGCAGTCAGCCGCGCGGGCGAGGTACTCGCCACGCTTTACCTGATCATCCGCGTGAGCCAGCAATACAGGCGCAGCCAGTCCAACCGCCAGTGCAAGACGGCTAAGTAGTTGCTTCATGCTTAACCCTCCTTGACCAGGCCGAGATCGGTCAGCACGTTGCGCGTGGCGCTGTAGTAGCGCACGTACCCTGTGCAACGGCAGATGTGATGACCGAGGCTATCCTCAATGACCTTTTCCAGCTGGCTCTTGACGATTGGCTGACGCTGAAGCTTTTCCACCAACACGGTCGCGGCGTTGACGAAACCTGGCGCGCAGTAGCTGCACTGGAAGGCGAATTCATCGACGAACCGCTGCTTGATCGGGTTCAGCTCGGTGACCTTGCCCTGCTCGTCGCGGGTGGCGTGGCCTTCGATGGTCCGCACTTTCTTGCCTTCGAAATAGTGCGCGCCGGTGATGCAGGTGCGCACTTCCTCGCTGGTGCCGTCGGGGTTATCGACGATCACCACACAGGCGTGGCAGATGCCTTGGCCACAGCCCAGGCGAGAGCCTGTGAGGTTCTTGTACTCGTGCAGGTAGTCGATCATCGGCAGGTCATCAGGGATGTCCACCGGGCCGACGGATTGACCGTTAAGGGTCAGTTGAAGCGGACGGTTAGCCATTGAGGGCCTCCTTGATGCGTGCAGAAGTGATAGGCAGGTCGCGGACACGTTTACCGATGGCATGGGCCACGGCGTTACCGATAGCGCCGACCACCGGGATCATCACTACCTCGGCGATGCCCTTGGACGGATCACTTGGCGACAATGGCGGCAGGATCTCCGCCGTCTGTTTCCAAACCGCAACATGGCGCGCCATTGGCAAACGGTAACGGTTGAAGTTCCAGTCGCCCTCCCCCGGCCCACCTTCGTACAACGGCATTTCCTCCATCAGCGCATGGCCGATGCCCATGGCGATCCCGCCTTCGATCTGGCCCTTGACCAGTTCCGGCACCAGCACCCGACCGCACTCGACCCACGAGTGATGGTTGAGCACCGACACTTCAGACGAACCCTTGTTGACCTTCACTTCCACCAGCGTCGCAACCGGGCTGTAGTAGGTCACCGCCGCGTTGTTCAACTGAGTCGCCGGGTAGGCGATGTTCTGCCGATCCAGCAAGTGGAAACCGGCGCTGGTCATCTGCGCCAGCTTCGCCTTCGGAGCGCCGTCGCCGTACTTCACTGCCAGGCCATCGAGTGGCAAGCGCTCACGCACGCCATCGATGCTGAATTCAGCCTCGGCCCAGCTCCAGCGGTTGAAGCCGTGCACCGTCGCGCCAGTTACCAGACCGCGTTCGTGGGCACGTTTGGCAAGCATTTCGAACGGCAGCGGCTCCATGCCGTTGGCGGTGAGCTTGCCATCGACCCAATGGGCGTCTTCGCGGCGCACCACATAAGGGTTGGCCTGGCCGCCGAAAGGACCTTGCCGCCAGATCTCCAGCGCCGCCGGCCACAAACCGTGGTTGAACAGCACGCGCGCTGCTTCACGGGTGGCATGGCTGAAGTAGTAGGCCGAGTTGGTGGCGGACGAAGCCGAAGCGACCTTGCCGACCCAGCGCGGGTTACGCAGGAAATTGTCCTGCTCGGCCTGGCTCATGATGTACGGGTTGCCGCCGCTGATCAGTTGCAGCTCTTTCCATTCGGTTTCGCCGGTCTTCACTTCGTGCGCCGGGTTACCGAGGAAATCGGCCACGACCATGGCTTGCGAAGTCGACATGCCGGTGCCAATTTCGATCCCGATGTGGCGCAGGGTGATGCGACCGTCAACGGTGTACTCGATGCTCGCCATCGGCGCTTCGGAACCGGTCCCGAAGTCTTTCTGGCAGATGGCAAAACCGACGCCGTACCAATTATCGGGATCGGCTGCTTCGCGTTGTTTCTTGATCGCGTCGCGGTTCTTCCAGACTTCGTGAACCGCGGCCTTGTCGAGGATTTCATGCAAGCGCAACGCGCCTGCGGGCACCGCGCCCTGGGTGTTCTTCATGCCCGAACGCAGGGCATTTTTGCGCCGCAGTTCAATGGCATCGACACCGAGGCGACCAGCGATTTCGTCGACCATCATTTCGGTCGACGCCATGCTTTGCAAAGTGCCATAGCCACGCATCGAACCGGCCTCGACGGCGCGGGAATGATAGGCCGTGACCTGCAAGTCGTTCTGCGGCATGTAGTAGATCGACTGCGCCGCCGTGGCGCCAACCGCTGCCACGGACGGGCTGTAGTTGACCCGCCCGCCACCGTCGACGCTCATCTCGGCGCGGAAAATCTTGAAGCTGTGATCGGTCTTGTCCACCGCCAGTTGATAGCGGATGTCGAACGGGTGACGCTTGATGCCGCTCTGGAACTGCTCATAACGGTCATTGGCCAGACGCACCGGGACACCTGCGCCGTACAACGCTGCGAGGGCGGCGTAGTAGACGAAAATGTTGTGGTCCTTGGAACCGTAGCCGACGGTGTAGCCGGGATGCATATTCAGGTTGGCCAGGCCGAAACGCGACGGGGCGATCATCTTCGCCGTCTCGGTCGCGGTTTCCAGCGGGCACTGGGTCGCAACGACGAAATGCAGGGTTTTGGTGGCGGGGTCGTACCAGCCGTTGCCGTTGTCCGGTTCCATCGCAGCCGGTTCGATCGACGGGGTCTTGTAGCGCTCATCGAACACTAGCCAATTGTCCGGCGGCGTATCGATCTGCTGCTTCATGCGATCAGCGTAAAACAACCCGCGCTCGGTCAGGTTGCCGTGCAGGTTAGGCTGTGAGTTCCAAACCGGACGACGGTTTTTCAGCATCGGGAACAGGATCGAATCCTTGAGGCTGGCAAATTCGTCTTCGTCCGCCGAAGTCGCGCCGCCCACGCGCACGTAGCGGAAGCTGCCGTAGGGATCGCCTTCGTAGAACGGCGCTATACCGCCATAGCGAATTGATTTGTCATTGAATTTGAGCTGGGCCTTGGCCTTGCGGAAACGTTCGAAGTCATTCCAGATCAGGATCGCCACCGGGTGACCGATGAACATCGGCACCTTGCCGGCCGGCAGCAGCGGGTCAGGCGCGTGCTCTTCCGGGAAGGCGATACCGTCCTTGACCAGGTCTTCGGCGGTGACGATGCGATCTGGTTGCAGATCGGCGCCGAGCCACGACAGGTCATAACCGTCATAAATTCGGTCAGCCTTGATGGTTTTCAGCAACATGGCGTGGCCTTGCTGCTGCGGCCAGCCCGGCATGTCCTTGGCCCGGATGTCGCGGGCAAAGACTTTGCTGCCGCAGACCTTGGACAAGGCATCGTTACGGGCGCGCGCCTTGCCATTGTTGCCGAGCCACTGCTCGGACGGCACGGTCACGCTGTTTTCCATCAAGGCTGCCAGCGCCTGGCTGCTCAATGGTGTGAGCGTCACGCTCACACCCGCTACCAGCCCGCCCTGAAGGAACGAGCGCCGGGATATTTCACGGTTGGACATGGATCATCCTCTGGGCGGTTATGGGGTCCGCCCTTCCTGATTATGTACGGGAATCTCGAGTCGTGCAGAAGCCCTTCTTGACGATGCAAAGGGCGTGAAGACAGTTCAAAGCTGACCGAAAGGTTAACTTTAAAGGTTTATCCGTTCGCGGAAAACAAAAAACTGACCAAGAGATCAAAAAACCGCGACCTTGCGACGCAGCAGGTTGATGAGTTGAAGATTGTGGTGATGCGCAAGCCGTCTTCGCGGGCAAGCCCGCTCCCACAGGGTTATCGAGCGTTCACAAAAATTGTGTCCACTGGAGATTCTTGTGGGAACGGGCTTGCCCCTAATGTAGGAGCGAGCTTGCTCGCGAAAAGCGTTAACGATGACGCGGGCATCCTGAATGGTCGCGGCGTCTACAGGTTTTCGCGCGCAAGCACGCGCTGAGGAGAAAAAGCCAAATTTCAGACACAAAAAACCCCGGTCTTTCGACCAGGGTCTTTGCTATCGACTCGAAGTAGCCAGTGGCTTTCTTCGTAGCTCCAAGGCGTTCAGTGGGCCTTGAGGCAGATATGGCGCAGCGGACGGG
Source organism: Pseudomonas sp. (assembly GCF_050739655.1). Lineage (GTDB taxonomy): Bacteria > Pseudomonadota > Gammaproteobacteria > Pseudomonadales > Pseudomonadaceae > Aquipseudomonas. The sequence continues at coordinate 330 of NZ_JBOIBY010000446.1, read as the reverse complement.
ACTCGAACCCGCGACCCCCGGCGTGACAGGCCGGTATTCTAACCGACTGAACTACCGCTGCGTATCGCTTTGGACTTTCGTCCAAGTAACTCGTCTGATTGAAAACTCAGTAGCTTTTCAATCTCGAACCAGATGAATCTGACTCGGAAAATATGGCGCAGCGGACGGGACTCGAACCCGCGACCCCCGGCGTGACAGGCCGGTATTCTAACCGACTGAACTACCGCTGCGCGTCGGTGGAGGCATTTCAGCTTCCATCTTGCTTTCGCAAGACTCTCGGGAGTGGTGGGTGATGACGGGATCGAACCGCCGACATTCTGCTTGTAAGGC
>NZ_JBOIBY010000445.1:0-3925 GCF_050739655.1 Pseudomonas sp. | reverse complement strand
CCGCACCTAGCGCCCATCGCTAATGAAGAGCCTTAAATGACCGACTATAAAGCCACGCTAAACCTTCCGGACACCGCCTTCCCAATGAAGGCCGGCCTGCCTCAGCGCGAACCGCAGATTCTGCAGCACTGGGACAGCATTGGCCTGTACGGAAAGTTGCGCGAGATTGGCAAGGATCGTCCAAAGTTCGTCCTGCACGACGGCCCTCCGTACGCCAACGGCACGATCCATATCGGTCACGCACTGAACAAGATTCTCAAGGACATGATCATCCGCTCGAAGACCCTGTCGGGCTTCGACGCGCCGTATATTCCGGGCTGGGACTGCCACGGTCTGCCGATCGAGCACAAAGTCGAAGTGACCCATGGCAAGAACCTGGGCGCGGACAAGACTCGCGAACTGTGCCGGGCCTACGCCACCGAGCAGATCGAAGGCCAGAAGTCCGAGTTCATCCGTCTGGGTGTATTGGGTGACTTCGCCAACCCGTACAAGACCATGGACTTCAAGAACGAGGCCGGTGAAATCCGTGCCTTGGCTGAAATCGTCAAGGGTGGTTTCGTGTTCAAGGGCCTCAAGCCCGTGAACTGGTGCTTCGATTGCGGTTCGGCCCTGGCTGAAGCCGAAGTCGAGTACGAGAACAAGAAGTCCTCGACCATCGACGTAGCCTTCCCGATTGCCGACGAAGCCAAACTGGCTGCCGCTTTCGGCCTGCCAACCCTGGCCAAACCGGCTTCGATCGTGATCTGGACCACCACCGCGTGGACCATCCCGGCCAACCAGGCACTGAACGTTCATCCTGAATTCAACTACGCCTTGGTCGATATCGGCGACAAGCTGCTGGTGCTTGCTGAAGAACTGGTGGAATCCTGCCTGTCGCGCTACGGCGTCGAAGGCTCGGTACTGGCCACCGCTCCGGGCTCGGCGCTGGAACTGATCAACTTCCGTCATCCGTTCTACGACCGTCTGTCGCCAGTTTACCTGGCCGACTACGTTGAGCTGGGCGCCGGCACGGGTGTGGTTCACTCCGCTCCGGCCTATGGCGTTGACGACTTCGTGACCTGCAAGAAGTACGGCATGGTCAACGACGACATCCTCAACCCGGTTCAAAGCAATGGCGTGTACGTGCCATCGCTGGAATTCTTCGGCGGCCAGTTCATCTGGAAGGCCAACCCGGCCATCGTCGACAAGCTGACCGAGGTTGGTGCGCTGATGCACACCACCGTCATCGAACACAGCTACATGCACTGCTGGCGCCACAAGACCCCGCTGATCTATCGCGCGACCGCGCAGTGGTTCATCGGCATGGACAAGCAGCCGACCACCGGCGATACCCTGCGCCAGCGCTCTCTCAAAGCCATCGAAGACACCAAGTTCGTTCCTGCCTGGGGCCAGGCGCGCCTGCATTCGATGATCGCCAACCGTCCGGACTGGTGCATTTCCCGTCAGCGCAACTGGGGCGTGCCAATCCCGTTCTTCCTGAACAAGGAAAGCGGCGAGCTGCACCCACGCACCGTCGAGTTGATGGAAGAAGTGGCCAAGCGTGTCGAAGTCGAAGGCATCGAGGCCTGGTTCAAGCTGGACGCCGCCGAACTGCTGGGCGATGAAGCGCCGCAGTACGACAAAATCAGCGACACCTTGGACGTCTGGTTCGATTCGGGCACCACGCACTGGCACGTCCTGCGCGGTTCGCACCCGATGGGCCACGAAACCGGTCCACGCGCCGACCTGTACCTGGAAGGTTCGGACCAGCACCGTGGCTGGTTCCACTCGTCCCTGCTGACCGGTTGCGCCATCGATAACCACGCGCCGTATCGCGAGCTGCTGACCCACGGCTTCACCGTCGACGAGTCTGGCCGCAAGATGTCCAAGTCCTTGGGCAACGTGATTGCACCGCAAAAGGTCAACGACACACTGGGCGCCGACATCATGCGTCTGTGGGTCGCGTCTACCGATTATTCGGGCGAGATGGCGGTTTCCGAGCAAATCCTGCAGCGCAGCGCGGACGCCTACCGGCGTATCCGTAACACCGCGCGTTTCCTGCTTTCGAACCTGACCGGCTTCAACCCGGCCACCGACCTGTTGCCAGCTGAAGAAATGCTCGCTCTGGACCGTTGGGCCGTGGACCGTACCCTGCTGCTGCAACGTGAGTTGCAAGAGCACTACGGCGAATACCGCTTCTGGAACGTGTACTCCAAGATCCACAACTTCTGCGTGCAGGAGCTGGGTGGTTTCTACCTCGACATCATCAAGGATCGCCAGTACACCACCGGCGCCGACAGCAAGGCCCGCCGTTCGTGCCAGACCGCGCTGTTCCACATCTCCGAAGCGCTGGTGCGCTGGATCGCGCCGATCCTGGCGTTCACCGCCGACGAACTGTGGCAGTACCTGCCGGGCGAGCGTAACGAGTCCGTCATGCTCAACACCTGGTACGAAGGCCTGAGCGAACTGCCGGAAGGCTTCGAGTTGGATCGCGCTTACTGGGACCGGATCATGGCGGTCAAGGTCGCGGTCAACAAGGAAATGGAAATCCAGCGTGCAGCCAAGGCTGTCGGTGGCAACCTGCAAGCCGAAGTGACGCTGTTCGCCGAAGATGCGCTGACCGCCGACCTGGCCAGGCTGAGCAACGAACTGCGCTTCGTGCTGATCACTTCGACCGCCAGCGTTGCGCCATTGGCGCAGGCACCGGCCGATGCCGTGGTCACCGAAGTCAGCGGCCTGAAGCTCAAGATCGTCAAGTCGAGCCACGCCAAGTGCGCCCGTTGCTGGCACTGCCGCGAAGACGTCGGCGTGAACCCGGAGCATCCGGAAATCTGCGGTCGTTGCGTCGACAACATCAGCGGCGCGGGCGAGGTTCGTCACTATGCCTAATGCCGTTGGCCGTTTCGGACGGCTGAGCTGGCTCTGGTTGAGTTTGCTGGTCCTGGTCATCGACCAGGCCAGCAAGTTCTACTTCGAAGGCAAGCTCCAGATGTACCAGCAGATCGTAATCATCCCCGATTACTTCAGCTGGACCCTGGCCTACAACACTGGCGCGGCGTTCAGCTTCCTGGCTGACAGCTCCGGCTGGCAGCGCTGGCTGTTTGCGTTGATCGCTGTTGTGGTCAGTGCGGTGCTGGTGGTGTGGCTAAAGCGTCTGGGACGTAACGAAACCTGGGTGGCCATCGCGTTGGCGTTGGTGCTGGGTGGCGCGCTGGGCAATTTGTATGACCGCATAGCCTTGGGCCATGTGATCGATTTCATTCTGGTGCATTGGCAGAACCGCTGGTATTTCCCGGCGTTCAACTTTGCCGACAGTGCAATCACTGTCGGCGCTGTCATGCTGGCACTGGATATGTTCAAAAGTAAAAAGACCGGAGAAGCCGTTCATGACTGAACAGGTATTGGCTGAGCAACGTATCGGCCAGAACACGGAAGTCACCTTGCATTTCGCATTGCGCCTGGAGAACGGCGACACGGTGGACAGCACCTTCGACAAAGCCCCGGCGACCTTCAAGGTCGGTGACGGCAACCTGCTTCCAGGTTTCGAGGCAGCGCTGTTCGGTTTCAAGGCCGGTGACAAGCGTACACTGAGCATCGAGCCGGAAAACGCTTTCGGCCAGCCTAACCCGCAAAACGTACAGGTCATCCCGCGCTCACAGTTCCAGGACATGGAACTGTCGCCTGGTTTGCTGGTGATCTTCAACGATGCGGCCAATACCGAGTTGCCGGGCGTGGTCAAAGAGTTCGACGATGCGCAAGTGACCGTCGACTTCAACCACCCGCTGGCGGGCAAGACGCTGACCTTTGACGTAGAGATCATCTCCGTCAAAGCGCTGTAAGGCATTACGGGGCAGCTTCTGTTGCCACCGGACCCTGTGGGAGCGAGCTTGCTCGCGATGAGTGCCTGACATTCAATATTGATATTGACTGACACTCCGCCATCGCG
>NZ_JBOIBY010000444.1:0-48236 GCF_050739655.1 Pseudomonas sp. | reverse complement strand
TTCATCCGGGGATTGGCGCGCAGCGCCGTTCGACGCAGTCGAACTCATCGCATGTAGGTGCCAGCGAAGCCAACCGGAGGGCGATGCCCCCGGATGAATGCCGGAGCGAAGGAACCCCGAGCCTCAGCGAGGGGCCGTACGAAAGGGGCGAGACCTTTTGGTTCCTTTTGGGGCGTTTGCCAAAAGGGACTCGCTGTAAAAGCGAAACCATAAGCCGCCGTTACCGCAGCAACGGATATGTACACATAAAAAACCAAGCCCCCCGCTAGTCCATTGAGACGATGCCCAAACAAACCACCCCAGCGATATTGCCCCCATCAACCATCGACCCCACGGAGCAAGGGCCCATGAGTATTTTGCAACGTTTCCAGATCCCCGGCAGCGTCGCCATCGTCACCGGCAGTGGCCGGGGCATTGGTCGGGCGATAGCCCTGGCGTACGCCGAAGCCGGCGCCGACGTGGTGTGTTCTGCCCGCTCGCTGGACGAGGTAGAGGCCGTGGCCGAAGAAGTCCGCAGCCTGGGCCGACGCGCCGTGGCCGTCGCCTGCGACGTCAACGATGCCGGCCAACGCCAGGCACTGGTGCGCCAGAGCGTTGAGCAGATGGGCCGCATCACCCACCTGGTCAACAACGTCGGTGGCGGCGGGCCCAACGATCCATTGACCATGACACCTGAACAGTTCGCCCAGGTGCTCACATTCAACGTCGCCACCAGCTATGCCTTCTGCCAGTTGTGCGTGCCGCTGATGCGCGAGGCCGGTGGCGGCAACATCATCAATGTCAGTTCGGTGGCGGCGCGTTATGCCCAGCGCCATTTCAGCGCCTATGGCACCGCCAAGGCCGCCCTCAGTCATCTGACCCGCTTGCTGGCCCAGGATTTCGCACCACAGATCCGGGTCAACGCCGTGGCGCCCGGCCCGACCTTGACCGAAGCGCTCAACGGCGTGATGCCCAGCGTCATGCGCGAGGTCATGGAAAACAACACCCCGCTCAAATGCCTCGGCACCCCGCAAGACATCGCGGCTGCGGCACTCTACCTGGCCAGCCCGGCTTCGGCCTGGGTCACCGGCAAAATCATCGATGTCGATGGCGGTGCCGATTCATCGGTCTGGCCCGGCTGACTGACTCCTTTGGGTCCGCCCCTACTGCTCGCGGGGGCGGGCCTTTTTTTCTTCCTGCCATCTGGAGCCCCGCCCATGGACGCCCATTTGATCAATGCACTCGGCGAAGAACTGTTCAACGCCCTGCGCAACCGCAAGACCCTGTCTCCCCTGACCCAACGCTATCCCCAGATCACACTGGAGGACGCCTACCGGATTTCCCTGCAATTCCTGCAACGCCGTGAAGCCCTCGGCGAGCAAGTGATCGGCAAGAAAATCGGGGTCACCAGCCGCGCCGTGCAGGAAATGCTCGATGTCCATCAACCGGACTTCGGCTTCCTCACCAACGCCATGCACGTCGAGGACGGCAGCGATGTCAGCCTGGCCAAATACAACCTGATCCAGCCACGGGCTGAAGGCGAAATCGCCTTTATCCTCGGCGAAGACTTGCAAGGCCCGGGCATCAGCGCCGAGGACGTGTTGGCCGCCAGCCAATGGGTCGCGCCGTGCTTTGAAATCGTCGATTCGCGAATCACCGACTGGCAGATCCGCATTCAGGACACCGTGGCCGATAACGCCTCCTGCGGCGTGTTCGCCCTCGGCACCCAGCGCATTGACCCGCGCTCGCTGGACCTGGCCGCGGTGCACATGCAGCTGCTGAAAAACGGCCAGCCGGCAGGCTCGGGCCTGGGCTCGGCGGTGCAGGGTCATCCTTGCGCCGCCGTGGCCTGGCTGGCCAATACCCTGGGTGAACTGGGCATCCCGTTCCGTCGTGGCGAAATCATTCTGTCCGGTGCCTTGGCACCACTGGTACCGGTAGTAGCCGGTGACCGGATCAGCCTGTCGATGAGCGGCCTGGGCGAAACCAGCCTGCGCTTTGTTCCTTGACCCCTTCCATCTCCATGAGCCAAAGACCATGAGCAAAAAGATCAAATGCGCGCTGATCGGGCCGGGCAACATCGGCACCGACCTGCTGTACAAACTGATGCGTAGCGACGTGCTGGAACCGGTGTGGATGGTCGGTATCGACGCCACTTCCGAAGGCCTGTCCCGAGCTCGCGAGCTGGGCCTGAAGACCACCGCCGAGGGCGTTGACGGCCTGCTGCCCCACGTTCTCGACGACCAGATCCAGATCGCTTTCGACGCCACCTCGGCCTACGTGCACGCGCAGAACTCGCGCAAGCTCAACGCCCTGGGCGTGTTGATGATTGACCTGACCCCGGCGGCAATCGGCCCGTATTGCGTGCCCCCGGTCAACCTCAAGGCGCAACTGGGCCTGGGCGTAATGAACGTCAACATGGTCACCTGCGGTGGCCAGGCGACCATTCCACTGGTGGCGGCTGTGTCGAGCGTGCAGCCGGTGGAGTACGCGGAAATCATCGCCACCGCCGCTTCCAAGTCGGTCGGCCCAGGCACCCGCAAGAACATCGACGAGTTCACCCGCACCACCTCCAGCGCCGTGGAAAAAGTCGGCGGTGCGAAGAAAGGCAAGGCGATCATCATCATTAACCCCGCCGAGCCACCGCTGATCATGCGCGACACCGTGCATTGCCTGACCGAAAGCGAACCCGACCAGCCCGCCATCACCGCCGCCATCGAAGCGATGATCAAGCAGGTGCAGCGCTACGTACCCGGCTACAAGCTGGTCAACGGCCCGGTGTTCGACGGCAACCGGGTGTCGATCTTCATGGAGGTCGAAGGCCTGGGCGACTACCTGCCCAAGTACGCCGGCAACCTCGACATCATGACCGCCGCAGCGGCGCGCACCGCCGAGATGTTCGCCGAGGAAATCCTCAAGGGCGAACTGGTGCTGCAAGCCACCGCCCAAACCGCCCACGCATAAGGAGCCGACCATGGATCTTCGCGGCAAAAGCATCACCGTTCACGACATGTGCCTGCGCGACGGCATGCACCCCAAGCGCCACCAGATCAGCCTGCAACAGATGAAGGACATCGCCTGCGGTCTCGACGCCGCCGGCGTGCCGCTGATTGAAGTCACCCACGGTGACGGTCTGGGCGGTAGCTCGGTGAACTATGGTTTCCCGGCCCACACTGACGAGGAATATCTGTCGGCGGTGATTCCGTTGATGAAGAAAGCCAAGGTTTCGGCGCTGCTGTTGCCGGGTATCGGCACGGTCGATCATCTGAAAATGGCCCATGAGCTGGGGGTCAACACCATTCGCGTGGCCACCCACTGCACCGAGGCCGATGTCAGCGAACAGCACATCTCCCACGCGCGCGGCCTGGGCATGGACACCGTGGGTTTCCTGATGATGGCCCACATGAACAGCCCCGAAGGCCTGGTCAAACAAGGCCTGCTGATGGAGAGCTACGGCGCCAACTGCATCTACCTGACCGACTCGGCCGGCTATCTGCTGCCCCATGACGTCAGCGCCCGCGTGGCGGCGATGCGCGCTGCCCTCAAGCCAGAGACCGAGATCGGTTTTCATGGCCACCACAACCTGTCGATGGGCGTGTCCAACTCGATCGCCGCGATCGCCGCCGGGGCCAACCGCATCGACGCCGCCTGCGCGGGCCTCGGTGCTGGCGCCGGCAACACGCCGATGGAAGTGCTGGTGGCGGTGTGTGATCGCATGGGCATCGACACCGGTGTCAGTGTGTTCGGCATTCAGGACGTGGCCGAAGACCTGGTGGTGCCGATCATGGACTTCCCGATCCGCAGCGACCGCGATGCCCTGACCATGGGTTACGCCGGGGTCTATGGCTCCTTCCTGTTGTTCGCCAAGCGCGCCGAGAAGAAGTACGGCGTGTCGGCCCGGGAAATCCTCGTGGAGATGGGCCGTCGTGGCATGGTCGGCGGCCAGGAAGACATGATCGAAGACACCGCCATGACCCTGGCTCGCCAGCGTCGGCAGGGGTAAAAAAGCCCCCTGTAGGAGCGAACCCGCGCAGATCGTTCCCACGCTCTGCGTGGGAATGCCTCCACGGACGCTCCGCGTTCGGCTCTTGATTGGGACGCAGAGCGGCTCTGGTTATGGGACACAGAGCGGCTCTTGTTTGGGACGCAGAGCGTCCCGGGCTGCATTCCCACGCGGAGCGTGGGAACGATCAGAACACCGCCGGGATTCAACGCCAGTCGGCAACAATCCCCTGCTCCAACGCAAAAGGCTGAGCCGCAATAGTCCTGCGTTGAAACTCAGGTGCCCGCTCTGCGGTGGCCAACCACAGCATCACAGCCGCCGGCACTTCAGGTGGCGCGCTGCCGGCCCGCAGGGCGATCAGGCCTTTGTCGCCGATAGTCGCCTTCAACGCTTCAGTGGTCACCACGCCCGGATTGAGGGTGTAAGCGCACACACCCGCCGCCCCCAACTCCGTCGTCAACACGCCTGACAACCGCGACACCGCCGCCTTGCCCGCGCCATAGGCATACCCCCAACCGCCCTTGCCCGCCGCCACCGGAGGATCGCTTTCGCCGGCACCGGAGGTGACGTTGATCACCACCCCGCCGCCCCGCGCCACCATGTGTTCGGTCACGGCCCGGGTCAGCAGGAACGGTGTGAGGATGTAGCCCTTGAACATCCGCTCCAGGGTCTGGGCCTGCAGGTCCATGAACCCGGCGTTGAGGTCACTGCCCTGGTAGATCGCATTGTTGATCAACACATCGATACGCCCGTACTCGGCCAACACCGCCTCGCAGGCATCCAGGGCCGAGGCGCTGTCGAGCAGGTCCATCGGCACCACGAGCACCCGGCAACCGAGATCCCGCAACGCCTGCGCAGTGCCGTTGAGGCTGCCCGCCAGCGGCGCCCCGGCTGCGTCACGCAGGGCATGTTCATGTTGCTCGCCCTCGTTGAGGGTACGGGCGCTGATCGCCACGTCGAACCCGGCGCGGGCGAACGCCAGCGCCGCCTCGCGACCAATACCCCGGCTGGCGCCGGTGATGAATGCAACTTTGTTCATGCTGACTCCTTTTAGAAACGCGAGGCGCGGACCATGGCGTCCATGCCGCCATCGACGAACACCACGCTGCCATGGACGAATGATGCTTGTGGCGATTGCAGGAAAGCCACCATGGCGGCGATTTCATCAGGACGCCCGGAGCGGCCCAAAGGCGCGACAAAATCCCGGGTCGCCTGGCCGAACCGTGCATCATCCAGCGACGCCTGGTGCAGCGGAGTTTCCACCGCGCCCGGCGCCACCACGTTCACCCGCAGGCCCTGCTTGCCCCAGCTCACTGCCAGACGGCGGGCATGATGAGTGATCGCGTACTTGGACGCGGCATAGGCAACATGTGGCTGGCCGAGGCTGTTGGCCAACGCCAGCGCTTGCGCTTCATCACCCGCGAGCATCGCGTCAATCATCGGCTGGCCTTCCGGACCAGAATGCGTCGCCGCCACCGAGCCGATCACCAGCGCAGCGCCGTGTTGGCCACGGGATAAAGCACCCTGCAGGCCGTCGAGCAATTGGCTGACGCCAAAATAATTGACCGCCAATACCAGGCCGCAATTGGGCGCCGTGACGCCGACGCCGGCGCAGCAGATCAGCCCGTCGAGCACACCGCCGCTGAGTTCCAGTACTTGGGTGATGGCTGCGTCACGTCCCTGCGGGGTAGACAGATCGGCGATCACTTCGGCGTTGCCGCGATCGATACCGATGACCTGATGCCCGGCGGCGCGCATGGCGGCGGATACGGCGGCCCCGATTCCCGAGGCACTGCCGGTGATGGCTGTTATAGGCATGGTGGTTCTCCGTGATAGGTCCGCCCAGTATCGACAGGGCGATCACGCGGCGGCATCGTCTGAGCAGACTAGAAAAATACGGCGTCAGCAGGCGCGACGCCGGGCAAGGACACCCGGCGCCGGATTGACAGGATCAGGCTTGGCGGTAAATCGGCTCGGCCAATTTCGCAGCGGCGAGCTTCGGCGGTGGAACCCGGACTTTCTCGACCACTTTCAACCCAAGCTTGGGTTTGCCCAGGGCCACCACGCTGTTGAGCATGATGCGCACCAGCTCGGTCTGACGACGCACGCCGGTCTTGGAGAAGATCGAACGCAAATGCGCCCGCGCGGTATTGCGTCGAATGTTCAAGACCTCGGCGGCCTCTTCCAGGGACAAGCCGTTGGCCAGTTCCATGGCCAGGGCGGTTTCGGCCTTGGTCAGGTTGAACAGTTGCTTGGTCACCACTTCGCTGGCCAGGGATTTGCTCGACGCATCACGGATGTACACCAGCGCTGCCGGCTGGCCCTTCTCCTCGGCCCAGTCCAGGGATGGAATCGATTCCACCACTACACCCAGATTGACCAGCCCAGAAGGCCGCGTCACCGACATGGCCTCGGCGCCTTTCGGGGCATCCGGGTCGAAGGCGCCACGAATCAGGCGTTGCAACTCGCGGTTGTCGCTGGGGTACGTCGCCTCCAGGCGCCCACCCACCAGTTTCAGGCCATCGGAACGGGCCAGGATCTCCTGGGCCACCGGATTGATCTGCAACACGCTGCCACTCTCGTCGAGCACCAGGGTCGCCACCGACAGGCGGCTGATGGCTTGGGAATACAACTCGCTCAGGGATTCGCTACGATCGAGCAGGTTGTGAAATTGCGAGGCACGGCGCAGGTGCGGCAGGAAACTGCTGCAAAGGGCCCGCTCGTGGGCAGAGAAATTGGGTGAGCGTTTGGGCCGGGTCATGCGAAAGCGCAGCTTGCCGCCGTCCGGGGTGGAAATGTCGACGCCCATCAGGTGATACACGTCATGGGGCCCGCAGAAAGTCTTGAAGTAGCCATTCTGCTCCCATTGCGCGGCGCTCATGATGTCGTCCACCGTGAACACCTGGTCCAGCGGCTGATTGCCGAACGGCGAGTTGGTTTGCGGATAGGTCATGTAGTTGATTTCACCGGCGCCCTCGATGTCGCCGACGATAATCATCAAGCCGGTATCGGGCTCGTCCGGCACCCGCAGGATCAAGGTGACGTAGTTGGCATCGAAGAGTTTGAGAAAGCTTCTGAGGGCGTTGGCCATCAGCTTCGGATCGAGAGCGCCTTCATAGATTTCGCCCACCAGCTCGTTGTAGCGCGTGAGATCGAGGCCAACACTGGCCAGGGCTTCATGGGTCAAGACGACATCTTGCATAGGCTTTTCCTCGCTCGGGTAAGGACCATGCCCTTCCCTTGTTATTTTTATAATTTCGGCTGGGGAGAACCCAAGGTTCTCCCTTTTTTCCGGATGCTACCGGGATTCCTTGGCTGCCGGGTTGTTTTTCAGACGGAACTGACCTTGTGCTGCTACTGGCTGACGTACGCGCTCGATAACCAGCGGTCGCCCCCGGTTGAACCAGGCCGCCAGCGCTGGCAGCAGAAAGATCGCCCCCAGCACGTTGACCAGGAACATGAACGACAGCAGCACCCCCATGTCAGCCTGAAACTTCAGCGGGGCAAACGCCCAGGTACACACGCCGATGGACATGGTCAGGGCCGTGAAGACCGCCGCCGTGCCCCGTTGACACATGGCCTCGTAGAAGGCCTCGCGCAGGTTCGCGCCCCGGAGCATTTCGTGCTGGATGCGCTCGTACAGGTAAATGCCATAGTCGACACCCACACCGACACCCAGCGCCATCACTGGCAAGGTCGCGACTTTCAGGCCAATGCCGAGCAGGGTCATCAGGGCGTTGCACAAGATCGCGACAATCGCCAGCGGCACCAGAATGCACAGCACCGCGCGGATCGACAGGAAGGTCAGCCAGCAAAACAGCGCCACCGAACCGAACAGCGCCCCGAGCATGATGATTTCAGCGCGCTTGACCGCCTCGTTGGAAGCCGCCATGACCCCGACGTTGCCACCGGCCAGGAGGAATTCGACCTGCGGCGAGCTGACTTCTGCAATGATTCGCTTGGCCTCGGTGATCGCATGGCTGACGGTGCTGCCTTCGTGGTCAGCCAGGAATACCAGGATCTGCATCTGCTGGCAGCCGTCGGTGACCAGCCCGTCATCAGGCATATAAGCCCGCGCCCCCTGGCTCAAGCCACGGGGCGACCCCGGAATCGCCGCCCAGCGCGGGTTGCCTTCGTTGTTGCCGGCGATCACCCGCTTGCCCATGTCCGCCACGCTCTGGATCGACTGCACGCCCGAAACGGTGCGCATGCGGAAATCGAAGGCTTCCACCGCGCGCATCACCGTAGGCGACAGGCAGCCTTCCTCGACGCCCTTGACCTGCACGAACACCGACATCACATCGAGCCCGATGGAGTAGCTGCCGATGATCTTGCCGTTGTCCTGGTTGTAGCGTGAATCGGCCCGCAACTCCGGCGCACCGGCGCCGATATCGCCTACCGCCAGGTCACGGGCCTTCCAGGCCCCGGCCAACAACAGCAACAGGCTGATGGCAAACACCCCCAGCGCAGGCCCAGGCTCGGCCAGCGCGGACAGACGCCACCACAGGCGATGCTTGCCCGCCGGGCGGGATTGCGCACGATGCAACAACCCGGGCTCCAGGCGCAGATAGGAAATGATGATCGGCAACATCAATTTGTTGGTGATGATCATCAACATGACGCCGATGCAGGCCGTGACCCCCAGTTCGTGGACGATAGGAATGTCGATCAGCATGATCACCGCGAAGCCCAGGGCGTTCATCAGCAACGCCAGGGAACCGGGAATGAAGATTTTGCAGAACGCCGAATGCGCTGCTTCTTTTGAGGAACTGCCGGCCAATACGTCCTGCTTCCAGGCGTTGGTCATCTGCACCGCATGGGACACGCCGATGGAGAAAATGAGGAACGGCACCAGAATCGACATCGGATCGATGCCCAATCCCAGCAGCGGCAACAGGCCCAGCAACCAGACCACCGGCAGCAACGCCACCAGCAGCGCCACCACTGTCAGGCGCAGGGAACGGGAATAGAGCCACAGCAGCAACCCGGTGATCACAAAGGCCACGACAAAGAAGCCGATCACCGTGTTCAGCCCTTCGACCACATCACCTACGAGCTTGGCGAAGCCTACGATGTTGATCTCGATATTGGGGCTGTTGTACTTGCCGCGGATTTCTTCCAGGCGTTTGGCGATGTCGACATAGGACACAGGCTGGCCGGTCTTGGGGTCGATGTCCTGCAGGTCAGCACGCACCATGGCCGACTTCAGGTCGTTGGCCACCAGACGGCCGACCTGGCCGGAGGCTGCCGTATTACTGCGCACCTGCGCCAGGTCCTCGGCGGTGCCGCTGAAGCGTGGCGGCACCACCACGTCGCCAAAGAAACCTTCCTCGGTGATTTCGATGTAGCGCACGTTGGCGGTAAACAGCGATGTCACGCTGGGGCGACTGACCCCGGAAATAAAAAACACGTCGTCGGTGACTTTGCGCAGCGTGTCGAGGTACTCGGCGTTATAGATGTCGCCCTCGCCTTTCCAGCGCACGCTGACCAGGAAGCGGTTGGCGCCGGTGAAATAGCGACTGAACTTGAGGAAGTTGATCATGTACTCATGACGCACCGGGATCTGTTTGTTGAAACCCGGATCCAGCTGCGTGTGGGTGGCGCTGTACCCCAGGCCCAACGTCACCAGGACAAACAGCAACAGCAGCCCCTTGCGCCAGGCCATCAGGTGATCGGCACATGTATCGACGCAGCGCGTCACCCAGTGTTTACCTTGATTCATTGCCCGCCTCTCATTTATTGGGTGGCCTGAGTGGTCACCAGGGCAGCGACGCTGCCACCCGAACCTTGCAATACACCGCGCTCGCCACCCACCAGCAGGCGCGAGCCCACCACCGTCGCCGAAGTCAAAGTGCCCAGCCCGGCCAGACGCCCAACGCCCACCAACTCACCCCGTGCATCCAGGCGCACCAACGAACTGCCGGCACCGACAATCACCAGCCCCGAGTGATCGGGCAGCACGGCATGGCCGTATAGCGGTAGCTGATTGCCGACTTTGATCTGAGTCCAGCTGGCGCCGAAGTCGTGGCTGACGAACACATGGCCACGCATGCCATAGCTCACCCAGTTATCCGCGCTCAGGCGCACGATGCCGAACAGCGAGCCGCTGTAGAACGCCGGCAAGGTCTGCCAGTGCTGGCCACCGTCGCTCGTGCGCAGCACCAGTCCTTGCTCACCCACCAGCATGCGCCGGCCATCCTTGCCGCCGTCCATGCTGTTGAGGTGCGCGCTGTCGATGTCCAGGGTCTGCGGCGCCCAGGTTTGCCCGGCATCGAGGGATTGATAGAACTTACCGAAGCTGCCGAACGCCATGACGTTGTCGCCACCGGCGCTCCAGATGCCCAGCAGCGGTTCGCCCAGATCGCTGTCGTAACGGATTTCCTGCCAGGTGCTGCCGGCGTCCTGGGAACGCAGGATCCAGCCGTCATGCCCAACCGCGAGCAGACGCTTGGCGTCCAGCGCCACCACGGCAGTCAAGGTGGCGTTGCGTTGCGTGGCGACGCTGGCGGGTTGCCAACTGACGCCTTGATCATCACTGAGCAGGATGCTGCCACGCTCGCCCACGGCAACCACTCGCGAGCCGAGATTGAGCAAACCGTTGATCTGCACCCGGTCCGGGCGCGTGGCCAACAGCTCCTGTTGCAGTGGGGATTTCGGGGAAAAGGTGTAGCCAATGGTCAAGGCGACCACCAGGCAGACTATGTAACCGATCACAGAACGCATAGGAAACGCTCCTGTTCGGGGCACGCTTGCTTAGGGCAAGTCATAGGGCCAATCCTCTTGTTCTTGTCAGGCGCCAAGGCAGGCAAAGCAACCGGAACGGCGCTGCCTTCGAAGGGGATAGTCGGCCCAAGGACTTAGGGGCACATCGTCCAAATGGCTTATGCAATGGCGCAAATGGCTTGGGGTGCATTTCCCTGTAGGAGCGAGCTTGCTCGCGATGGACGACAACGAAAACGCGGGTTTTCTGAATGCCCGCGTTATCCGGACCAACTTCGCGAGCAAGCCTCGCTCCTACAGTGGGATTGAGTACATCCACGAAGGTCAGGTTGGCTGACAGGTCGCCATCGCGGGCAAGCCAGCTCCCACAAGTTCTCGGTGTTTATTGATGATTGTGGGCAACACAAATCCGCAGGAGCTTGCTTGCTGGCGATAGCGGTGGTGAATGTCAGGTCGCCTTCGCGGGCAAGCCTCGCTCCTACAGGGGTTGAGTTCGGCGGTAAAAGTCAGGTCGGCGTTGAAGCCGCCATCGCTAGCAAGCCAGCACCTACAGTAAGCAGATCGGCATACACCTGCTTCTCACCACTCAACAGGCCGAGTATCAGCTCGCCTGCAGCTTTTGATTTTGATCCACCCGCCCCTTCGGCAGGCTGAGTGGAGGTATTCATCCGGGGATTGGCGCGCAGCGCCGTTCGACGCAGTCGAACTCATCGCATGTAGGTGCCAGCGAAGCCAACCGGAGGGCGATGCCCCCGGATGGATGCCGGAGCGAAGGAACCCCGAGCCTTGGCGAAGGGCCGGACGCCGGGGCGAGACCTTTGCTTCCTTTGGGGCGTTTGCCAAAGGGAGTCGACCGTCAGGGCGAAACCATAAGCCGCCGTTACCGCAGCAATGGATATGTACACCTCCAGAGAGCATGGCCGGCTGTAAGGCCGCCATCGCCAGCAGGCTAGCTCCCACAGTGGGATTGGGTACATTCGCGAGAGTCAGGTCGGCTTTAAGGCCGCCTTCGCGAGCAAGCCCGCTCCCACAGGGTATCGAGTCCATCCAGTTGCGGGAGCGAGCTCAAACGCCGATCAAGCCATGTAGAGAATCACCAGATCATTAATCACCGAAGGCCGCTCCTGACCCACCACGTGAATATTCAGCTCCAGCGTCAACTGCGTCCCACGGGCCAACTGCTCGACCTTTTTCACCCGCGCCCGCGAATGAATACGCGAACCCGCCGGCACTGGCGCCGGAAAACGCAAGCGATCGGAGCCATAGTTAATCTGGGTGGTGAAACCGCTGATCTCGAAACCCAGCGCCAGCTTCATCCGCGATTGCAGCACCTGCACCAGGGCGCCGTGGGCGATGGTGCCGCCGAACGGACTTTGCAGACGCGCGCGCTCCGGATCGGTATGAATCCAGTAGTCGTCGCCCGACAACAGGGCAAAGGCATCGATCAACGCCTGATCGACCACCACCACATTGCTCCAGTCGCTGAACTGCTCGCTGATCAGCGCCTGCAAGGCGGGTCCGTCGTTGAGGTCAACCTGCCGCGCAGGCGCCTGTTCGGATGCAACAGGCGCCGGTTCACTGTCCTGGGCCGGCAGCGATTCGAGGCTCGCCACAGCCTTGTCCACGCCGGTGAAGCGCAACAGGCGATTGCCCTTGGCGTCCACTTCAGCGAACACCGGCTTCAAGGCCATGCCGATCTGGATCTCGCCCTCTGCAAGACCCACCAGGTTGGTGTTGATGCGCACCCCTTCAGCTAGCTCAACCACCGCCAGCTTCTGCGGCATTTCATCGATGAAGTCGGGCAAGGTGGCAATGCGCGTCACGGTGTAGCTGTACAGCGTCGCGGTGCCATCGACTTCGCGCCAGGCCAGGTCAT
Organism: Pseudomonas sp.; assembly: GCF_050739655.1. Classification (GTDB taxonomy): domain Bacteria; phylum Pseudomonadota; class Gammaproteobacteria; order Pseudomonadales; family Pseudomonadaceae; genus Aquipseudomonas. The sequence continues at coordinate 35,658 of NZ_JBOIBY010000444.1, read as the reverse complement.
GTTCCAGGCACTTGGGGCAATGGCGGCGCGGGTAGAAGTTCCAGTGCGAACAGGCATTGCACTGTTGGATCAGCAGGCGGCGAGCCTTGAGGCCCTCCCAGAAGGGAGCGGAAATCTGCGTCGCGACCGGCATCGGTTTGTTGTTGGACATCTGCTTATGCTCCCTGAAGTATCAATGCGCCCTGCTCGCTCATCACGCCGCCGGTACCGGAGACATAGACGCTGTCGCAGCGACCCAGTTGGCGTTCACCGGCCGCGCCGGCGATCTGCGTCACCGCCTCGATCACCTGGCTCATGCCCCCGGCCGAAGCCGATTGACCGAAGCTGAGTTGCCCACCGTGGGTGTTCATCGGGAAATCACCGCGCCAGGTCAGGTCGTGTTCGCGCACGAACGCCATGCCCTCGCCCTTGCCGCAGAAACCGGCGTCTTCCAGGGTCAGCAAAGTGGTGATGGTGTAGCAGTCGTAGATCTGCGCGGCATCGACGTCCCCAGGCTTGAGGCCGGCCATGGCAAAGGCTTGTCGGGAAGCCGGGCCAATCGGCGTGTTGAGCATGTCCTCGGCATAGGACGGCGACTTGAACGCCAGGTGTTCGCCAAACCCGGTAATGAAGGCCGGGCGCTTGCGCGCGCGTGCCGCCACTTCCTTGTTGGTGATGATCAATGCGGCGCCACCGGCCACCGGCATGACGATTTCCAGCACATGCAGCGGGTCGGCGACCATCTTGCTGGCCAATACCTGTTCGATGGTCAATGGCTGGCCGTAGAACATGGCTTGCGGGTTGGCCAGGGCGTTGGTGCGCTGGTCGACGGCAATCTTGGCCATCGCTCGCTGGTCGTAGTCGTACTGGGCGGCATAACGCTGGGCGATCATCGCGTAGCCGGTGTTCTGGCCCATATGCCCGTAAGGCAGGTCGAACTCGGCTTCGGGCGCACCGAAGGCAGTGCTATGTCCGCCAAAGCGCATGGAACGGGCCATCCAGCCGGGATCCTCGTCTGGACCCAATGGCGCCATGCGTGCCGGGATGACGCAGAGCACTGCCTGGCACAGGCCCAATTCGATGGCGGCAGCGGCGCGCCAGACCATGCCCACCGAGGTGCATCCACCCAGGTCCACCACTTCGGCGAAGTTCAGGCGCAGGCCCAGGTACTCGGCGGCCATCGCCGGTACGAACACCGAGGCTTCGTGGAAGTGCGGGCCGTTGATCACCAGCCCGTCGAGGTCCGAGGCCTTGAGCCCGGCATCACGCAGGGCCTGGGCCGCCAGGTCGGCGACCTGTTCGAGGTGAAACATCCGGGGCGCGGTCGCGTATTTTTCCGGTTTGTATTGCGCGCTGCCGACAATGGCCGCGTGTCCTTTGAGTCCCATGGTACCTCCATGCCGCAACGCCGGGCTGCGGCAATGACAAAATGATTGGAAGGCCCGCCAACGCAGCACGGGCCCGAGGGTCGATCAGAAGGTGTATTTCGCCGAGAAGGTGGCGTAGTCGCGGTCGGCGAATGGACGCTTGATCGGGTCCGGTTCGCCCAGGTAGGCGATGTACCTAAGGCCGAGTTCAAGGTTGCCCAGGTACTTGAAGGTGGTGCCGGCACTCAGGCGGCGATCGCCGGCGACCCCGGCAATGCTGCCGCCCATTGGCGTCGCACCGCTGAACACGTTGGAGAAACTGAACGGCACTTCCAGGTCCCAGCCCTGGGCCACGCCCGGATAGCTGAACGAGGCGCCCACGGTGTAAGCACTGGAGGATTTGGTCTTCCAGCCACTCTGGGTGCTGAAGGTGTAGTCATCGGAAGGCGCCACCAGGCGGGCCACTGACGGCAGCAGATTGAGGCCCTGTAGGTTCGGCGCCGCCGAGGTCGACTCGACACTGTCCACTTGCGTGCGAATGACTTCGGCGGTCAGGGTGGTCTGGCTGGCCCACGGACGGTCGCCGAGGATGCGCATCGCCGACAACTGCATCTGCTGGCCCTTGCCCTTGGCCGGTACCGCGCCGAGGCCGGTATTGACCATCACCGGCACGCCGTCGCGGTACGACCATTCGCCGCCGACCTGCACATCACCCAGCTTGGTTGTGGCGCTGACACCGGTCAGTTTGATGTCTTCGAAATACTTGATCCGATAACCGTTGGACGCCAGGGCCAACCGGCCGCCACCAACCGGCAGCGGGTTGTAGCCGACCAGCGCGGTGGCCGGGTTCTTGTCGTGGTAGTTGATGTGGAACAGCGACAGCTCGACGGCCGGCACCGGGCGATAACGCACCTGTACACCCCACTGGCCGCTGTCGCGCGGTTCATCGGTGCCGCGATAAGCGATCTTCTGGCCGTTGGCGTAGATGAACTCGCGGCCCGGACCGACCACGTCGCTGCTCGCCAGGTAGCTGCCCACTGGCGGCAACTCGGTGCCCTTCCACTCGTATTGCACGTAGGCGCCGAAGGTCAGTTGCGGATTGAGGCGGAACGAGCCGGAGAACTGGCCCACCGGCAGCAGCACTTCTTTGACTTCAACCCCGGGTTGCGAGGCCTTGACCGCGTCGGAAGGGTTTTGCACGCCGTTGACGCCCGGGTAGTACAAACTCTCGCCCCAGGATTCGATGTGCCGCCCGGCCTTGACGTCGAGCATGGTGTCGTTGTCGAAGCGCCAGCCGCTGAACACATAGACATCCAACAGTTTGCTGCGGCCACCGCTGTAGTAGCGGGTATCGCTGGTGAACTCGTCGTTGCGCCCGGTCTTGTTCACTGTGGACGGCGAATCGTTGTCGTTTTCCTGGTGGTAAACGTCGTCGTAGAAGGTACTGCCACGCACCACCGCGCCGTAGTTGTCCTTGCGCAGGATCAGCTCGCCCAGGGCGCCGACGCGGTTGGTGGTCAGCCCGCCCTGATCGAAGTTGCGGTTTGCATCGTCGGCGTTGACCGACAGCAGCCGACGGCTTTGATCGGCGGTTCGCACGCCGATGCCGTAGCTGGTGGTGACCGACCAGTCCATGGTCAGACCGTTGTCGAATTCGATGGTGTCACCGGCCCACACCGGTGTGGACACCAACGCGATGGCGGCCGCCAGGGCGCTGACCTGAAACGCGCTCGAAGCCATGGCCCTGGAGTTATTGTTATTTTTGTTGATCACACTGACTCTCCTCTAGGGCAACCGATTGGCTGCCTGGAATGTTCAACATTGCTGCCGTGTCGCTCGCTCAAAACACCTTGAGCGCACTAGCCGCGCACGCTCCCCTTACAGCGCACCGGTAGCGATATCGCCCCCGGTCCTCTTCCCGTTCCAGCGACCCTTCGGCCACCAGGTAGTTGGCATGGGCCAACGTTTCGCCAAGCGCCATCAGTTCGTCGAAACGACCTGACAACCTGGGGAACAACACAGCCATCAGTTCAACCGCGGTGCGCGGCTCGTCACAGTTGGCGAGCATCAGCGCCAGGTGCCCTTGGTGATGGGCCTCCAGCTGGTCCAGGCGTTGATGCAAATTGAAGAACGGCCGTTCGTGGGCTGGCAGGACCAGCACGCTGTCCGGCAAGGCGCGCAGCTGCTCGATGGAATCGAGCCAGTCTCGTAGCGGGTTGGCCAAGGGTTCGGTGGCATGCACGCCGACGGTGGACGTGATGCGCGGCAGCACCTGGTCGCCGGAGATCAGCAAGCCGTCGTCGGCGGCATACAGACAGGCATGTTCCGGTGAGTGGCCGCGCCCGATGACCACCTGCCAGGTGCGGCCACCGATGTTCAGCAGACTGCCTTCGTGCAAACGGCGGTAATGGTTCAAGGGCGCAGGCAGAAAATGCGCGTTGCTCATCACCCCGAACATTTCCAGGCTTTGCTCGTCGGTCACGCCGGCCTTGCGGTAGAAATCGAGGAAGTCCCAGCCCGGTGGTTGATCGGCGGGAAACCTGACGTGCAGCGACTGGAACTCGCTGGTGGTCATGTACACCGGGCAGTGAAAACGTTCCGACAGCCAGGCGGCCACCCCGGCGTGGTCAGAATGAAAGTGCGTGCACACCACCGCCAGCAGCGGCAGGCCGGCACACACTTCAGTCAGCACCCGGTCCCAGACGTCCCGGGTCTGGTCGGTGTTCATGCCGGTGTCCACCACTACCCAACCGTCGGTGTGACGCAGCAGATAGAGGTTGATGTGGTCCAGGCGAAATGGCAGCGGCATGCGCAGCCACCACACGCCCGGCGCCACTTCGCGAACCTGCCCGGAATCCGGCGCCTGCACGAAGGGATAACGCAGGCCGCCGCGCAGTTCGTGACCGTTGGCGTCGAGATCAGTCATGGTGGGTCACCGCGAAGGGCGTGAGGCCGGCCCGCGTCAGGGCTTCTACGGAATAAGGCACATAGGTGCGGGCCTGCTCGTCGCGGATGAACAGCGGATCACTGCAACGGGTCGGGCAGTAGCCCTGGCGCTGCAGGTCGACCTTGCGCAACTTGAAGCTGGCCGTGAGGTCCGCCGCCTGCGTGACCCGCACGAACACCGGGGCGGCATAGCGCGGTAGACGAGCCTCGGTCAGGGCGAACAGTGCCTCTGGATCGAACCCATGGCCCGTCTGCATCAGCACTGCGGCCATGCCGGCGCGCCCTTCATGACCGGGCACCTGGACGCCATAGACGTTGATCAGTTCCAGCCCCGAGAGATCGCCCAACGCGTCGGCCACTTCCAGGGTCGAAACGTTCTCGCTCTTCCAGCGATAGGTATCGCCGATGCGGTCGACGAAATAGCAGTAACCGTCTGCGTCCTCGCGCAGCAAATCGCCGGAACTCCAATAGGCATCGCCCTCGCGGAACACGTTGCGGCGGATTTTGCTCTCGGTCGCTTCGCTTGAGGTGTAACCCTCGAATCGCCCGCCACCGATCTCCGGGTGATCGACGATAAAGCCCATGGCCTCGCCAACCTCACCGACTTTGCAGACTTGGTAAAAACCGTTTTCGTTCCGTGGATGGCAGTCGTTCTCGATGTCGTAACGCACCAGCCGCAGGTTGGTCTTGTTCCAGTCCGGCACGCGTCCGCAGGAACCGAAGTAGTTGTCGACGTTGATCACCGCGGCGTTGGCTTCGGTAGCACCCCAGCCCTCGAACACCTGGATCGGGCCAAAGCGCTCCAGCCAGCGTTGCCAGGAATCCGGCGACAACCCGGCGCCCAACATGCAACGCAGGCTGTGTTCGCGCTCGTCCACTCGTACAGGCTGGTTGAGCAGGTAACGGCAGATCTCACCGATGTACTGGAAGATGCTGATGCGATAACGCGCCACATCGCTCCAGAACTCACGCACGCTGAACTTGCGTCGCACCACGATGGCCGCGCCGGCCCGCAGCGCGGTCGAGGTCACGGAGGTGGCGGCCGCGCCGTGGTACAGCGGCAGGCAGCAATAGAACACATCGTCCTGGGTCGCTTGCAGGGTGACTTCCATCACGTCCCCCGAGGACATCCAGCGCATGTGGCTGTAGCGCGCCGCCTTGGGCAAGCCGGTGGTGCCCGAGGTGAAAATCAGCAGGGTTGGGGTCTGGGCCTCGATGTGCGCGCGGATATCACGGGGGAACGGCGTGCGCGGGGCCTTCTCCAGGCGCGCAGCGAAATGCCCGTCGATGCCCTTGGGCAGCGCTTCGGTCCAGGGATTTTCCGGGTCGCGGATCAGCCAGCACGGCAGGTCTGGAAAACCTGCGGTGGCCTGCACATTGGCCAGGCATTCCTCGCCAACGACCAAGGCCTTGGCGTCGGTGGTTTGCAGCGCATGCAGCAAAGGCTTGCCGCTAACCTGGGTGTTGATGAAGGCCACCACCACACCGAGCTTGACCAGGCCAAACCAGGTGCAGAAGACCGCCGGGCGGTTTTCCATGGCCAGGGCGCAGACATCGCCGGCGCGCAGGCCATTGGCGTAAAAGGTGTGGGCCATCTGATTGGCCCGCGCATCAACCTCTGCGTAGCTCAGGGTCTGCTTGCCGTAGATCAGGAACGGGCGATCCCCGTGTTGCTGTGCCTGTTGCTCAAGGCGGTCGGCCAGGGTGTAGAGGTCGCGTGGCTTGATCTTTCCTGCGGCGGCGGAGCGTTGGTCAAGCAGCGCCTGAGTCTGCTCCCGTGACACCACGCCGGTTGTCAGGACGTTGGGCAATTCATTCATGTTCATTGCGTCACCTCCTGGGCGATGGCTTGGCTGCAGGGGTAATCCGAGTAACCTGCTGCGCCCGGCGTATACAGCGTCTTGCGATCGAAGCGGCTCAGCGGCAAACCACGTTTCAAACGCTCAACCAGATCAGGGTTGGCAATAAAGTGACGGCCGAACGACACGGCAGCCCCCTCGCCCGACGCGAGAGCGGCACTGGCCGAAGGGCCGTCGAAACCATCGTTGAGAATCAAGGCATGGGGGCTGTGCTGGCGCGCCAGGGCGAAGGCATCGAGTTCCACCAGCGGCGAGCGCATGATGTGCAGGTAAGCCAGCGGCAGGTGCGCCACGGCCTGGCACAAGGCTGCGGCAGTGGCGGCCGGGTCCTGGTCGTCGATGTCGTTGTAGGGGTTGCCCGGGCACTGGCGAAAACCCACGCGCCCGGCGCCAATCGCGGTGGCCATGGCCTCGATCACTTCCTTGGCGAAACGCACGCGCCCGGTGACATCGCCGCCGTAGGCATCGCTGCGCTGATTGCTGCCGGAGGCCATGAACTGCATCGGCAGGTAGCCGCTGGTGCAGTGCAGTTCGACCCCGTCAAAACCGGCCAGGCGCGCATTCAGTGCGGCCTGACGATAGTCATTGATGACCTCGGCAATGCCTTGCAGCGTCAGCGCTTGTGGCTCGTCGGTGTCGACCAGGCCATGGCTGTCGCTGAACACCTGGGTCCGCGCACGCAATGGCGAAGGCGCCACGGTGGTCGCCCCCGCCGGTTTGTTGTGCTGACTGGCGGCGCGGCCGACATGCATCAGTTGCAGGACAATCGTCCCACCCTCGGCGTGCACGGCGTCGGTGACCCGCTGCCAGCCTGCCATCTGTTCGATGCTGTAGATCGCCGGCGTGCGGCAATAGCCCAGGCCGCTGGCGGACGGCGCGGTGCCTTCGGCCACGATCAACCCGGCACTGGCACGCTGGCGGTAGTACTCGACCATATCGCTGCCAGGGACCGCATCGGCCAGGGCACGGCTGCGGGTCATGGGCGCCATGACAATGCGGTTGGCCAGTTGCAGCTCACCCAGGGTGACCGGCTCGAACAAGACGCTCATTTCAATTCCTCAGCTTCTTATTGTTTGCAGGCTGTCGTGGGCTTGCCACAGCTGGGCAAGCTGGCACGCCAGCGAAGATGGGCTGAATGATTGACCTGGAGCGAGAGGGAAACATCGTCCGACAAGACTAGGTCGGCTATCGTGCGTGCTGGTCGTCCGGTGAACCGGAAAATCGTCTAAATGGACGATGAGAAAAACCCGCAGCCGACCGAGCATCGCGTCAACTAGAACAAAACCGGGAGTACCCGCAGTGAACCCATCCACCCCCGTGACATGGCGAACGCACTACGCGCTGTTCGTGCTCGCCAGCATCTACGTGTTCAACTACATCGACCGCCAGCTGATGGCGATTCTGATCGAGCCGGTGAAGCTCGAATTCGGTATTTCCGATACCGGAATCGGCCTGCTGTCCGGGGTGACTTTCGCGGTGTTCTATACCGTGTTCGGCTTCCCGCTGGGGCGCCTGTCGGACCGCATCGGGCGCAAGCCGGTAATCGCCTTCAGCTGCATCGCCTGGAGCCTGATGACCATGCTCTGTGGCATGGCGGGTAACTTCCTGACCCTGGTACTGGCGCGCATCGGTGTGGCTGTTGGTGAAGCAGGTGGCACGGCGCCGTCGGTGGCGATGGTTTCGGACCTGTACCCGGCGAACCGCCGTTCCACTGCCCTGGCGGTGCTGATGCTCGGTTCCAGCCTGGGGGCGATCGTCGGCCTGGGGCTGGGTGGTTGGATCGCCCAGCATCATGGCTGGCGCTATGCCTTCCTGTTGATCGGTGCTCCGGGGATTTTCCTTGGCTTGCTGCTGTTGTTGACTGTGCGAACTCCGAAAAAGGAAGCGCCACTGGGTAAGGTCCAGTTGCAACAGGAGGGTTGGCTGGCCACCCTCGTCGAGCTGTTTCGCATGCCTTCGTTCCTGTTGCTGGTGCTCACTGGCGGCGCGGCGGCGATTGCCGGCTACGCCATCGGTACCTGGAGCCCGAGCTTCCTGATCCGCTCCCACGGCCTCAACCTGCAACAGGCCGGCTTTCTGGTGGGCGTGGTCGGCGGCACCGGGTCGACCATCGGCACCCTGGTCTGCGGCGTGCTCACCGACCGCATGGCTCGGCGCGATGCCGGCTGGCAGATCGGCGTTCCCTTGCTGGGCACACTGATCAGCATCCCCTTCGCCCTCGCCTACTTCCTCTGGCCCCAGGGCACGGCGTTCCACATCGGCAGTATCGCCGTACCGCAAGCGTTCCTGTTCTACAGCGCCTTCGGCTTCTTTGGCGTGTGGTGGGCAACGCCGTGCCTGAGCGCCATCACCCACCTGTTCCCGGCGACCCGTCTGGCGCAGGCGACGGCCATTTTCGTGATGGCCATGACGTTGTTGGGTGTCGGTGTCGGGCCACTGTTGGTGGGCATGCTCAGCGACTTCTTCCTGCCGACCCTGGGCAGTGAGTCGTTGCGCTATGCCCTGGCTTCGTCCGTGTCGATGCTGGTGCTGGCCAGTGTATTCCTCGCCTTGGCGCTGCCACTTTATCGACAACAGATGAAGAGTCCCGCCCCCTCTATCGCACCGGTACAGACCGTAACTGCCTGATCGCCTTTTCGCACCAAAACGCCGCTGCAACCTTGTCGGGTTGCAGCGGCTTTTTTATGAGGATCACCATGAGTACCCACGCCATTTACATCAGCAACCTGCTCTACCGTTATGCCGAATGCATGGACAGCGGCCAACTGATCGAGGCCGCCGAGCTGTTTCGCCATGCCCGCATCAAGGTGCAGAGTCATGAAGCGTTTCTCGATCACACCGCCCTGCTGCAGATCTGGCAGCAACGCATCAAGCTCTACCCCTGCGGCACACCCCGCACCCGACACATCATCAGCAACCCCATCATCCACATCGACGAAGCCTCGCAAACCGCGAAGGTTCGTTCGTGCTACACCGTGCTCCAGGCCACCGACACCCTGCCCCTGCAACCCATCGCCAGCGGGCGTTATGTGGATGAGTTCGAGTGTGTCGACGGGGTTTGGCGGTTCAGTTTTCGGGACTATTCGTACCTGGACATGATTGGGGATTTGAGTGGGCATCTGCTGACCCTGGGTAACCCACTGGATCTGTAGGAGCGAGCTTGCTCGCGATGGACGTCAACGATGATGCGGAGAATCTGATACCCCGCGGCGCTCTCAGGTTCATCGCTAGCAGGCTAGCTCCCACAGGAATTTGTGGTGGATGCGGAGGTTGTGTTCGGCAGTGATCAAAACTGTGGGAGCTAGCCTGCTAGCGATTGCGGTGTGCCAATCAACAAAGATGTTGGATGTTCTGGCCTCTTCGCGGGCAAGCCCGCTCCCGCAGGGAATGGTATTGCGTACAAAAAAGGCCCCACCGTGATCCGGCGAGGCCTTTTTTATTGCGGTGTTGCCGAAGCGATCAGCGCCCTATCGCACGCGCAGCATCCGCGGTGTACTGGTCGGGGGTGAACTTGCCTTCGTTGAGCACAGGGCCTTTCTTCGCTTCGTTGGACATGCCGTAGCCGGTGTACTGGCCGGAGTTCAAGTCGAGGAAGAACTGCGAACCGGCCTGCCAGCCGCTCATGTCAGGGTGGTAGTAGTAGTTGATCATGGCGTGTTTCCACAGCTGCCCACGGGCATCGTAGTTGTCGGCCATGACGGCGTTCCAGGTGTCCTCGTCGATGAACAGCACACGCTTGCCATAGACGTGACGGAAGCCCTCTTTCAAATCGGCTTCCAGCACCCAGACACGACGCAGTTCATAGCGCATGACGTCAGGATTGGGGTGGTTGGGGGTCAGGATGTCGGCGTATTTGAGGGTACCGGCGTTAGGTTTGAAGGCGTTGGCCGGCGAGTAGATCTCACGCTTGCCGATGAGCTTCCAGCTGAACCGCTCCGGCGAGCCGTTGAACAAGCGGTCTTCGTCGACAGTCATGGTGCCGTTGGTGCCGATCATTGGCTGGTCGTAACCGTAACCCGGCAGTTGTCGTACGCGACGAGTCGATGGGCTGTAGGACCAGGCCTGACGCGATTCCGTGACGAAGTTGTACGGTTCGTGGGCAATGCTGAGCGTACCGTTGTCCCGCGCCGGCTTAAGGGTCATGTTGTTGCTCATGGCCTGGATCTTGCCGTCGGTAGAAGGCTCTACGGTTGGCGAGTTGGCTTGCGACAGGTTACGGGCGAATGCACGTCCCCAGCCGATGCTGCCGTTGGGCAGGACCGAAGCCAGATCGGTGGTTTTTTCCTCGGTGTAGGCACGTGCCGGCAGTTGATGGTTCCACAGCAATTCCATGCCGTTCTTCGGAATCGGGAACGGCACCTGGCCCAAACCGGTGAAACCGGCACCGTCATTGACCAGTTTGGCGTTCAGCGCGTTGCTCATCGCGCGGCGGCAGACGTAGTCGGGGTAGCGGAAATCCCGGTGGCCTGGGTAGATGTTCATCTTGTAGGTGGTCGGGTATTTCTTGAGCAGGGCTTTCTGGCCTTCGGTCAGGTGGGCCTCGTACTGGCTCATGTTCTGCGCCGTGATCACCAGGATCGGCTTCTCTGCGGCATAGGGATCAATAGGCTGATCGCCCGAGAACTTCACATGATTCCAGCCCGGCACTTCTCCCAGGTACTTGCCGGTATACGGCGGGATAGTGCCCTCGGCGTTGCCCGCTTGCTCGGCGCCGACACAGGTCAGCTCCTTGCCCAGCTTGGCGGCTTCCTGGGCTGATACTTCGGCGTGCGCATAACCGATCAGCCCGCTGTTGGCTGTGACTGCGGCCGCAAGCATGAGACCTGTTCTTGTTATTTTCATGTATTGCCTCCTTCGCTGATAAGGCGTTGTGGTAGGGACACTTTGTTCTCGTTGTGCCGGCCCCAACATCGTCCGGAAAGACTACGCAGGCGTCAGACGCCCAACTTTTCTTGCAGCTGTGCCTTGAGCACCTTGCCGGTGGCATTGCGTGGCAAGGGCTGGAGTGAGCGATAGACCTGCGCAGGCACCTTGTAGGCGGCCAGGCGCTCGGCGATGAACGCGCAGATTTGTGCCTCCTGGGGCAGCGACGAGGCCTGCCCATGCACGGCCAGCCCCACCACTTCGCCCAGCAGCGGATCGGCAACGGCGAACGCCGCCGCCTCCAGCACGCCGTTCATGTCGAGGATGCAGGTTTCGATTTCAGCCGCAGAAATCTTCTCGCCACCACGGTTGATCAATTCCTTGACCCGACCGGTGATGCTGAGGAAGCCTTCTTCGTCGAGACAGCCGATATCGCCCGTGTCGAACCAACCGTCGCGCACGCTTTGTGCGGTGGCCTCGGGCAGGTTCCAGTAGGCGCTCATCAAGGTCGGCGAGCGCAGCCAGATCACCCCGCGAGTGCCCGCCGGTTGTGGCTGCTGCGGATCGTCGCCGATGCGTATATCGACGATCGGCAAGGCCCAGCCCGCCGTCGCCGGCTTGTACACGAACGGATCGCCACCAATCGCCGCACCGATGCCATTGCTTTCGGTGAGGCCGTAGCCGGCACCGCCGATGACGTCGGGCTTGAGCTTGAGCATGTTGTCCAGCACGTTGGCGGACGAGGCACCCCCGCCCAGGCCCAGACCGAACAGACTGGCGGTGTGCTCGGTGCCAAAGCGCGGTGAGGCGAGCAGTTGCTGCATCATCACCGGTGCCCCGTTGAACTGAGTGCAGCGCTCATCACGAATCAGGTCCAGCGCCGTTTCCACATCCCATTTGTACATCAGCAACAAGCGCCGCCCACCACGCAAAGCCGAGAGGAATTGCGCATGCAGGCCGCTGACGTGAAACATCGGCACCGCTGCCAAGGTGGTTGGCGGGTAGCCGCTGTTGATCACCACGCCGACGCGTTCGGGAGAACTCATGGCGCAAAACGCGCCCTGGAAATCCAGCGCGAACAGCGCCTGGCAGATGGCCCGGTGAGTGGACACGACACCCTTGGCGCGGCTGGTGGTGCCGGAGGTGTAGAGGATCAGTGCCGGTGCGTCGGGATCGATTTGCAGCGCGGGCACCGGCAATGCCGGAGCGCTGATCAGTGCTTCGAAACCCAGGCAATATTCGGGCAACAGCCCTTCCCCTGCCCCGACGACAATCGTCGCCCGCTGCTCGCGACTCAGGTCTTCGTGCAGGGTATTGAGGCGCGCTTCATCGCACAGCAACAGACGCGACCCGCTGTCCTGCAGGGCGTATTGCAACTCGTCGCGCAGCCCCCAGCTGTTGAGCGGCACACACACCGCGCCACAGCGCTGGATCGCGGCAAAGGCCACCAGCCACGCCGGCTGGTTGCGCATGGCAATCGCCACGCGCTCACCGGGTTGCAAACCAAAGCGCGCAACCATCTGCCCGGCCAGGCGGTCGACCTGATCGAAGAATTGATTGAAGGTCAGGCGCTGCGTCTGCCAGATCAGGAACTCACGATCACCGTGGACGCGACCGGCGTCCAGCACCTGCAACAGGTCATGGGCGGCGTGACGGAAATAGCGCGGAGCGCCGTCATCGGGCGTCACCACTTCAAACGGCGCACCGGGGGCAACCAGTTGCCGCCACGCGGTTTGCCAGGGTTCTATGTTCATTTTTGTTTTCTCCAGAACAGCTGAAGGGTCTGTGGGCGTTGGGTCGTATTCAAATGCCGAATGCTCCACTGTTCCCTGTGGGAGCTAGCCTGCTAGCGTTGAGGCCAGCACATCCAGCATCTGCGTTGCCTGACACTCCGTCATCGCTAGCGGGCTAGCTCCCACAGGGGATTTGGGTCGTACGCAAATGCTGCGTGCTCCTGCGAATCCTTGTGGGAGCGGGCTTGCCCGCGATGGGGCCAGCACATCCAGCATCAATGGTGACTGACACTCCGTCATCGCCAGCAGGCTAGCTCCCACAGTGGTCCGCGGTCGTACACAGGATTTGGGTGTTGTTCAATGCCGGGTGCTAGGCGTTAGCCGCATACCGTTCGCAATGGAAATCCCGATCCCCCAGACAGCTCTGCGCGACGCGCACGTGCTTGAGGTACAGGCCGACATCCAGCTCGTCGGTGACGCCGATGCCGCCGTGCATCTGCACCGCCTCGTTGGCCACCTTGATCGCCGTGTCGCCCGCTTTCCATTTCGCCAGGCTGACCAATCGTGCGCGTTCGCGAGTGTCGAGATTGGCGTCATCCAGGGTCGCCAGCGCGGCCATCAGGGCGCTGCGGCTTAGCGCCAGGTTGATGTACATCTGCGCGGCGCGATGTTGCAGAACCTGAAAGGTGCCGATCTGCGTTTCGAACTGCACACGGGTCTTGAGGTATTCCAGGGTGGTTTCGAACAACTGCTCGGCCATCCCCAACAGCTCCGCCGCCAGGCAAGTACGACCACGGTCCAACGCAGTTTCCAGCGCGCCCCAGCCCTCGCCCAGTGCTCCCAGCAAGGCTTCGCTGCCCACTTGCACCTGATCCAGTTGCACGCGTGCGCTGTTGCGCGAATCGATCAGCGGCAAGGCGCTGACGGTCAAGCCCTGTGCATCGGCCGGCACCAGGAACAGGCTGATGCCCTGTGTGTCGCCCGGCTGCCCGGACGTGCGCGCAGCCACCACATAGGCATCAGCACCCAGGCCATCGACCACCCAGAATTTTTCACCGTGCAAGCGATAGCCCGCATCGTTGGCCACGGCTTGAAGCGCGATGCGACTCGGGTCGTGACGCGGGTGTTCGTCCACGGCCAGGGCCAGGCGCTGCTCTCCACTGATGACGGCTTGCAGCCAGTGCATCTGTTGTTCCGAGTTGCCCGCCAGATGCACCAGCGAACCCGCGAGTACCACGCTGGACAGCAACGGCGTGGCAGACAGGTTGCGTCCCATGGATTCGAAGATCGGCCCCAGGCCCTTGCAACCAAAATCCAGGCCACCGAAAGCTTCCGGAAAAGGAATCGCGCTCCAGCCCAAATCAACGGCATCGCGCCAAACCTGATCCTCGAAGCCAAGAACCACAGCCTCATCACGCAACCGACGCTGGACACTGACCGGGCTGCGGGCGGCAAGAAAATCCCTGGCACTGTCGGCCAGCAACCGCTGTTCATCGCTATAACGCAGGCTCATGCTTTCACTCCTTTCTTACCGTCCGGCAAGCCCAGCACGCGCTTGGCGATGACATTCAGTTGAATCTCCGAAGCGCCACCGGAGATGGTCAGCGCATAGCTGTTCAACCACGAACGGGTCACTGCCAGTTGCTGCTCGCTGAACGCCGTGCTCTCCCAACCGAAGGCCTGTCCACCCATGGCATCGAGCAGTACTTCGAACTTGTCGCGCTCCTGCTCGGTGTGCACAAATTTCATGATCGACATCAGGCCGCCGATGTCATCGCCCGCCCGCGCCTCTTCACCCATGCGCTGCACGGTCAGGTTGTAGGCGTGCTCATTCATCGCACAGGCCGTGGCCCGCGCATGCAATCCATGCTCGCTTTGGCTTTGCGGCGCCGGTACGTACTCGCGCATCAGGCCCAGCAGGTCGACGTGGGACGGCAGGCTGAATTCGCCGAATTTCGACATCGCCTTGCGTTCGTGCTGCAACAGGTACTTGGCCAGGTTCCACCCGCCGTTCAACGGACCGATCAATTGGCTCTTGGGCACTTTCACGCCATCGAAGAACACTTGGCAGAAGGCCGATTTACCGCTGATCAAGTCGATCGGTTGCGGCTTGACCCCAGGGCTGCGCATGTCCAGCACGATCAGGCTGATGCCTTCGTGTTTCGGCGCACTGAAGTCGGTGCGCACCAGGGCATACATCCAGTCGGACTTGTCGCCGTAGGAGGTCCAGATCTTGCTGCCGTCGACCACGAAGTGATCGCCTGCATCACGAGCAGCCATTTTCAGGCTGGCCAGGTCGGAACCGGCGTTCGGCTCGGAGAAACCCTGGCACCAGCGCACTTCACCACGGGCGATGGGGGGCAGCAGATCGCGTTTCTGTTCTTCGCTGCCGAAGGCCAGCAGCACCGGCCCCAGCATCCAGATGCCGAGGTTGATCTGCGGTGGCCGGCACTTGATGCGGCGCATCTCGCTTTCCAGCACCGCCAGTTGCTCGTCGCTCAAGCCGGCGCCGCCATACTCCTCGGGCCACTCGGGGCAAAACCAGCGTTTGTCGCGCATGCGTTCGAACCACAGGCGTGCGTCTTCACAGGGAAATTGCGGGTTCTGGCTGCCCCACACCACATCGCCTTCCGCCATGCCGGTGCGCATCGACAGCGGACAGTTGTCCTGCAGCCAGGCACGGGTGTCGTGCCGGAATTGCTCGATAGTGCTCATGAATGTCCCCTTCGACTCGCCCCGGCTTCGGGGCGAGTTCGGTTTTTGTTGTTGATGGACGTACGTCAGCGTTGGGTGCGCGGCATGCCGAGGCCAAACTGGGCGATCAGCTCGCGCTGGATTTCATTGGTGCCACCGCCAAAGGTCAGGGTCACCGAACTGCGCAGCTCATATTCCAGTTCGCCCTGCAGCAGGGTCGCCGCCGAGCCGCTGCGCATCGAGCCATTGGCGCCGACAATCGCCGCCAGCTTGCGCAGGATCTCGATGGCCGACTCCGAGCCGTACACCTTGGTGGTCGAACTCAACGCCACGTCCATGCGCTCGCGTTCCAGGTCGGCGGCGATGCGCATGTTGATCAGGCGCATCGCCTCCAGACGCGCGTAGCACTCAGCCAGGGAACTGCGCACCCAGGCCTTGTCCATCGCCCGCCGCCCCTGCTCGTCACGGGCCCGCGCCCACAGGTAGACCCGGCGAAACAGCGCCACCACCTTGTCCGACCAGGTGCCCAGGCCCAGGCGCTCGTGGTTGAGTTGCGAGGTGATCATCTTCCAGCCGCCGTGCAACTCGCCCACCAGCATCTCGTTCGGCACCCGCACGTTGTCGTAGTAGGTGGCCGTGGTCGGAATGCTGGTGGTCGGGATCAGGGTGTGGGAGAAGCCCGGTGTCGTGGTGTCGACGATCAGCAGCGAAATGCCCTTGTGTCGCGCCTGGGTCGGATCAGTACGGGCCGCCAGCCAGACAAAGTCAGCCGATTCGGCGCCCGAGGTCCACAGCTTGTTGCCATTGACCACAAAGCCGTCGGCGTCCTGGCGAGCGCTGGTCTTGAGTACTGCCAGGTCGCTGCCGGCATCCGGTTCCGAATAGCCGATGGCGAACATGATCTCGCCTGCGGCGATGCCGGGCAGGAAGCGTTCTTTCTGCAATGGACTGCCGTGGGCCATCAAGGATGGGCCGACGGTACTGATGGTCACGAACGGCAGCGGCGCACCGGCGATGTTGGCCTCTTCGAAAAAGATCAACTGTTCGGTGGCGGCGAATCCCTGGCCGCCGTGGGCCTTGGGCCAGCCGACGGCGAGCCAGCCATCGCGACCCATCTGGCGGATGGTCTGGCGAAACAGCTCGCCGCCTTCCTTGCCGCGCAACTGGTCGCGCATGTCCGGGGTCATCAGGGCCTGGAAATAGTCCCGCACCTTGTGGCGCAGGGCATGTTGTTCGGGAGTGAGGTCGACGAACATCTGCTGCTCCTTAGGCTGCGCCGAGAATCAGGCCGCTGGTGGGCACGCCGGTGCCGGCGGTGACCAGCACGTTCTGCACATCCGCCACCTGGTTGACCGCCGTTCCGCGCACCTGGCGCACCGCTTCGGCGATGCCGTTCATGCCGTGGATATAGGCTTCGCCCAGTTGCCCGCCGTGGGTGTTGATCGGCAGTTTGCCGCCTCGGGCGTGGTGCCCGGCGCGGATGAATTCCTTGGCTTCACCACGTTTGACGAAGCCGAACTCTTCAAGCTGCGGCAACACGAACGGGGTGAAGTGGTCGTAGATCACCGCGGTCTGGAACGCCTCCGGACCGAGGCCCGACTGGCGATACAGCTCGCGGGCAACCACGCCCATTTCCGGTAGCCCGGTGATGTCTTCGCGGTAGAACGAGGTCATGCTCTGTTGGCCATGGCTGATGCCCTGGGAGCCGGCCTTGATGGTCACCGGCTTCTGTCGCAGGTCACGGGCGCGCTCCGCCGAGGTGATGACCATCGCCACCGCGCCATCGGATTCCTGGCAGCAGTCGAGCAGGTGCAGCGGTTCGCAGATCCAGCGCGAGGCCTGGTGTTCTTCCAGGGTGATCGGCTTGCCGTGAAAGAACGCTTGCGGATTGGTGGAGGCAAAATCCCGCGCCGCCACCGCTACCCGGCCGAAGTCTTCGCTGGTGGCGCCATAGGTGTGCATGTAGCGCTGGGCGAACATTCCGACCCAGGCCGCCGGCGTATGGAAGCCGTGGGGCATGTACCAGCCGTAGTTGACGTTGTCGAAGGTCGGTGTCGAGGCAAAGCCGTAGCTGCCGGTGCCGAAGCGATACCAGGAACGCTCGTTCATGGCGCGATACACCACCACCACTTTGGCCATCCCGGTGGCCACGGCCATGGCCGCATGCATCACCGGGCCGCAAGCCGCACCGCCGCCATGGGGCACCTGGGAGAAGAACTTGACGTCCTTGCACCCCAGCAAGCGGGCGATCTCGTATTCCGGGACCTTGTCCACCGAATAGGAGCTGAAGCCCTCGACCTCGCTCGGGTCGATGCCGGCGTCCTTGAGCGCGCTCAAGGTGGCCTCCATGGCCAGACGCAATTCGGTGCGCCCGGAGTTCTTGGAAAATTCGGTCGCGCCCAGACCAACGATCGCGGCACGTCCGGAAATCGATGAATCAGTCATCTGTGTCTCTCCGGCTATCAGGGCAGGACCAGCGCGACCGTACCGGTCACGTGGTTACCCATGGAATTTTTGCCGCTCAAGGTGATTTCCACTGAACGGGTGTGCGCATCGACAGCGGTGACGCTGCCACTGAAGGTCATGCAGTCGCCGGGATAATTCGGCGCGCCGAGCTTGATTTTCAGCGCGGTAAATTCCGCCAGCGGACCGGCCCACTGCTCGACGAACCGCTGCACCAGGCCGTTGGTGGTGAGGATGTTCATAAAGATGTGCGGTGAACCCAGGGTACGGGCCGCTTCTGCGTCATGGTGTCCGGGAAAGTAATCACGGGTGGCAATCGCGCCGCCGTTGATCAGGGTCACGGTAATCGGCACCGCCAACTCCGGCAGTGCTTCGCCGGGGCGCACGTCTTCAAAGCGCTTGGTGTTCTTCGAGGTCATATTTCCATCCCAGCTTGTCGTTATCGTTGAGCCAGTCGCCCAAACGTTCCAGGTTTGCTGCCGAACCACCCAGGGCAAGGCAGAGGCCACGGCTCCAGTAGAGAAAACGATGGATCGGATACGTCAGGTCGACGCCGATGCCGCCATGCACATGCTGCGCGGCATGACCAATGCGGTGCCCCGCTTCACAGGCCATCCAGGCGGCGGCCAGCGCTTCGCTCGGTGCGGGCAGGCCGGCATCGATGCGATAAGCCAATTGCCACAACGCCGAGCGCAAGGCTTCGACGGCGATATGGCTGTCGGCCATGCTCATCTGCACGGCCTGGAAGCTGCCGATGCTGCGTTCAAACTGGCGACGCTCGCTGACATAGCCCACGGTGCGGCGGATCTGCTCTTCGCTGACCCCCAGTTGCAGGGCCGCCAATGCCGCGATGCAGCGCAGTTCCAGCCAGGCGACCGCCTCTGCCGGCAACAGCGCCGAGGCGTCAACCGTCAAATCCTGAATGTGCAGATCGGCCACCGCTTCGCCGTGGGTCAGCACCGCCGATACGCGCTTGATCCCGGGCGCCGACAGGTCGAGCAGCAACAGGCGGGGCTGGCCCTCGACCTGTACCAGTACCAGTGCGGCGCCGGCCTGATCACCTTGGGACAAGGCCGCAACCCGTCCACTGATCGACCAGCCACCGGCACTCGGTTGCGCCTGCAACTCGATGCCCAGGGCACTGCTCAAGCCATCGAGTGACAGGCTCAGCAGCGCTTCGCCGGACGCCGCTTTGGCAATCCACCCGCCCTTGTCGCTCGCGTCGTAACGGGCCAGCGTCGCGGCGGCCAATTGATGACGCCACAACGGCACCTGCGCCAAGGCCTTGCCCTGGGCCTGCAACACCAGCATCAGCTCGGTCATGCCCAGGCCGCTGCCGCCGTGTTCTTCAGGGATGGCCAAGGCATGCAGGCCGGTCTCGATGCACAACGCCCAAAGCGGCGCCATCGTCGGCTCGCCGCTGACGTCCCATTGGCGCATGTAGTCGTCATGGCAATGGTCGACAAACAGCCCATCGGCCATCTCGGCAATGGCGCGCTGGTCTTCGCTCAATTCGAAATCCATGGGGGCTCCTATGCCTCTACCAGCCGGAACATCGGCAGGGTCTGCTGGTCATCGAAGGTCTGGAACTCGACCTGCAAACGCTGGCCGATCTGCAATTGCTCGCGCTCGACACCGACCAGGCCGGCGATCAGGCGCACGCCTTCGGCAAGCTCGATGAGGCCGATGGGGTTGGGGTAATCGAACGGCGGTACTTCGGGGTAGTGCATCACCACGAACGAATACAAGGTCGCCTGGCCACTGGCCTGAACGGTGTCCCAGTCGAAACTGTGGCATTCGATGCACACCGGCGCAGGCGGATGGCGCAGGGTTTGGCAGGCGGTGCAGCGCTGGATCAGCAACTGACCTTTTTCGCAGCCTTCCCAGAAGAATCGCGTGTCGTCGCTGATGCCCGGCAACGGGCGCTTGGGCTTGAGCGGTGCGGCCTCGACCTTGACCGGTGCCTGGGCATTGGCGGGGCGAAACTTGAACACGCGAAACAGCAACTCGCCCACCGGTTCATCACCGCCAACCTTTTCGACAAAGTGGCTCATGACCAGCGTGACGAAGAAACCGGTGCCCAGGGCCGTGGTTTTCTCATCGCTGACCGCATCCAGTCGCGTGGTGTAGTAGAGCTTTTCACCCAGGCGAACCGGACGGGTGAAACTCAGCTCGGAGTTCACCGCTACGGTGGAGGAATAGTCGTAGGCTTCCATTTCCTTGAGCACCTCGTAGGGGTTCTCGTCGGTGGAGCCAGGCGGATAGTTGTTGGCATGCAGGCCTTCCATGGTCCACACCTGCAACATCGCAGGCGGAGCAATCAGGCCCTCATGCCGGGTGCCCAGGGCAAATGCCGGGTCGGTGTACAACGGGTTGTCCACGCCCATGACTTCGCACCATTGGCGAATCATCGGGGCATTGACCTCGTCCCAGGCATACACCCGGCCGTACTGGCGCCCCACCAGGGCGCGCACATTGGACAGCAATTGTGGATCAGCCAAAGTCGTCTCCTTCAGATTGAAGGCGGCGACCGGACCCGGCCGCCGCAATAGGTCGATCAGGTGGGTAGCACCTGCGCGGCACCCAAAAATGCCGGGCGTTCACCACCGCCATGCAACAGCAGGTTGCAACCGCTGGCGTAACTGGCCAGTGGCGATGCGATGTACAGGCAAGCGTTGGCGATGTCGTCGGCCACCGCCATGCGCGCCGCTGGAATACCCGCCGCAACAGCGGCGATACCGGCCTCGGAGCCGTAATGCAGATGGGCCTGCTCGGTCAGCACCAATCCAGGGCTGACCGTGACCACCCGCACCTTGGGCCCCCACTCCACGGCCAGCGATTGCACCAACGCCAGCACACCGGCCTTGGCCGCACCGTAAGCGGCGGTGCCCGGCGAGGAGCGCAGCGCGCTGATGCTGCCGATAAAGACGATGCAACCGCCCTGGGTTTGTGCCTGCATCAGCCGGTTGGCGTGCTGGGCGACGTTGAGCGGTGCGATCAGATTCAGGCCGATGATGCTTTCATGAAACCTCGGCGACGCCGTGGCCGCCTCGGCGTTGGGGCTGCCACCGGCGTTGTTGATCACCACGTCGAGACGACCGAAGTCGCGTTCAATCGAGGTGAACAGTCGTTGCAGGGAATCGTGGTCGCGCACATCGGCGGCGATGAAGGTTGCGCGCTTGTTGCCGAGTGTCGGCACCTGCTCAGGTTCGCGCCGGGCACAGACGATCACCCGTGCGTTCGCGGCCAGAAACCCCAGCGCGATACCCGCGCCGATGCCTTTGGTGCCCCCGGTGATCAATACCACCTTGCCGCTGTAATCAAGACCCGAATGCAGCTCCATCATGTGCTCCTTTTCTACTGACAAGGGTCACTCTAGGGACGAACTGCGGGCCAAACTACGTCTGAACGGACGATGAAAATTGCGCCTCGCGAACAGGACACTGGCCCCATTTACACCTTGATTGGTTTGCGAGAATGCCCATGTCCGACTTGTCCGAAGCACCGGTTCTGCTTGAACACCCCCTGCCCGGTGTCGCCCTGCTGCGGCTCAACCGGCCCCAGGCGACCAACGCCTTGAGCCTGGAATTGCAGGCGCTGCTGTCGCGTCACTTCAGTGAGCTGGCACTTGACCCTCAGGTGCGTTGCATCGTGCTGACGGGCGGCGACAAGGTGTTCGCCGCCGGTGGCGACATCAACAGCATGGCCGGGGTGGGCGCCATCGATATCTACAAACGCCACACCGAGCGAGTGTGGGGGCCGATCCAGCACTGCCCCAAGCCAGTGATCGCGGCGGTCTGCGGATACGCCTATGGCGGAGGTTGTGAACTGGCCATGCACGCCGACCTGATCGTCGCCGGACGCAGCGCACGCTTCTGCCAACCGGAAATCCGCATCGGCATCATGCCCGGCATCGGCGGCACCCAACGCCTGGTGCGCGCCGTGGGCAAGGTCAAGGCCATGCGCATGGCACTCACCGGCCAACCGATCAGCGCCGAGGAAGCCTGGGTGGCCGGGTTGGTCAGCGACTTGGTGGACGACGACCAGGTGCAGGCCCATGCCCTGGAACTGGCCCGAGTCATCGCGGCGATGCCGGCACTGGCCGCCGAGCAGATTAAGGAAGTGATCCTCGCCGGCATGGACGCCCCGCTCGAGGCCGGCCTGGCATTGGAGCGCAAAGCCAACGCCCTGCTGTTCGCCTCGCGGGATCAGAAGGAAGGGATGCAGGCGTTTATTGACAAGCGACCGGCCCGGTTTGAGGGGAACTGACAACACAGATCCTGTAGGAGCCGGCTTGCTGGCGATGGCTGTGTGCCAGGTAATGAAGATGTCGCCTGGCATGGCCTCATCGCTGGCAAGCCAGCTCCCACAGGGATTGTGGTTGTGCCAAATACTTTGAGCGTCGCAGCATTCTGTGGGAGCCAGCCTGCTGGCGATGGCTGTGTGACAGGTAATGAAGATGTCGCCTGGCATGGCCTCATCGCTGGCAAGCCAGCTCCCACAGGGATTGTGGTTGAGCCAAATATTTTGAGCGCCTCAGAATTCTGTGGGAGCCAGCCTGCTGGCGATGGCTGTGTGACAGGCAATGAAGATGTTGAATGTGCCGGCCTCTTCGCTGGCAAGCCAGCTCCCACAGGGATTGTGGTTGAGCCAAATATTTTGAACGCCTCAGAATTCTGTGGGAGCCAGCCTGCTGGCGATGGCTGTGTGACCGACGCAGTCGAACACATCGAGAGGAGGTGCAGCGCAGCAAACCGGAGGCGATGCCCCCGGATGGATGCCGGAGCGAAGGAACGCCGAGCCCCAGCGAGGGGCCGGACGCTGGGGCAAGACCTTTGGTTCCTTTGGGGCGTTTGCCAAAGGGACTCGCCGTAAGGGCGAAACCATAAGCAGCCGTTACCGCAGGAATGGATATGTACACCGCTAAACCGCCATCGCTGCGATGCGGCGACCCGACAAGCCAGCCCCCACAGTAAGAGCACCAACAGCCGTTACCGCAGCAATGGCTATGTACACCAGCAAATAGCCTTCGCTAGATACTCATCACCATCTGTCCACTATCAACCCGCAACTCCACCCCATTAATCGCCCTCGCCTCATCGCTAGCCAAAAACAAAACACTGGCCGCCACATCCTCAGGCCGGCACATGCGATTCATCGGGTCACTATCGATGGTCAAACGATCCGGATCGACACCTTCAGGAAAACCACCACGCGTCATATCCGTGAGCACCCCATCCGGATGCAAGGTGTTGCAACGAATGCGGTACTTACGCCGACGGCACAGCACCGCCACCGAGCGCGACAACGCCGCCACCGCCCCCTTGGAAGCGCTGTAGGCCAGATAATCGTCACGCCCGGCCAATGCCGCGATGGACGACAGGTTGATGATTGAACCACCACCGTCCTTCATCAACGCAATCCCTTCGCGACAGCCCAAAAACACACTGTCGGCATTCACCCGCAGCATCTTGTGCCAATCGGCCAAACTCGTTTCTTCAAGGCTGCCGCAGATCAGGATACCGGCGTTGTTGACCAGGATATCCAGCCGACCGTAGCGCTCGCGCACATGACCGATGACCTGCCGCCACTCCTCTTCACTGCTGACGTCGTGGCGGATAAACGCAGCGTTCGGTCCGATCTCGGCGGCCAGGGTCTGGCCGGCCTCGACGTCGAGGTCGCTGATCAGCACCTGGGCACCTTCGGCCGCCAGCAGTCGCGCGCAGGCAGCGCCGATACCCCTGGCGCCGCCGGTGACCAGCGCCACCTTGCCATTTACCCGGCCATTATTGTTTTGTTGATCGAGCATCATCGTGTCATCTCATGTGCGTGGGTCATTGGCGATGGCTGGCCTTGGGCGCGGGCGATGCTGGCCCCGGCACGTCGGCCGGAAAACACGCAGTCCGCCAGGGACAGGCCACTGATGTACAAGTGCGACGGAATCCCCAGGGCCGTGCGCCCCGCCGCGTACAAGCCCGCGATCGGCTGGCCCTGCTCGTCCAGCACGGCACCGCTGCGCTCATCGACTCGAAGTCCGCCCAACGTCAGCGCCCCCAGCGGAAACACCGGGTTGGTCACGGAAATATCGCAGGCGTAGAACGGCCCCTCCATCAGCACATGACGCCCGCCCTCGGACTTGCCGAACGGCTCCGGCGCCTCGCCACGGGCGGCGGCGTTGGCCGCCAGCACCGAGGCGCGCAGTATCTCCGGGTCCATGGATGTCGCATTGGCCAGCTCGCTCAGGCTCTTGCCCTTGCGCACCTTGAACAGCATCAGCGCCAAAGCCGGAAAACTCTGGAACCACCAGTAGCCGCCGAACAGTGCCTCGCGGATGGCCTTCTTGCGCAACGGCGCATCCAGCACCAACCAGGCTTTGCCGCCCTGCTCCTCCATCAAGGGCTGGCCCAGAGTCGCGCCATAAACCTCTTCGTTACAGAAGCGTCGCCCTTCGCGATTGACCACAATGCCTTTGTGCCAACTGTACGGCGGGTTGAGGAAGCGCCACGCCGATACCCGCTCAAGCCCCTTCCCCTGACCACCGACACTGGCGCCCAGCCGCAAGCCGCTGCCATCGCAACCGGTGGCACCGACCTTGAAGTTGCGGCGGAACTTGGGCGCGTGTTGATCGAGCAACTGGCGATTGAAGATGAAACCGCCAGTGCTGAGGATCACGCCATTGCGAGCCCGCACCCATCGCGGCCGGGCGAAATCCCGTTCGAGCTGGCAGACCTTGCGGCGCAACTTGTTGCAGTAGCCAGGGGCAAAATTCTGCAAGCGCTCTGCGCGAGCGGCCAATCGCGCATGCAGCTGCGCTTCTTTGCTGCCTGCAGGCATGCAGAGAAATTCGACACCCAGCACCCGCCCCTGAGAGTCGGTCACCAGCCGTCGCGCCGCCGCTTGCAACAGCGGCCGAGCCCCAGCCTTCAGACATGCCGATTTGAGGTGGGCATAGAGCACCGCGCCGCCCTGGCCCTTGCCCACGGTGCGATGACCGCGTGGCGCGGCCGGCAATGGCCCGCCATGGCTCGGCACCAGCTCGTTACCCGAGTAGTAGAGGAAGTAGCCATCGGACGGATATGACGTCTTGCCGCCCGGGGGCATCTGATGGGCGTAGGGTGCGCCGTGGCTTTCCAGCCACTCCAGGTTGCTCACGCTGTCGGCACAGAAGCGCCGCAGGGTGTCGTCGCTGACCACGTTTTGCGTTTCGTGCTTGAGGTAATCGAACATGGCTTCGGGGCTGTCGTTAAAGCCCGCCGCCCGTTGATGCCGCGTGCCGCCACCGGCATACACAACCCCGCCGCTCTTGGCGCTGGCCCCACCGCCGGTGAAGCGGTCGGCGATTATGACGTCGCCGCCCTGAGCGCGAGCCTCAAGGGCGGCGCAGGCACCCGCCGCACCCCAGCCGACGACCAGTACGTCGCACTGTTCGTCCCAGGCCACCTGGCTGCCGTCTGCCACTTGCAAGGGTGGCAGCACTTCGGTGCTGGGTAGATTTTCGAAACTGGTCATTTGCGCTCCTGACGTTGACTGGCCAGGTGGTTGGCGGCGACATAGCCGAAGGTCATCGCCGGCCCCAAAGTGCCACCGGCGCCGGGATAGCTGGTGCCCATCACCGACGCCGAGCAGTTGCCGATGGCGTACAACCCGGCGATGGCCGTGCCGTCTTCGCGCACCACCTGGGCATGTTCGTTGGTCAGCAGGCCGCCCTTGGTGCCGATGTCACCGGCATCCAGGCGCATGGCGTAGTACGGGCCTTTGCGCAACGGCGCCAGGCACGGGTTGGGTTTGACGTTGCAGTCGCCGTAGTAACGGTCAAAGACGTTGCCGCCCCGGGCGAAGTCGAGATCCACACCGGAGCTTGCGTAGCCGTTGACCTTGGCCACCGTGGCTTCCAGGCCGGCACTGTCGACGCCGATTTGCCGCGCCAGGCCAGCGAGGGTGTCGGCCTTCCAGTACAGGTTGTTGAGCCACTCCTTGCGCAGGCGGCTGTCGGGCATGACTTGACCGGGCATCAACGGGCCCATGGCGTAGTTGAAACGGAAATGGCCGTCGAAGATCACCCAGGCCGGAACGGATTTGCCGGCGGTTTTGCCGTCGTCCTTGTACATGGCATCGACGAACTCCAGGTACGGCGCCGCTTCGTTGACAAAACGCTGGCCCTGGCTGTTGACCACGATGGCGCCGGGGAACGCACGCTCAGCGAAGATCCCACGGGGCTTGTCTTCACCCGGAACGGCAATGGTCGGCGCCCACCAGGCCCAGTCCATCAATGCGGTGGCCGCCCCTTGATCGATGCCAGCAACGAGCGCCGCGCCGGTGTTGTTGCCCGGGGGTGTCGCGCTCCAGGCCTTGCGATTGGGTTTGGGCAGGTACTGGTCGCGCAGGGCCTGGTTTTGCTCGAAGCCCCCCGAGGCCAGGATTACCCCGTGGCGCGCACGCAGTTGCCGTTCGCTGCCGGATTGCTGCACGGTGATGCCGGCGATCCGTCCGCCTTCGGTGATCAGCCCGGAAAAATCAGTGTTGAGCCACAGCGGGACGTTGCGATCCATCAGCGAGCGCCGTAGCGAGGCCACCAGCGAACTGCCCAGGGACGCACGGCGATCCATCTTGCTCTTGCGTCGCCATTTGAAATCCAGTTTGTAGCGCAGCATCAGCTTCATGATCAGCAGGCGCCAGCCAAAACTGCGGGCCATGGCCTTGTGCGCATCACGCGCCGTCCAGGCAATGCGCCCCATCAGCAGGGTTGAAGGCGACGGCTTGCGCAGGTTGGCCAGTTCATCACCCAACAGGCTGGTGTCGAACAGCTCCGGGTCCAGGGTGCGGCCACCGGCAAGAGCCCCCGGCAGGTGCGGGTAATAATCGGGGTATTTGGCCGCGACCGCATAGCGTACCCGGCTGGTGCGGGTGAGCTGTTCGATCATCTTCGGCGCATTGTCCAGGTAGGCACGCAGGCGCACTTCATCGACATGCTCGCCAGCGGCCGCCTTCAGGTAGGTCAGCGCCGTGGCGTAGCTGTCGTTGCTGCTCATGCGAGCGAAATAGTGGTTGTTGGGGATCCAGATACCGCCGCCGGAGATGGCCGAGGTGCCGCCGTACTGGTTGCTTTTTTCCACCACCAGTACGCTTAAACCCTGGTCGGCGAGAAATACCGCCGACGTCATCGCACCGGCGCCCGAACCGACGACGATCACGTCGTAATAGGTCTGTGACTGAACTTGAGCCGTCATTGTTGTTATGCCATTAGCTGAGGTCAGAAAAAAACCGCCGACGACGCAGCGGGTGCGCTGGCGGAGTGCAGCCCATGATCAGGGCTGCGGGGGGATGGGCTCATCGTCAAAGTGGACTAGGGGCGGCGAGACTCGCCCTCCCCATTACTGATCGTTCCCACGCTCTGCGTGGGAATGCATCCCGTGACGCTCCGCGTCACCCCCGTAGACAGCGAGACGCGGAGCGTCTCTGGCGGCATTCCCACGCAGAGCGTGGGAACGATCAACGCAGAGCGTGGGAACGATCTACCGGGAGCCCGGATTACACCGCCGCCCGCCTCGCCGCCCACGGATGCGCCTGTTCCAGTTGGCTGGCCAAACGCAGTAGCACGTCTTCGCCACCCAACCGCGCAGTGAACATCATGCCCACCGGCATCCCGCTGTCGCTTTGCCCCAACGGCAGGGAAATGGCCGGTTGGCCGCTGACGTTGGCCAGCACGGTGAAGCCGGCGCTGCCCATGGCGTGGTGGGCGTAGCTTTCCCATGGCTGGTCGAGTGACAACAGGCCGAGTTTCGGGGTCAGGCTGCCGGTGACCGGCGACAGGATCACGTCGTAGCGTTCGAAGTGCTGCTCCATGGTCGCGCCGATGCTTTCGAACGACTGGCGTGCGCGGTACAGGTCCTCACCGCTGGTGCCCTTCGATCGCTCCAGGTTGACCAAGGTGATCTTCTCCAGATCCTGCGCCGTGGCCGCCCGTCCAAGTACCTGCTCACGATCATGGATCAGAGTGCGCAACGCGGTACCGATGACCATGCCATGGGCGCCGAACAGCTGGCGCGGGTCGACGTTCAGGGTCAACTCGTCGAGCTCATGCCCAAGGGCCTGTAGCTGCTTGATAGTCTGCTCCAGCGTCGCGACAATTGCCGGTTCCAGCGGGGCACCGGTCAGCGACTGGCGAACCACCGCCACGCGCAGTTTGCCCGGCTCGCGCTGCAACTCTTCGACATAGGGTCGCGCCAATGGAGGCAGCCAATAGTTACTGCCCGGTTCATGGCCTTGGCCGACATCGAGGAACAGCGCCGTATCGCGCACCGAGCGCGAAACCACGTTGGCCACGCTGGCACCGAACCAGCCTTCGAAATGCAACGGCCCGCTCGGGGTGCGATAGCGGCTGGGTTTAAGCCCCACCAGACCGCAGTAGGACGCCGGAATGCGGATAGAACCGCCGCCGTCGGTGGCGTGGGCCACGGGTACGATCCCGGCCGCCACCGCTGCGGCCGCACCACCGGAGGAACCGCCGGCGCTCATGGCCAGGTTCCATGGATTGTGGGTCTGCCCCCAGGCCAGGGATTCCGTGGTGGTGGTCAAGCCGAACTCTGGGCACGTGGTCTTGCCAAATGGCACCGCACCAGCCTGTTCATAGCGAGCGATCAGGGTGCTGGTGCGGGTGGCGGGCGGCGCGTCCTTGAACATCCGGCAGCCGTTGCTGGTGATGGTGCCTTGCAGTCCGGTGTTGAGGTCCTTGATCAGCAGCGGCACACCGGCCAGCACCCCTTGATTGAGGGTGCCGGCCGCACGGCGCTGGGCGAGCAGGTTGCGGGCGTAGGCTTCGTGCAGCATGTTCACGGCATTGACCTTCGGGTTGACCTCGTTGTAGCGGGCCAGCGTCGCCGCCAACAGATCCTCGGCACTGAGCTCGCCACTGCGGATCGCCTGGCTCATGGCCCACGCATCCATGGCCTGGTAATCGCTGGCCGAAAGCCCTTGCGCGCGGACGTCGGCAAACCGCCCCAGCAGCCCGACGCCGAGCGCGACGGCACCGGCCTTTAGCACGCTGCGACGCGGCCAGCCCGTGGTGGTTTGGAATGCTTCGTTTTCGTGGTTTTCCATGGGAATGATCGCGCCCTTGTTATGGGTTATTGGGGATTCGGGTGTTGATTCCTGCGCGAGGGTTCGCTCGCGCAGGAACTGCGGTGCTCACTTGGCATAAACCAACCGTTCAACCGACATTGAAACGTGCGGACAACTGATCCAGCTCCCGCGCCAGTTGCTTCAGGTCTGTGGCGGCCTCCGCGCTGCGCCCGGCGTTGGCGGACAGCGCATCGGTGCCGCTGGAGACGCTCTCGACCCGCGTGACCATTTCCCGGGTAACCCGCACCTGCTCGGTAATCACCGTGGCAATGGTGTCGACGCTACGGATCACATCATCGGTGCCACTGCGAATTTGCGCCACTGAATCACCGGCTTCATGGGCCAGGCTGACGCCGTCGCGCACTCGACTGACCACCCTGCCCATGCCATCGACCACGGCCAGGGTGCCCTCTTGAATGCGCTGCACCGTGAGGTCGATCTCGCCAATCGAGCTGGCCGTGCGTTGGGCCAGCAAGCGTACTTCGTCAGCGACCACCGCAAACCCGCGCCCCGCCTCACCGGCCCGCGCAGCCTCGATAGCGGCGTTGAGCGCCAGCAGGTTGGTCTGCTCGGCAATGTTGCGGATCACCTTGAGCACGTGGCTGATGTCTGCGGAAAATCCTTCCAGTTCGCGGATGTGCACAGCCGTATCGCTGATCACATCGCTGATGCGATTCATCTCCTGGGCCATGCCGCGGATAAAGCCCTCGCTCTTGCCCGAGCGCCCCGCCGAATGCTGGGTGATGTCCCGCGAAACGCCGACATGGCTTTCCACTTCGTTGATCGACCCGGACAAATCCTCCACGGCCCGGGAAATCCCGCGAACCGCATCGGCCTGTTGCTGGGTCGCCGCGCTCGCCAGCTCCGCCGATTCGGCCATGTGCGCCGCTTCTCGACTGACCCGACGCACCAGTTCACGCATTTGTGAAATGAGCCCGTTGAGGCCGTCACGCATCTGGGCAATGTCGCGCAGCATCAGCGCGAACTCGTCGCTGCCCTTGATCTCGATCGGTTGCAACAAGTCGCCACCGGCAATGGCACGCACACTGGAACCGGCCTGGGCAAAGGCACGCCTGAGACGGCGCAAAGTGGAAAACGCGGTGAGGCTGCCCGCCAGCCCACCCACCACCGCCAGCGCCATGTAAGCCAGCAGCGTCGAGCGATAGCGCTGCTGCGCCGCCTCGTAGGCTTGCGCGGCACTGGCCTTCTGCAAAGCCTGCAATTTGCTCAACTCAAGGACGGCGGCATTGCCTTCAGGCTCGGCCATGCGCAGAAAGGACAAGACGCCCGACAAGCGAAAGTCCCCGGCTCGCAAGGATTCCACCAGGATGCCCAACTCGTCCTGCCACGCCTGGTAATGCTGGTCGAAGGCATCGGCCGCCTGCTGCTCTTCACCGCTCAACGAGCGCTGGCGATAGCTCGCCCAGATTTCCGCCAGTGCCCGGTTGTTACTCTCGATGGCACTGAGTGTGGCTTCTACCGGACGATCGAACGCTGCCACCAGCGGGCCTTCCGGATCGTGCTGGATCGCCAGCAGTACCTGCCGCCGACTTTCATCGAGGCGGTGCTGGATGTCACCGAACCTCATCAGCGTTGCCAGGTTGTCCTCATTGATTGCCCGCAGGCTGTCACGCGCCTGTTGCAGGCCATAGGCCCCCAACAGCACCGCCAGCACGAACAGCAACGTGGCCAACAGCGCCCAGAGCCACAGGCGCTGGGCGATAGTGATTGCCTTGAACATTTTCAATGGCCTGTCTCAAGCAGCGAACAGGGTGTGAACACACCCCGCGCTGGAATCAGTCGGAGGTGACCCCGGCCAGCATGGCTGCCAGGTAGTGCTCGCCGTACGGCGGCAACAGGCCCCACTCGCGGCGCGGGTCGTGGGCCGAGGCCTTGAACACCGTGCGCATGTGACTGAATTCGAGAAAGCCTTCGCGACCGTGGTAATGGCCCATGCCCGACGCGCCCACGCCGCCGAAGGGCGCATCGTGCATGGCCGCATGCATCATCACGTCGTTGAGGGTGACCCCGCCGGACAAAGTGTTTTCCAGCACCTGACGTTGCTCCTGGGCATCTTCACCGAAGTAGTACAACGCCAGGGGACGCGGCCTGCCGTTGATGTCAGCGATGACCTGATCCAGATCGTCATAACTCAAGACGACCATGGCTGGGCCAAAGATTTCCTCGTGCATGATCAAGCTGTCCGACGCCGGATCAATCACCACCCGCAGCGGTCGGCGACGGTCATGGGCATCGATGGCCAGCGCTTCAGGCAGGCACTCGATGCGCGCACCGCGCTGGCCTGCGTCTTCAACCAGGCCTTCGACCCGGTCCAGGTGACGCTGGTTGACCACGGCCACCACATCCGGGTTGCCCGTCACGGTCGGATTGAGGTCGCGATAAGTACCGCGCATCGCATCGAGGAACGACTCGAGCCGGGCCTTGGGCACGTAGACCACATCCGGGTTGATGCAAATTTGCCCGCCGTTGCTGGCCTTGCCTGCGGCGATGCTGAACGCGGCCTTGTTCAGGTCGGCACTGCGGGAAATGATCACCGGCGACTTGCCGCCGAGTTCCAGGGTCACGGGCACCAGGTTCTTTGCGGCATTGCTCATCACCTGTCGGCCAATCGCCGTGCTGCCGGTGAATACCAGGTGATCGAAAGGCTGGCTGCTGAATGCGTCGCCCAATTCCGGCCCGCCGTTGACCATCGCCACCACCAGCGGGTCAAGGTGTTCGGCGCACAGGCGCGCCACCAGTTCAGCGGTGCGCGGCACCACCTCCGAAGGTTTGAGGATCGCCCGGTTACCGGCCGCCAGGGCCGAGGCCAATGGACTGAACAGGGTATACAGCGGCGCGTTCCAGGTACCGAGGATGCCCACCGTACCTTTTGGCTGGTACATCACCCAGGCCCGGGCGCCGAGCTGGTCATAAGGGGAAAACATCTCGCGCGGTTCGTCCGGCATCCAATCCTGCAGGTGGTCACGGGCGTATTTGAGCGAAGCCAGGGAGCCCAGCACATCATTCATCAAGGAGAAACCGGCGGGCCGTCCGCCAAAATCCTGGTCGATCGCCGTGGTCAATGCTTCATGGTTTTGCACCAACAGATCGATCACTTGTTGCAGGCGCTGGCGGCGGGTGTCGGCGCTGACATGGCCGGCGCCGGCAAAGGCGTTTTTCTGTTGTGCCAGCAGGCCGCAAAGGCCGTCGACGGAAGACGTGGCTGAACTCATTGTTATCCCCTTGCAGGTTGGCTCGATGGCCGGTGAGCGCCCGATGCGCCTGGCGCCACCCTAGCCTCGCGGACCGCCGCGCCGCCTCGTCCAATCGGACGAGAGACCCGCATTAGTGTTAGTCCGTTGAGACGATGTTAGGGCCATGCAATCGCCCAATACTGGCCATACGAAAATCCCACTCCATGAGGCCAGTCATGGCAATGCAAAACATCAGTTTCGATCCCCAGGCCTTTCGTGCCGCCCTCGGCACGTTCACCACCGGTGTCACGATCATCACCACCCAGAGCGAAGATGGCTCGCCGGTAGGCATCACCGCCAACAGCTTCAACTCGGTGTCGCTCAACCCGCCGCTGGTGCTCTGGAGTCTGTCCAAGCAAGCGCGCAGCCTGCCGGTCTTCAGCAACGGCAAACACTGGAACGTGCACGTGCTGTCCACCGAGCAGGAAACCCTGTCGGGGCGTTTCGCCACCCAGGGCGAGGACAAGTTCGCCGAGATCGAACTCGATGATGGCGTCAGCGAGGCGCCACTGCTGCAGGATTGCACCGCGCGTTTCCAGTGCCGCACGGCGTTCCAGTACGAAGGCGGAGACCACGTGATCTTCGTCGGCGAAGTGCTCGCCTTCGATCACAGCGACCGTGCCCCGCTGGCCTTCCAGAGCGGTCAATATGCCTTGGCTACGCGCAAGCCGCGTAGCGAGCTTCGCCTGGCGACCACCCCGCCGCCACCGGAATGCAGCTACACCGAGGACTTGCTCGGCTACCTGCTCGGGCGCGGGCATTACCAGGCACTCGACGCCCTGCGGCAACTGCTCAATAGCCAGCAGCTGGACGAACAGACGTTTTTCATCCTGTCGATCCTGTGCATTCGCGACAACATGACGCTCGAAGAAATCAACACCTTCGTCAGCTACACCGGCCGTGAAGTGACGCTGGCGAGCATGCGTTTTCTTGAACGCCAGCGGCTGGTGGCGTTCGAGGGTTCGGCAGAATCGCTGCGTTTTGTCCTGACCGCTCAAGGCCGCGAAATGTCACTGCATCAACTGGCGCTGGCCAAGGCGGTGGAAGAGGATCTCTCGGCCAAGCTCGGTGCCGCTGACGCACAGGCATTGAAGGTTTTGCTCAAGCGCCTGATCGTCGTCAGTGATCCCGGCTTGCCGGATCTGTGGGCGCCGCGATGACCGCCCGCGCTGGTGCACTGCTGCCCACCACGGTCGGCTGGGGCAGCCATGGCTTGCTGTTGCTGCTGGCCATGGTGTTTGCCGACAACTTTGTCGGCCGCCAGATCCTCGCGGTGATGGTCGAACCGATCAAGTCCGAATTCGCCGTCAGCGATACCGCCATTGGCCTGATCTCGGGCCTGGCGTTTGCGGCTGTCTACGCGCTGATGGGCCTGCCAGCGGGTCGACTGGTGGATCGCATGCCGCGTATTCGCCTGCTGGCCATGTCGTGCGTGCTCTGGGCCGTGGCGACCATGGCCTGCGGGCTGGCGGGCAGCTTCCTGGCGCTGGCCGGTGCGCGGATGCTGGTGGCAATCAGCGAATCGCCGACCACCTCGGCTTCGCTGTCGTTGATCGCAGACCTGTATCCGCCGCAACGACGCTCGTTCGCCATCAGTTGTTTTACCGCGGCACCGACGTTTTCTTCGATCATCGGTTTGAGCATCGGCGCCTGGGTGGTCGAGCAATATGGCTGGCGCACCGCGTTCATTGCCCTGGGCGTACCGGCCCTGGCGTTTGCTGCGGTTCTGGCGTTTTTCGTGCGTGAGCCGCAGCGTGGCCGTTGGGATCTCACGCCCCATGCTCACACTGCGCTGCTGGGGATGGGCGCCGAAGCGCGCAAGCTCTGGGCGTTGCCAGCGTACCGTTGCCTGATCCTCGCCGGTGGCCTGACCACGCTCAGCTCCTATGCCATCGGCATGTGGAACACCAGTTTCCTGGTGCGCTCCCATGGCTTGTCGCTGCAACACGCAGGCTTGCTGGCTGGGGTGATATGCGGTATCTCAGCCGGCATTGGCGGCCTGTTCAGTGGCTGGTTGAGCGATCGCCTGTGCCGTCGCCATCCCCACTGGCAAGTGTCCATTCCTGTACTGGGCCACCTGGCAGCCCTCTGCGCGCTGGTCCCCTACCTGCTGTGGTCCGACACCTTGCTGGTGCGCCTGGGTGATGTGCCGATTCCAGCCGCCATGCTCTGGTGTGCGCTGTATTCGTTTTTTGCCGTGTGGTGGGTTGCCCCGTCCTACAACCTCGTCACCCAGTTGGTGCCGCCCAGCCGCCGCGGTTCCGCCATGGCCCTGCAAACCATCGTCAGTACCCTGCTCGGGGTTGGCGTCGGGCCGCTGATCACCGGGTTGTTCAGCGACATGCTGCTGCCTGTGTTTGGCCGCGAGTCACTGCGATATGCGCTGCTGCTGGTGAACCTGCCAGTGATTTGTTCGGTGCTGCTACTGATGCGCACGGCCCGGCATGCTTCCAGATCAAACTACCGCCACGCGGGATAAACAACCATGGCCACGAACATCGCAATAGCCAACGCAGTACCGAGCGCCCGCGATCGACTTCTCGACGCGGCGGTTGAACTCTTTGCCACCCACGGTTTTCAGGCCATCGGCTTGCGCGATCTGGCGAGCTACCTGGGGCTGCATGCAGGCTCTTTGTACCATCACATCGAAAACAAACAGGCCTTGTTGTTCGAACTGATCGAAACCGGTTTGTCAGACCTTTTGCTGGATACGACGCATCGAATGAAAGGCGCCCGAAGCCCTGGCAAGCGTCTGCGGTTATTCATTCAAGCCTTTGTCGCCTTCAACTTCAGTGAAAGAAACAAACTGGCCCTGATTACCCGTGAATTCGCCAACCTCAGTGAAGAACAGAAGGATCAGATCCAGAAGCTGAAGGACAAATACTCATCGCTTTTGGGCGCAATCATCAGTGATGAGTATGGCAAGGCAGGCATGTCTGCGCATGACATCCGTTGGACGGCCAATACCGTCATCGTTCTGCTGTTTGGGCAATCACAGTGGTACAACGAAGAAATGACTGAAGCGCAACTCACCGATGCGCTCACCAGCCTTGCGACCTGCATTATCGAAAATCACAAGCCAACACATAAAACTGTAGGAGCGAGCTTGCTCGCGAAAAACATTTAGGCGCCGCGCCCATTCAGGATGTCCACGTCATCGTTAACGTTTTTCGCGAGCCTCGCTCCCACAGGTTCTTTCGTCGACCACAAAATCCATGGACAACACAAAAACCTGTGGGAGCATGGCTTGCCCGCGAAAGCGGTGTGTCAGGCAACGAAGATGCTGAGGCTGCCGGCCTCTTCGCGGGCAAGCCCGCTCCCACAGGTTCTTTCGTCGACCACAAAATCCATGGACAACACAAAAACCTGTGGGAGCATGGCT
>NZ_JBOIBY010000443.1:0-7363 GCF_050739655.1 Pseudomonas sp. | reverse complement strand
GCCTGACACCCAGCGGCGTCCTCTAGTCCTTCGCGAGCAAGCTCGCTCCTACAGGTAGAGAGCACTCTCAGACTACGGAGCTACAGATGATCGGATTCACCACCCTCAAGCGTATTTTGCTGGCCACGGCCGCCCTCGGTTTCGCCGCCCATGCCAGCGCATCCACGCTGACCCTGGACGTCTACAACCCCGGTGAAAAAGCGATCTTCCCGGTGACTTCGGTACTGGTCAGCGGCGAAAAAGACGCGATCCTGGTGGACGCACAGTTCGGCAAATCCCAGGCCGAACAGGTGGTGGAAAAAATTCGCGCCAGCGGCAAGCAATTGACCACCATTTACATCAGTCACGGCGACCCGGATTACTACTTCGGCCTCGACACACTGACCGCTGCATTTCCCAAGGCCAAGGTGCTCGCCTCGCAGCCAACCGTTGATCACATCAAAAAAACCGTCGACGGCAAACTGGCGTTCTGGGGGCCGAAAATGGGCGCCGACATCCCGGCCAAAACCATCGTGCCGGACGTGCTCAAGGGTGACAGCCTGATCCTTGAAGGGCAGAAATTGCAGGTGATCGGCCTTGAGGGCAAGCAGCCGGACCGCAGTTTTGTCTGGATTCCATCGATCAAAGCCGTGGTCGGTGGTGTGGTCGTGGCAGAAAACATCCACGTGTGGATGGCCGATACCCAAACTGCGCAATCCCATGCCGACTGGTTGGCTACGCTGCACGCGATTGAAAGCCTGAAACCGAAAACCATCGTGCCGGGTCACTACCTCGGCGAGAGCGCCCGTTCTCTGGCCGCTGTGCAGTTCACCGCCGAATACATCAAGGCCTTCGACGAAGAAACCGCCAAGGCCAAGGATTCAACTGCGTTGATCGACGCAATGAAAAAACGCTTCCCGTCACTGGGCGAAGAAAGCTCCCTGGAGCTGAGCGCCAAAGTCGCCAAGGGCGAGATGAAGTGGTAATCCGCTGTTCAATCTTCTGGAGAAGTTCATGAGCAAAATCGCAATCATCGGTGCCACCGGTCGTGCCGGTAGCCAACTGCTGGAAGAAGCCCTGCGTCGCGGCCACAGCGTTACCGCCATCGCACGCGACACGTCGAAAATCGGCCAGCGTGCTGGAGTGCTCACTCGTAATGTCGACGCTCTCGATGCCAGCGCATTACAAGAAGCCATCGTCGGTCATGACGTGGTCATTAGCGCAGCGCATTTCGCCACGCTGCCTGCCAGCGCCGTGGTCGGGCCGGTGAAAAAGGCAGGGGTCGAACGCTTGCTGGTGGTGGGCGGGGCGGGTTCGCTGCTGTTGCCCGATGGCACTCGGGTGATCGATAGCGCGGGTTTCCCAGAGGCTTACAAAGCAGAGGCCAGCGCCGGTGCCGAGTTTCTAGGAAAGCTGCGAGAAGAAAAGGATTTGGACTGGACCTTCCTGTCGCCTTCGGCCGAAATTGTCGAAGGCGAGCGCACTGAGAAATTCCGCACCGGTCAGGATGATTTGCTGGTGAGCAGTGAAGGGCGTAGCTGGATCACATTTGCTGACTATGCGATCGCGATGCTCGACGAAGTGGAAACGCCGAAGCATTCGCGACAGCGGTTTACCGTCGGGTATTGAGATCACTGATCACTTGTGGGAGCGGCGGTGCGACGATTCGACTTGCCCGCGATTGCGGTGGTTCAGCCGACATCAATGTTGAATGTTAATCCGTCATCGCGGGCAAGCCCGCTCCCACAGGGGCAGGGATTTGCAGTTTTTATCGAGACTGCGCCTGCTCCACCAACCACCTCATCAATTCACGCAGTTTCGGCGAAGGCCCGGGTTTTTCGGGGAATACCAGGTAATACGCCAACCCGGTTTTCACTTTCAGTTCGAAAGGCATGACCAGCCGTCCGGCGTTCAGGTCATCGCCGATCAGTGACCAGTCGCCGATCGCCACCCCCGTTCCTTGAGACGCCATCGACATCGCCAGGTCGAGCGTTTCGAAATGCTGGCCCTTGCCAACATTGCTCAATTGCACATCCGCTGCCTTCAACCAGGCCTTCCAGTCACGCTCATCACGGGTCGGGTGCAGCAACAAATGCTGTTGCAAATCGGCCGGTGTTTGCAGCGTCATCGGCCCTTCGAGCATGGGCCTGGAGCAGACCGGAGTCAGTTGCTCATCGAACAGTTTTTGCGACATCAATGCAGCGTTCGGCGGTGGGCCGTACATCACCGCGGCATCGAATTGTTCGCGATGAAAATCCACGCCGTGCTTGACCGTGGTGGTCAGTTCCACCGGCACGTCCGGGCGCTCCTTTTGCCATTGCAACAGTCGTGGCAACAGCCAGCGCATGACGCAGCTCGGCGCCTTGAGTTGCAAGGTCTCGCGCTTCTCGCCGATCTGCTCCACGGCCTCGTCGATCAGCCCGAAAATCTGCTGGACCTTCGGCAGCCATTCCCGACCCTCGGCCGTCAGATCGAGACCCCGAGCCAGGCGGATGAACAATTCATAACCGAGAAAATCTTCCAGCCCCGCGATCTGTCGGCTCACCGCACCTTGGGTGATGTGCAGTTGCTCAGCGGCCCGGGTGAAATTGCAGCACTGCGCGGTAATCAGAAATGTGTGCAGCGCCGGCAGGGGAGGCAGTCGTTTCATTGGGATCCAAGGTATGACGTAAGGACATGGCTAGTATGACTTTTTATCCATTGTTGCGGCTATGTGTCGCCCGTTCCAATGAGGCCATCCCTGGACCTGCGAATCCATCATAAACACAGCGCAGGCCCGGCGTCTCAAACGAACAAGAAGGGCAAAGACATGGCGACGTGCGGCGAAGTATTGGTCAAGTTACTCGAAGGCTACGGGGTTGAGCAGGTGTTCGGCATTCCCGGGGTTCATACCGTGGAGCTGTATCGCGGGCTGGCCCGTTCGAGCATCAACCATGTCACGCCGCGTCACGAACAGGGCGCCGGTTTCATGGCTGACGGCTATGCGCGCACCAGCGGCAAGCCGGGTGTGTGCTTCATCATCACCGGCCCCGGCATGACCAACATCACCACCGCGATGGGTCAGGCTTACGCCGATTCGATCCCGATGCTGGTGATCTCCAGCGTGCAATCGCGCAACCAGTTGGGCGGCGGTCGCGGCAAGCTGCATGAGCTGCCGAACCAGGGCGCACTGTGTGCCGGTGTCGCGGCGTTCTCACATACCCTGATGTCGGCGTCGGAGTTGCCGGGCGTTCTGGCCCGTGCCTTTGCGTTGTTCCAGGCCGGTCGTCCGCGCCCTGTGCACATCGAAATTCCGTTGGATGTATTGGTTGAAGAAGCAGACGACTTGCTCGGCAGCGTCCCGGTCAATATCGACCGCGCAGGTGCTTCGCCGAGCGCTGTTTCGCGCATGACTGAATTGCTGGCCAGCGCCAAGCGCCCGTTGATCCTCGCCGGTGGCGGCGCCATCGATGCGGCTGGCGAGCTGACTGAACTGGCTGAGTTGCTGGACGCTCCGGTGGCCCTGACCATCAATGCCAAAGGCATGTTCGAGTCCGCTCACCCGCTGCTGATCGGTTCGACCCAGAGCCTGGTCGCCACCCGCGCGCTGGTTGCCGAGGCCGATGTGGTGCTGGCGATTGGTACTGAACTGGCCGAGACCGACTATGACGTGACCTTCGCCGGCGGCTTCGAAATTCCGGGCAAACTGCTGCGCGTGGACATCGATCCAGACCAGACCGTACGCAACTATCCGCCGCATGTGGCGCTGGTGGCCGATTCGCGCAACGCAGCACAGGCCTTGCTCAGCGCGCTGTCGCACAAATCCCTGGCCGAACGCCGTAATGATTGGGGCCAGGTGCGCGCCGCTCGCCTGCGAGAAGAACTGGCCCAGACCTGGGATGCACCGACGCTGGCCCAGACCCGCTTCCTCGAAACCGTTCTGCATGAATTGCCGGACGCGGTATTCGTCGGCGATTCGACCCAACCGGTGTACACCGGCAACCTGACCTTCAACCCTGAGCGTCCGCGTCGCTGGTTCAATTCGTCCACCGGTTACGGCACGCTCGGTTACGCCCTGCCGGCAGCGATTGGCGCCTGGCTGGGTGGTAGTGCTGAAAGCGGCACGCGTCCACCGGTGGTGTGCCTGATTGGCGACGGCGGTTTGCAGTTCACCCTGCCGGAACTGGCCAGCGCCGTTGAAGCGCGCACGCCGGTGATCGTGCTGCTGTGGAATAACCAGGGCTACGAAGAGATCAAGAAATACATGGTCAACCGCGCCATCGAACCGGTCGGCGTCGACATCTACACCCCGGACTTCATCGGTGTCGCCAAGGCTTTGGGCTGCGCTGCCGAGGCCATCAGCGGTGTAGAGCAACTGCGCGGCGCGTTGCGTGCAGCGGCAGATCGTCAGGGGCCGACCCTGATTGAAATCGATCAGGCGCAATGGATGAAGGCGGTGTCGAAATGACCTTCCCCACTACGCTGGATGGCCTGTACATCAACGGCCAATGGTCGGCCGGTCATGAACACCTGCGGGTCATCAACCCGGCCACCGAAGCTTTGTTGACCACCGTGAATGGTGGCGACGAGGGCGCCGTCGACCTGGCGGTGAGCGCGGCGACCAAGGCCTTTGCCGACTGGTCGAAAACCACTGGCGCTGAGCGCGGTGCAATCTTGCGCAAAATCGCCGCTGGTGTGCAGGCCGGTCGTGAAAAGCTGATGTATTTGCAGTCGAGCAACAACGGCAAGCCACAGTTCGAAGCGGCCATCGACGTCGACGACGTGATCGCCACGTTCGAGTACTACGCAGGTCTCGCCGAAGCCCTCGACGGTAAACAGGACAGCGCCATCGAGCTGCCAACCGACGACTTCAGTGCTCGTCTGCGCCGTGAGCCGTGCGGTGTGGTCGGCCTGATCGTGCCGTGGAATTTCCCGATGGTGACCACCGCGTGGAAACTCGCTCCGGCCTTGGCCGCGGGTTGCTGCGTGGTGCTCAAACCTTCGGAAGTGACACCACTGCCGGAGCTTGAACTGGCGGCAATCATCGCTGAAGCAGGCTTGCCTGCCGGTGTGTTCAACCTGGTATGTGGCACCGGCCTGGCCGTTGGTGCCCCGATGTCGGCTGATCCGCGCATTGCCAAGATTTCCTTCACCGGCAGCAATGCGGTGGGCGTGCAGGTCATGCAGCGGGCGGCGGAAACCGTCAAGGGTGTAAGCCTGGAGTTGGGCGGCAAATCTTCCTTGTTGGTGCTGGCCGATGCGGACCTCGATCTGGCGGTGGAAGTGGCCTGCGGCGGTGGCTTTTTCAACGCCGGGCAAATGTGTTCTGCCACCAGCCGCGTGTTGGTTGCTGATGAACTGGCCGATGAATTCCTCACCCGTGTGAAGGCTCGCGCCGAGGCGATTCGCGTGGCTGACCCGTTCGACCCGAATGTCGAGATGGGTGCATTGGTCAATCAGGCGCAGTACCAGCGCGTGCTCGGCCATATCGATCGCGGTTTGAGCGCTGGCGCCAAGCTGGTCTGTGGCGGCAATCGTCCTGCAGACCTGCCGCGCGGATATTTTTTGCAGCCGACGGTTTTCACCGAAGTGCCCCTGGACAGTGCGCTGTGGTGTGAAGAGATTTTCGGCCCGGTGATTTGTGTACGCAGTTTCGCCACCGAAGCCGAAGCGATTGCGCTGGCCAACGACAGTCAGTTTGGTCTGGTCGCCAGCGTGGTCACACGTGACGCCGAGGCGGCCGATCGTGTCGCCAACGCTCTGCAGGCGGGGCTTGTGTGGATCAACGCGCCGCAGGTGATCTTCCCGCAGACCGCGTGGGGCGGCTACAAGCAGAGCAGCATCGGCCGCGAATTGGGGCCTTGGGGCTTGCAGGCTTTCCAGGAAATCAAACACGTGATTCGCGCCGTCTGACACCGCCCCTGTGTAGGAGCGAGCTCGCTCGCGAAAAACGTTAACGATAACGCTGGGTGCCTGATACCCCGTGGTGTTCTCGGGTTCTTCGCGAGCAAGCTCGCTCCTACAAGGAGGCATGCGCTGGCGTCATGGCTTCAATGAGTTTTTATCGATAGTCAGGTGTTTTGCACGACCTCAGGATGAACCCGCCGGATCAGCCAAAGCCCCATGAATACAGGGGGTAAATGCTGGCCTGATGCGCAGATGCAACGGTTGCTACCAATCTCATACCTACAAAAATAATGGGAGTCCGTAATGGGCGAGCACGATCTGAACAGACGTCAATTTATCAAAACCGTGGGCGTCGCCTCGGTTGCCGCGGCGGCCATGAGCATGCCATTCATCAAGGCCAACGCGAGCGATACTCGCTTTCAAGGCAAGACCCTGCGTCTGTTGACCTGGTCCGATGACACCGGCCTGGCAGCGTTGCGCAACATCGCGGCAACCTTCGAAGACAAGTACGGTTGCAAGGTCATCGCCGACCGCACCGGCAGCACCTCGGAAATGGTCGCCAAACTCAAGGCTGGCGGTGATCGCCCGCAGTACGACGTCATCACCCTGGCGGGTGTCGGTGCCGAAGGTCTGGCCGCTGCCAACCTGCTGGAAAAGCCTGATCTGAACCGCATTCCCAACCTGGTCGACGTACCGGAAAAATACCGCACCGGCGCCAATGGCCACGGTATCGGTTACCTGCTGTGGTGCAACAGCCTGGTCTACAGCACCCGCACCATCAAGGAGGCGCCGAACAGCTACGCCGCCCTGTGGGATGCCGACCTGTCGCCGAACATCTTCCTGCCGCCGCCGAACTGGACCGAGGCCATGGACCTGATCATCATTGCCGCCAAACTGGCCGGTGGTGACGAGCACAACATCGAACCGGGCTTCAAGAAACTCGCCGAGCTCAAGGACCGCGTAGTGACTCTGGGCGAAAACCCGAACCAGATCGCCGAGCTGTTCCGTACCGGTTCCCTGGACATGGGCGGCCTTTACGCGCCGGCCTTTTTCCCGAAACAGATTCGCGATCCGAACTACGGCCTGGGCGCCACCTTCGGCATGAAGGAAGGTTTCTACACTGACCTGATGTTGTCGGTGATGCCGAAGAATCGTCCAGGCGATACCGACCTGACCTACGCGTTCATCAACCACTCTCTGGACCCGCTGGTGCAGGGCAAGATGGCCGAGGACATCTACAACGGCCCGGTCAACGCCAAGGCCATCATCTCTGCCGAAGCGCGCAAGAGCCCGTACATCCTCACGCCGGAGCAAATTTCCGAGAAGGCGATCATGCACGACAACGCCTTCCTGGCCACCGTGCATGACCAATGGATTCGTCGTTACACGGAAATCTTTTCTTCCTGATCGAGTGGCGAACACAAGATCTTCAAACACTGAAGATCCCCCTGTGGGAGCGAGCCTGCTCGCGATTGCGGACTGACGTGCAATATTAATG
>NZ_JBOIBY010000442.1:0-1049 GCF_050739655.1 Pseudomonas sp. | reverse complement strand
CAACATTGTTGTCGACTGACACACCGCTTTCGCGAGCAAGCCCGCTCCCACAATGGACCTCGCACGACACCTATTTTTCTTTGATCGAGATGACTCATGAACAGTGATCTGCTGTCTCCCTTCAAGGCCCTCGCCTTGACCGCGCTGCTGGCTGGTCTGCTGCCCGCTGCAGCCCAAGCCGCCACTCCCCCACCACCCGGCAAAGTCTTCAAAGACTGCAAGAACTGCCCGGAAATGGTCGTCCTCCCCGCTGGCACTTTCACCATGGGTACCCCGGATGACGAAGTCGGCCGCGAGCCCGATGAAGGGCCGATGCATGACGTGACCTTCGCCAAATCCTTCGCCATGAGCCGCTTCCAGATCACGGCCGGCGAATGGGACAGTTACGTGAAAGAGAGCGGCGTGACCATCGCCAACGGCGATACCCGGCCCGGTCGCGAGTGCATCGCCAGCAAGCCGCGCTACCCGCAGAGCCCACGCCAGCCAGCGGTGTGCATGAACTTCGACGACGTCAAAAACTATGTCGCCTGGCTGTCGAAAAAGACCGGGCAGACATACAGCATGGTCAGCGAAGCCCAGCGCGAATACGCCGCACGCGGTGGCACCAAAGGCCCCTTCCCCTTCCCGTTCGATGAAGGCAAGCCATACAGCATCGCCAAACACGCCAACACCTACGGGCCCGCAGACGGCTACAGCTACAGCTCACCGGTGGGCAGTTATCCACCGAACGCCTTCGGCATGTACGACATGCATGGCAACGTGTACGAGTGGGTCGAAGACTGCGAGCACCCCGACTACGTCGGCGCCCCCACCGATGGCAGCGCCTGGCTGGAACCCAACTGCGAAGCCGTGCGCATCCGCGGCAACGACTGGGGTGAAGCGCCCGTGTTCTCCCGCTCGGGCAACCGCAACAGCCAGTATCCGCAGGAGCGAGGGGACTGGATTGGTTTTCGCGTCGTGCGCCAGCTCT
This sequence comes from Pseudomonas sp., assembly GCF_050739655.1. Taxonomy (GTDB): domain Bacteria; phylum Pseudomonadota; class Gammaproteobacteria; order Pseudomonadales; family Pseudomonadaceae; genus Aquipseudomonas. Next base: position 79 of record NZ_JBOIBY010000442.1, on the reverse strand, counting down.
AAAGAACACCATTTTCCCCTGTGGGAGCGAGCCTGCTCGCGATGGCGGCTTTTCAGTCGACAGTGATGTTGATTGAAAG
>NZ_JBOIBY010000441.1:0-3157 GCF_050739655.1 Pseudomonas sp. | reverse complement strand
ATTAAATATATATCGAATGCCAACCGGTGTCGCAGCTAGGACGGGTTCTAAGTTGGCGTTAATATTAAGGCCGGTATTTTGTTCTTCCATACATAAGATCTCCGACTTGTAAGGCCTGATGAACAGTGGTTGTGAGCCTAGACGATAGAGGATAGCGCGTAGTGAAGAAGAAAAACAACTGCGACAGGTAGCCTACCATTCTGAGTCAGGGATGAAAAACCAACATGTGCGGTGGCAAGTCTGACAGATATCAGCAGTACATAACTGGTGCAGACAAAATCGAAGGCAGCTGGAGGTCTTGGTTTCAGAGGCTCTTGGAATTAATCGGTCCAATCCATAATCGGGATGCAAGGTGAGGGTGGAAATTATATTGCCCATCATTAGGCCTGCTGGGGCATAGCTTGAATTCGCCCAGACCTGGTAGCTGTTTTCAGTTGTGCATTCAACCGGTCGATGCACCACAACAGGTACCGTGAAAGCAATATGAGTGTTGCAAACGCTGTACTATGGTTATTGGCAATCCAAGGTTAAAAGGCGAATCCATTAGCCATGCTTGCTCGCTCCTGTAACACAATTGTCATGTGCCGTCACCAACGATTTCGGGGCCTATTTGAACCCATGAACCTCGATTCCGGCTGATCGCTCTTTTAATTATCATAGTTTCTAGCTCTCCAGCAGACGCTTGGTCACCGGTAGCCATCGTTGGTGCAGACTCCCAGAGTTTCATATCGTCAAGTAGATTTGTGCGGGCATTCTTGTCGATTTTTTCCGGGTCTACAGTTTCTGGTGTTTTCAGCAGATTCGGCGTGTGCCTTTCGAATAATTTACGGATGAGCCCTTTGGATTCTGCTGGCAGGCGATTTGCAAATTTATAAATTCCCTGCTGTTTCACTTCTTCTGGTAAGCCGCTGAAGTAAATGTTCAGATTTCTTAGATCTGCTTTCAAATCTCCTCCCCAAACGAACTCTTGGTTTGTGCGCATAAACAATGGGGCGCACTGCCGATGTAGCTTGTCAGTAGAAACAAAAAGAGTGCAGAACGGAAGGTAGTAGAGGTAGGCAATATCCACCTTGTGGCTTGCCCGAGTGCTCGCTACTAAGTTAGCGCCCACGGCGATGCTGAAAAACAACTCAACCCGCAGTACATGAGCCGCATATGGAGCAAACGTTCGCAACGATGGTTTGCGTTTACGTTTCCAGCGTTCTTTGACATGACGTCTCATGGGAGTCGGAACATCTAAAACTTCTAGTGCTGCGTCGAAGCGGGAGGTAGTTTTTGTTAATCCATTGAGGAATTGGTCAGCGAGGTTGATTGCCGCGTCCAGTGTCTTGCATGTTTTTGAGCTGATACCGAGCTGTTTCATGGCGCGCTCAATTACCGTTAGGTCTATGTTTTCAACCTGACGACGCCACTCTCGGGCATAAAGACGTTCAACGTCGTAGAACCTGCCGTCCTGCCATCTTTGAAATGCTTTGGCTTCTGGCGTAACCTCTGCAATGGCTCCCTCCTTGTTATCGCGTACGACCCGACGCATGTTGGCCAGAGGTATTTGTCCGTTCATTGGGACGTGATTACCAAGTAAGTCCTGAACGCAGAGGTCGTGATGAAAGTAGCAGGGGCCGCCGCTCATTTGAGGCGTTTTTGCGGCAATGATCCCAACCTCATCCTCCGCAGACTTTCCCTCCCTTGGTGTTTTCCACAAATCTGCCAAGGTCTCGATGAAAAACAGGGGCGCAATAACGGGATAAAAATAATTGTCAAACCAGACCGACTCGTCAGTGCTTAACGCCTGCAGAAAAGACTTATCGAATAAAGTGATTGGCCCCAAGATCGACTCCTTCTGATGGTATGAATAGCCCCCGGTCTCAAAGATACTACGAGTGACTATTTCCTACAGCGGTCCTTCAATAAATTTATATTAGCAATCGTTAGGCTTTCCAGCCGCGACCAGGAATTCCTGCCGGGCCAGCGCCAGGGTGCCCACGGGCGCTGAGGTGACCACGTTTTCCACACCCGGATCGGCGCGCCACAATTGCCAGGCGAGGTAGAACAGGTACGCCGCGCCGAGGATCTTGATGGCGTAGAACAGCAGCTCAGAGGTTTGCAACACCACAGCCAGCCCCGCCGAGGCGAGGGCAATCATCCCGGCAAACGCCAGCAACCGGCCGATGCCGGCCACACACGCGGTGCGGTAGCCATAGCGGGTCGAATTGCTGACCGACAGCAGGTTGTTTGGGCCGGGAGCCATGTTGAGGGCGAAGCAGGCCGGCAGAAACAGGGTGAGGGTGGCGAGGTCCATGATGGGCTCCTGTATCAAGAGCGCTATTTTTATCACAGCAAAGGGCTGGCCAGACCCATACAGTGACGGGCGTAAACCACCGTACAAGGGGCTATCTAGCGAATTTTTTCGCCCCGGCGACGCAGAGGATCACGGCAACGGTGACACCCAGCATGCCGAGGCTGACCTGTTCATGCAGCAGGGTGGCGGCCAGGGTCAGGCCGAAAAACGGCTGCAGCAACTGCAGTTGCCCAACGGCGGCGATGCCCCCTTGGGCCAGGCCGCGATACCAGAACACGAAACCAATCAACATGCTGAACAGCGAGACGTAAGCCAGGCTGAACCAGGCCGGCGTGCTGATGCCGGTGAACGAAGCCGGCATGCGCATCCAGCTGAGCACCGCCACGACCGGTAGCGACAGTACCAGCGCCCAGGAAATCACCTGCCAGCCACCGAGCGTGCGAGACAGCTTCGCGCCTTCGGCATAACCCAGGCCGCAGGCAAGGATGGCCAGCAGCATCAGAATGTCGCCTTGCGGGGAGGCGGTCAGCCCTTGGGACAGGGCAAACCCGACCACCAGCAGACTGCCCAGCACCGAGAAAACCCAGAACGCCGCCCGTGGCCGCTCGCCGCCGCGCAGAACGCCAAACACCGCCGTCGCCAGGGGCAACAGGCCGACGAAAACGATGGAGTGTGCGGACGTCACGTATTGCAGTGCCAGCGCCGTCAGCAGAGGGAAACCAATGACCACACCCAGGGCGACGATCATCAGCGGTATCAGTTGATCACGCGCCGGACGTTTTTCCTTGAACAACCACAGCAGGCACAGCGCCAGGACCGCAGCGATGGTCGCGCGGGCGACCGTGAGGAACACTGGAT
>NZ_JBOIBY010000440.1:0-8750 GCF_050739655.1 Pseudomonas sp. | reverse complement strand
CGATGGACCCAAGAACACCGCTGGGTGTCAGACTTCCAGCGTCATCGTTGACGTCCATCGCGAGCAAGCTCGCTCCTACAGGGAAGGGCATTGCGCTGAAATTAACTCAAATTGATGGCGACTAGCTACAGGACAGCGAACGTGCCTTGTGCTTTTGCGACCAGTTTGTTGCCTTGCAGCACATCGGCCTCAACTACCAACGTGCGGCGACCCGGGTGGATCACCCGCGCCGTGCACATCACCTCGCCGTCCGAGACGGCGCGGATGTAGTTGATCTTGCACTCGATGGTCGCGCTCTGCTGGTCAAAGCCGTGGGTGCTGGAACAGGCCAGCCCCATGGCGATGTCCACCAGACTGAACAAGGCCCCGCCGTGCAGTTTGCCACTGCGATTGCGCAGCTCGGGTTCCAGCACCAGGGCGACTTGCGCCACCCCGGTTTCCAGGCTGTGCAAACGGCAACCCAGCAGCTTGAAAAACGCGCTTTCAATCAGGCCGGCCGGGATCTCCATCAACGTTTCTTCAGCTGTTTGGCGTTGGCGAACAGCGAAGCCATCGCGTTGTTGGACGGAGCCGCTGCCGTGGTTTCCTTGCGCGGGGCGGTGTTCTGGGATTGGCGTGGCGCCGAACCCGGACGCGCGCCACGGGCACCGTCGATTTTCTCGCCTGGGGTGTCGCTCATGCGCATCGACAGGCCCACGCGTTTACGCGGGATATCGACTTCCATGACCTTCACTTTCACCACGTCGCCGGCTTTCACCGCTTCACGCGGATCCTTGATGAACTTCTCTGAAAGTGCGGAGATGTGCACCAAACCGTCCTGATGCACGCCGATATCGACGAAGGCACCGAATGCAGTCACGTTGGTCACCACACCTTCGAGGATCATGCCTGGTTGCAGGTCCTTGAGGTCTTCGACGCCTTCCATGAACTCGGCAGTTTTGAACTCTGGACGTGGGTCGCGGCCGGGCTTTTCCAACTCTTGCAGGATGTCGGTGACGGTCGGCAGGCCGAAGGTTTCGTCGGTGAATTTCTTCGGATCGAGACGCTTGAGGAACGAAGCGTCGCCAATCAGCGAGCGAATGTCACGGTCAGTTTCGGCGGCGATGCGCTGCACCAGCGGATAGGCTTCCGGGTGCACTGCCGACGAGTCGAGCGGGTTTTCGCCGTTCATGACCCGCAGGAAGCCAGCGGCCTGTTCGAAGGTTTTTTCACCCAAGCGTGCGACTTTTTTCAGCGCAGCGCGGGTCTTGAATGCGCCGTGCTCGTCGCGGTGGCTGACGATGTTCTGCGCCAGGGTCGCGTTGAGGCCGGAGATACGCGCCAGCAGCGCCACGGACGCGGTGTTTACGTCCACGCCCACGGCGTTCACGCAGTCTTCGACCACTGCATCCAGGCCACGGGCCAGTTTCAGCTGCGACACGTCGTGCTGGTACTGGCCGACACCGATGGATTTCGGGTCGATTTTCACCAGTTCAGCCAACGGGTCTTGCAGGCGGCGGGCAATCGACACCGCGCCACGGATCGACACGTCGAGGTCCGGGAATTCCTTGGCCGCCAGTTCCGATGCCGAGTACACCGATGCACCGGCCTCGGACACCATGACCTTTGTCATCTTCATGGCTGGGTATTTTTTGATCAGTTCGATCGCCAGTTTGTCGGTTTCGCGGCTGGCGGTGCCGTTGCCGATGGCGATCAGGTCCACCGAATGCTTGGCGCACAGGGCGGCCAGGATCGCGAGGGTCTGGTCCCACTTGTTGTGCGGCACGTGCGGGTAAACGGTGGCGTGATCCAGCAGCTTGCCGGTGGAGTCGACCACCGCCACCTTGCAACCGGTACGCAGGCCTGGGTCGAGGCCCAGGGTCGCGCGCGGCCCGGCGGGGGCCGACAGCAGCAGGTCGTGCAGGTTGTGGGCGAATACGTTGATCGCTTCGGTTTCCGCGCCGTCACGCAGTTCGCCCAGCAGGTCGGTCTCCAGGTGGGTGTAGAGCTTGACCTTCCAGGTCCAGCGAACCACTTCGCCCAGCCATTTGTCGGCGGCGCGGTTCTGGTTCTGGATGCCAACGTGCTGGCCGATCATGCCTTCGCATGGGTGCATGGTGCCCGGCAGTTCGTCGCCGACTTTCAGCGCGGAGCTGAGAATGCCCTCGTTGCGACCACGGAAAATCGCCAGGGCACGGTGCGACGGCATGCTTTTGAGTGGTTCGTCGTGTTCGAAATAGTCGCGGAACTTGGCGCCTTCCTCTTCCTTGCCGGCGATCACGCGGGCGCTGAGGATGGCTTCCTGCTTGAGGTAGTTACGCAGTTTGTCCAGCAGGCCGGCGTCTTCGGCGAAACGCTCCATGAGGATGTACTTGGCGCCCTCGAGGGCAGCCTTCACATCGGCCACGCCTTTTTCAGCGTCGATAAAGCGTGCGGCTTCGGTTTCCGGGGCCAGGTTCGGGTCATTGAACAGGCCGTCCGCCAGCTCGCCGAGGCCGGCTTCCAGGGCGATCTGGCCCTTGGTGCGGCGCTTTTGCTTGTACGGCAGGTACAAGTCTTCGAGGCGGGTCTTGGTGTCGGCGAGCTTGATGTCGCGTTCGAGCTGCGGGGTCAGCTTGCCTTGCTCCTGGATGCTGGCAAGGATGCTGATGCGCCGTTCGTCGAGTTCTCGCAAGTAGCGCAGACGCTCTTCCAGATGACGCAGTTGAGTGTCATCGAGGCTGCCGGTCACTTCTTTCCGGTAACGGGCGATGAAGGGAACTGTAGAGCCTTCATCGAGTAGCGCGACGGCCGCTTCGACCTGTTGTGGGCGTACGCCGAGTTCCTCGGCGATGCGGCTGTTGATGCTGTCCATAAAACCACCTGACAAATTGTGAAAGCAGGCTCGCAGGCACAGAGATAGGGGCTCGGCGAGTCTGGTTGAGCGGCCTGGCCTGCGCCGCTACCTGGGTCAACAGGCAAGCCGTTGACCCGTGAAATCGAACAAATGCTGCGGCCGCCATGAAAATAAAAAGCGACTGCCTGTAGTACCTGTCTGATGTTGCCTGACACAAATGGCCGCGCATTATAACCAGCGTTCCGCCATTCTGGGACATCGCGGGACGCAGGTGCAGTACCCGGTTTTCTGGCAGTAAAGGAAAAATCTGCTAACAATGCACACGGTGCGTATAGCGGCAGCTACGCCATAATGCGCGCCGAGCTAAAAGGAGCATCCAATGAGCAGCACTGCAAACATTGCTGAAGGCGAAAAAATTCTTATTGTTGACGACGACCCGGGCCTCAGCAGCCTGCTGGAACGTTTTTTCGTCAGCAAGGGCTATCGCGCCCGTACCGTACCGAACACCGAGCAAATGGACCGCCTGCTGGCACGCGAAGTGTTCAACCTGGTCGTCCTCGACCTGATGCTGCCCGGCGAAGACGGCCTGACCGCCTGCCGTCGTCTGCGCAGCGCGAACAACCAGATTCCGATCATCATGCTGACCGCCAAGGGCGATGAGCTGAGCCGCATCAAGGGCCTTGAACTGGGCGCCGACGATTACCTGGCCAAGCCGTTCAACCCGGATGAGCTGATGGCCCGTGTCAAAGCGGTCCTGCGTCGTCAGTCGGCTCCGGTGCCGGGTGCGCCGGGCAGTGAAGACGAAAGCGTGACATTCGGTGACTACGAATTGTCCCTGGCCACCCGCGAACTCAAGCGCGGCGAAGAAGTGCACATGCTCACCACCGGTGAGTTCGCGGTACTCAAGGCCCTGGTGATGAACGCCCGCCAGCCGCTGACCCGCGACAAACTGATGAACCTGGCCCGTGGCCGTGAATGGGATGCCCTGGAGCGTTCCATCGATGTGCAGATTTCCCGTCTGCGCCGGATGATCGAGCCAGATCCATCCAAACCGCGCTATATCCAGACTGTCTGGGGCGTGGGCTACGTGTTCGTTCCGGACGGCGCCGCCACCAAGTGATCGGCGATTTGTAGGCGCGGGTCGTGCGGGCGATGGGTCAAATGGCCTTGCCCGCAGACTCGCGACCCGCAATATGCGAGCATCGCTCGTTCCTGCAAGTGTGTAGCGGCTATCCATGAAAACCCCCGTTTGGTTCCCCCAGAGTTTCTTCTCTCGCACCCTTTGGCTGGTGCTGATCGTCGTTCTGTTCTCCAAGGCGCTGACCCTGGTTTATCTGCTGATGAACGAAGACGTGCTGGTGGACCGTCAATACAGCCACGGTGTCGCCCTGACGTTGCGCGCCTATTGGGCGGCCGATGAAAACAACCGCGACAAGATCGCCGAAGCCGCGACCCTGATCCGGGTGGTGGGAGCCGGCGTGCCGGAAGGCGAACAACACTGGCCTTACAGTGAAATCTATCAACGGCAGATGCAGGCCGAGCTGGGGGCCGACACCGAAGTCCGATTACGCATGCATTCACCTCCGGCATTGTGGGTTCGGGCGCCGAGCCTGGGCGATGGCTGGCTGAAAGTCCCGTTGTATCCACATCCACTGCGTGGCCAGAAAATCTGGAATGTACTTGGCTGGTTCCTCGCCATCGGCCTGCTTTCCACTGCTTCGGCATGGATTTTCGTCAGCCAGCTCAACCAACCCCTCAAACGACTGGTTTACGCTGCACGGCAACTGGGCCAGGGTCGCAGCGTGCGTCTGCCGATCAGCGATACGCCGAGTGAAATGACCGAGGTTTATCGCGCCTTCAACCAAATGGCCGAAGACGTCGAGCAGGCCGGTCGCGAACGTGAATTGATGCTGGCTGGCGTGTCCCATGACCTTCGTACGCCGCTGACCCGGTTGCGGCTGTCCCTTGAGTTGATGGGGGATCGCAACGACCTGACTGACGACATGGTTCGCGACATCGAAGACATGGATGCGATTCTTGACCAGTTCCTTGCATTCATCCGTGATGGTCGTGACGAGTCGGTGGAGGAGGTGGACCTGAGCGATCTGGTCCGCGAAGTCGCCGCGCCGTACAACCAGAATGAAGAAAAAGTGCGCCTGCGACTGGAGCCGATCCAGCCGTTTCCGTTGCGTCGGGTATCGATGAAGCGGTTGCTGAATAACCTGATCGGCAACGCGCTGCACCACGCGGGCAGCGGAGTGGAGGTGGCCGCTTATGTCTCCGGTGACACCGCCGCGCCCTATGTAGTGTTGAGCGTCATGGACCGTGGCGCCGGCATCGATCCGTCGGAACTGGAAGCGATCTTCAACCCTTTCACCCGTGGTGACCGCGCCCGTGGCGGCAAGGGCACCGGGTTGGGGCTGGCGATCGTGAAGCGGATTGCTTCGATGCATGGCGGGAATGTCGAGTTGCGCAACCGTTCCGGTGGTGGGCTGGAAGCGCGTGTACGGTTGCCGTTGGGGCTGATGTTGCCGCGGGATGCGGTTTAAAGGCTGGCCTCGGCGGTGGGGCTGACGGCCTCTTCGCGGGCAAGCCCGCTCCCACAGTGATCGCGTCGAGCACAAAAATTTGCGATAGACACGGACCCTGTGGGAGCGGGCTTGCCCGCGAAGGGGGCCTCAAGACCGCCACATGATATTGGGCTTATCCCTTGCCCTTGGTCCGGGTCATGTTCGGCCCGCCATTTTTCTCCAAATGCTCAATGATGATCCCCGCCACATTCTTGCCAGTGGTGGTCTCAATCCCCTCAAGACCCGGCGACGAGTTCACTTCCATCACCAGCGGCCCATGATTGGAACGCAGGATGTCCACACCCGCGACCGTCAGGCCCATGACCTTCGCTGCGCGCAAGGCGGTCATGCGCTCTTCCGGCGTGATCTTGATCAGGCTGGCGCTGCCGCCACGATGCAGGTTGGAGCGGAACTCCCCTGGCTTGGCCTGGCGTTTCATCGCGGCAATCACCTTGTCGCCCACCACGAAGCAGCGAATGTCGGCACCGCCAGCCTCCTTGATGTACTCCTGAACCATGATGTCTTGCTTGAGGCCCATGAATGCCTCGATCACGGACTCTGCGGCCGTGGCGGTCTCACAGAGCACCACGCCGATGCCTTGGGTGCCTTCCAGCACCTTGATCACCAGTGGCGCGCCGTTGACCATGGCAATCAGGTCGGGAATGTCGTCGGGGGAATGGGCGAAGCCGGTGACCGGCAAGCCGATCCCGCGGCGCGACAGCAATTGCAGTGAGCGCAACTTGTCGCGTGAGCGGGCGATGGCCACCGATTCGTTGAGCGGAAAAACTCCCATCATTTCGAACTGGCGCAATACGGCGCAGCCGTAGAAGGTCACGGACGCTCCGATCCGTGGAATCACCGCGTCGAACCCTTCCAGCGGCTTGCCGCGATAGTGGATCTGCGGTTTGTGGCTGGCGATGTTCATGTAGGCGCGCAGCGTATCGACAACCACCATTTCATGGCCGCGTTCGATACCGGCTTCGACCAGGCGACGGGTGGAATACAGACGCGGGTTCCGCGAAAGCACAGCGATCTTCATGCAACACCTGTGGAGGAGGTAGATACCGGGAACACCGGCTTGTCTTGTACATATTTAATGCCCGGATTGACCACCAGTTGGCCGTCGATCAAGGCTTTGGAGCCAAGTAGCAGGCGATAACGCATGGATTTGCGGCAAGCGAGCGTGAACTCGACCCGCCAGACCCGATCACCGAGGGCCAGTGTGGTACTGATCACGTATCGCACCTGCGCATGACCGTTGGAGCTTTTGATGGTTTTTTGCGTCACCAGGGGCGCTTCGCAACGACGGTGACGCAGTTGCACCACCGTGCCCAGGTGCGCCGTGAAGCGCACCCATTGCTCGCCATCGCGGTCGAACACTTCGATATCGGTGGCATGCAGGCTGGATGTACTGGCGCCGGTGTCGATTTTTGCCCGAAGGCCTGCGACTCCCAGATCCGGGAGCGCCACCCACTCGCGCAGACCGACAACGGTCAAATGATCAAATGTCTTCAAAATTGCTCAACCGGTGGAAACCGCGACAGCCGCAGGGGCCGAATTCGCGGTATTCACGCAGAATAATGGGTAAAAGGCGACAGATATCTACGGCCCGGATTTCCAGCCTCACTGGGAGGTTATGGAATGTCAGCATTGTAATCCGGGGTCACGTAATTCTTGGTACGACAGAACGGTAGTACAGTTCACCAATATTTCAGAACGAGGAAATCCCATGGCACAAAAAAACGAAGAGGACGACAAAGTCCGCCTCGATAAATGGTTATGGGCTGCGCGTTTCTACAAGACCCGCGCCTTGGCCAAGGCGGCGATTGAAAGCGGCAAGGTGCATCACCGGGGCGAGCGCTGCAAGCCGGGCAAAGAGCCGCGCATTGGCGATGAATTCGAGATTCGCACCGGTTTCGACGAGCGCACGGTCGTGGTTCAGGCACTGTCCATCGTGCGCCGCGGCGCGCCGGAAGCTCAGACGCTTTATGCAGAGACTGAAGCCAGCATCGCCAAGCGCGAAGCCGCAGCAGCCCAGCGCAAAGCCGGCGCCCTTGGCGTGAGCACCGATGGCAAGCCGAGCAAGAAGCAGCGGCGCGACCTGTTCAAGTTTCGCGGCAGTAGCAACGAATAGCGTTGATTAAGGCCCCTTTGTCAGGGGCCGACTTGCAATTGCAGGTGCGAGCAACCATATCGGGGGATTCCCCGACGCCGTAGCGAGCCTACAAATAGCCGCTCGTCGAAAATCACTACAGCATCCGACCCCATGGGCCATAAAGAGGGCCTACGGCGTCAGAGGCGTTGAATTTCATTTTTTAACATTCAGATACCCAGACTTATGACCCACCTACCGGATACCGACTTCACCCAACGCTTCATCTTCGATGACAGCGACAACCGTGGCGAAATGGTTTCGCTGGAACTCAGCTACGCCGAAGTCCTGGCCAAACACGCCTATCCGGAGCCGGTTGCGCAGTTGCTCGGCGAACTGATGGCGGCGGCAGCGCTGCTGGTCGGCACCTTGAAGTTCGATGGCTTGCTGATCCTGCAAGCTCGCTCCGAAGGCCCGATTCCGCTGTTGATGATCGAGTGCTCCAGCGAGCGCGACATCCGTGGCCTGGCCCGTTACGAGGCCGATCGGATTGCGCCTGACGCGACCCTGTCCGACCTGATGCCGGATGGCTCGCTCACCCTGACCATCGATCCAAAGCAGGGCCAGCGCTACCAGGGCGTCGTCGATCTCGACGGCAAAGACCTGTCCGAGTGCTTCACCAACTACTTCGTCATGTCGCAGCAGATCGGCACGCGCATCACCCTGTGCGCCGATGGCCGCCGTGCTCGCGGCATCCTGTTGCAACAACTGCCGTCCGACCGCATCAAGGACGAAGAAGAACGTGCGGCCCACTGGCAGCACCTTAGCGCCCTGACCGGGACGCTGACCGTCGATGAACTGTTGAGCCTGGACAACGAAACCGTACTCCATCGTCTCTACCACGAAGAGCAGGTTCGCCTGTTCGACGTGCAGAAACTGCGCTTCCGTTGCAGTTGCTCCCGTGAACGTTCGGCCAATGCACTGGTCAGTCTGGGTCATGAAGATGCGCAGAACCTGGTGGTCGAACACGGTGGCAACATCGAAATCGACTGCCAGTTCTGCAACCAGCAATACCTGTTCGATGCCGCCGATGTCGCTCAATTGTTCGCAGGCGCGGGCCTCGAGACGCCGTCAGATACCCGTCACTAAAACGGTTCAGCGCAGGTAAATTCACTGGTTCGTGCCGGATTAACGCCGTTACGACAGGAGGGGCCTACTCTTTTTGGGCTTTTCTGGCATAATCCGGGCCACTTTTTTCGCGGTAGTAGTGCAC
>NZ_JBOIBY010000439.1:0-2168 GCF_050739655.1 Pseudomonas sp. | reverse complement strand
CTCATTAGTTGCACCGCCCCCTGGTACCCGCAATAGCTGTCGTCCCGGACATCTTGGAGACGACGGGGCTTGCCAGATTCGGCATGACGGGAGGGGTGAAAAATGAAATGCGCGACGCCACCATGCGGCTCCGTCGCCTTGCTGCTCAGGTCAAGCCTGCCCTGTCCGATGCGCTTTACCCTGACCACCGCCAACGCCACGCCGCAGGATGCCTTGCGGACCTTGCTCGCCGTTTGTGTTCACCCTGTGGGCGGCGGCCTCACCAGCCACCAGTCAGCTGTTCGCCCTGATTGGCGCACGGTTCATCCTGCCGATGATCCTGACGTACACCTTCTGCAGCTATTACGTGTTCCCCGGAAAAGTGAGGATTGGTGATGGCCTCAACTAATAAATCAATTGCTCGAATCACGACTAGGCCGATACCCCGTTATAAGCAGGTCGCTCAGTTGAGCTTAATGTTTATCGCGTTGCTGATTGCGCTGGCGTTGTCCACTGCACTGGCGATGGAAATGACCCTCGGAATGCTCTGACGAGTCCGGTAATAAAGCGAATCATCCTATTGGTATTGGCGAGCTATGTAGTTGATAGTTATTTGCATTACTATTCCAGCACATATATGAAGATCACAACACCTGTAGAAGGACAACTTTGGTAATTGGCTATTGTCAATTTCGGAGGCGAAGGCTTGGAGCAGCCGGGAACGTGGCCGAGCTGTCGCGCAATTCCGGAGACCTAACGAGCGATACTCGGTGATTGTTTTGTCCAGAGGAGGTTTATGGCATCTGTTTCAAGCGTCAGGTTGTTACCGACCCTGAGCCAGAACAGTATGTCGTTAGGCGTTGATACACTGAAAAAGATCCAGTGCCCCAACCCATCGGCCTTTTCCTCTACCTCTGCAACGTACAACGCGACCTCGCTTTCGCTAAGTTCCAGGGCATCGGAGATTTCTCTCTGTGTCGGCTTTCTTACGCTGCTCATGGTGAAATCCATTTCTTGAACAAAGTGCTGAAAGCATAGCTGAACAGCAAAACCTGGAATCTCCACCTGTCGCTTCCGGACACGCAGGGTGGCGCCTGATCAATCTCGCCACAGTGCCGGCCGATGAGTCAGCCCGCGACCTGAAATCGTAGTCAAGGAATATGGGGCGCGACAGCTTGCCAGGTTCGTCGAGACCGGTGTCGAAATCTGACGCTCTGGTTACTGCACTGGCGCAGTGTCCGCGGCTTGATCATATGCATCAATCATCACCTGAAGGGCGTTTGACACATGCGGATGCCCAACCCAGCGGTATGAAGCATTTCCAAGTAAGCCGGCTGCCGCGTTGTCCATCAGGCCTTTTACATCAAGCCCGCTGGCGATGGCCGCTCCAATAATTGCTACAAGCGCCTGCTCAAGTGTGATTTCGCGATCAGTGACCATTTCATCTCCTTGACCCGGTTCCATGCCGGCTATAGAGATAAATAGCTCAAGAGCAATCAAAATGCCACTACAGCTTGTCGAATCCGCTCACGGAGGACGGTGCCTGTGTGTTAGTCATCTCATGCGTGAAGATGACTGATGCAAAGCAATCAAGGCCCAACACCGGACTTTTCGTATCTGCCCTGTCACACCTTCGTCACACCTGCCAGGCACAATGCAGTCAGCCAAAGGGATTTGGCCCATCTACAGAAAGCCCGGCCAGTGCCGGGCTTTTTCGTAATCCTCCATTAGTCGGGCAATAGACGTCCCCCGTCCATAGGTCGTTGACGACCCCTTCCTGCTGAGCGTTGAATTTTCTTGCAGCTAATGCAGGGAGGTTACCGCATGGCAAAAATAAATATTCTGGCCGGGGATTTCCTTGAGGGATGTGCGGTTTATGAACCTGGCTTCATAACGATACAAACGGCTGTTTATCCATGGCCTGGCCTGAAGATTGCCACCTCCGAAATACTCGACACCATGGTGGTCAGTGAAACTTCGTACCGGGACGTATCGAGTGCTGTCGGTTTAGGGTTGGCAGGAGCATTGGCTCTTGGTCCGATTGGAGCTGTCGCCGGTGTGATGTTGGCAGACGATGAGGTCGAGCTGACCTTTTCGATGCAGCTGAGGGATGGAAGGTCGCTTCTCTGCGCCGCTGAGAAACGCACTTACCGAGACATCGAGGCAGCAATAGGCAAGCAGGCGATAAC
>NZ_JBOIBY010000438.1:0-5410 GCF_050739655.1 Pseudomonas sp. | reverse complement strand
CGCTTGCATCGCTGGCAAGCCAGCTCCCACAGGGATCGTGTCAGGTTTGAAGTGGGTGGGTTAACAGGCGAAGACCGATGACAAAAGCAAAAACAGGCAAGCCAATGGAAGGGTCGCGCAGTCGGTCGCAGATCATCGTGCTGTTCATCGCGCTGATCATCTTCATCATGTTGTTGTTCGCCAACTTCGCGTACCTCAATACCCAAGCCACCTACGACAAACAGTACATCGGCCACGCCGGTGAGCTGCGCGTACTGTCCCAACGCATTGCCAAGAACGCCACCGAAGCGGCTGCCGGCAAGGCGGCGGCGTTCAAATTGCTCAGCGATGCGCGCAATGATTTTGCCCGGCGCTGGGGCTATCTGAAGAAAGGTGACCCATCCACCGGCCTGCCACCGGCACCGGCTACCGTGCGCCCGGAAATGCGCGCCGTGCAACTGGACTGGGAGCGCTTGCTGAAAAACACCGACGCCATCCTCTCCAGCGAACAAACCGTACTGTCGCTGCATCAGGTTGCCGCAACCCTGGCCGAAACCGTGCCGCAGTTGCAGGTCGAGTACGAAAAAGTAGTGGAAATACTCCTGCAACGCGGAGCTCCAGCCGCGCAGGTGGCGATGGCCCAGCGGCAATCGCTGCTGGCCGAACGAATTCTGGGCGCCGTCAACACGGTGTTGTCCGGGGACGAAAGCTCGCAACAGGCCGCCGACGCCTTCGGTCGCGATGCGGCGCGTTTCGGCCAGGTGCTCAATGGCATGCTCCAGGGCAACCAGGCGTTGCGGGTCAGCCAGGTTGAGGACCACGACGCGCGTGCGCGGTTGGTCGAGATTTCCGAGTTGTTCGAGTTCGTCTCAGGCTCCGTGGATGAAATCCTCGAAACCTCGCCGGAGCTGTTCAAGGTTCGTGAGTCGGCGACCAATATTTTCAGCCTGTCGCAAACCCTGCTCGACGAAGCCTCGCACCTGGCCAGCGGGTTCGAAAACCTTGCCGGCGGGCGCGACACCGACACCATCGGCGGCTACGTGCTGGGCCTGGCGGCACTGATGTCGATCATCCTCATCGGCCTTGTAATGGTGCGCGAAACCAATCGTCAGCTGCGGGAAACCGCGGAGAAGAACGAGCGCAACCAGAACGCGATCATGCGCCTGCTCGACGAGATCGAGGATCTGGCCGACGGTGACCTGACCGTGACCGCTTCGGTGACTGAGGATTTCACCGGCACCATCGCCGACTCCATCAACTACTCAGTGGATCAGCTACGGGATCTGGTGACGACCATCAACCTCACGGCCGGCCAGGTCGCCTCTGCCGTGCAGGAAACCCAGGCCACCGCCATGCACCTGGCGCAGGCCTCGGAACATCAGGCGCAACAGATTTCTGAAGCGTCCACCGCCATCAACGACATGGCCGAGTCCATCGATCAGGTGTCGGCCAACGCCGCCGAATCCTCGGCGGTGGCGGAGCGTTCGGTGGAGATTGCCAACAAGGGCAACGAGGTGGTGCACAACACCATTCACGGCATGGACAACATCCGCGAACAGATTCAGGACACCGCCAAGCGCATCAAGCGCCTGGGCGAATCGTCCCAGGAAATCGGCGACATCGTCAGCCTGATCGACGACATCGCCGACCAGACCAACATCCTGGCCCTCAATGCGGCGATCCAGGCTTCCATGGCCGGTGACGCCGGGCGCGGCTTCGCGGTGGTTGCCGATGAAGTGCAACGGTTGGCCGAGCGCTCCTCCAAGGCCACGCAACAGATTGAAACCCTGGTACGGGCGATCCAGACCGACACCAACGAAGCAGTGATTTCCATGGAGCAGACCACCACCGAAGTGGTGCGCGGCGCGCGTCTGGCGCAGGATGCGGGTGTGGCCCTGGAGGAAATCGAAGGTGTATCCAAAACCCTGGCGGCGCTGATCCAGAGTATTTCCAACGCGGCGCAACAACAGACGTCGTCTGCCGGTCAGATTTCCCTGACGATGAACGTGATCCAGCAGATCACCACGCAGACCTCGTCCGGTTCTTCCGCCACCGCCGAGAGCATCGGAAACCTGGCGAAAATGGCCAGCCAGTTGCGGCGCTCGGTGTCCGGTTTCACCTTGCCCGACACCAAGGTTTCGGTGGCGGACAACGCTTGAATCCGCCCACGGGCGCAGGCTATTTGATTGAAGTGGGGACTGGAGTGGTTATGGGTGATCGGCACGACTATGTGGCCCTTGAATGGGTCAAGGGCGAAATTGCCGAAACGCTGAAGCAGGCTCATCACGCGATCGAAACCCAGCTTGATGACCCGCAGGCGACGCACGCCCTGAGCGAATGCCTGGCCTGCATCCATCAGGTTCACGGCAGTTTGCAGATGGTCGAATTCTACGGGGCGGCTCTGCTCGCCGAAGAAATGGAGCAGTTGGTCGCCGCGTTGCAGGAAGGTCGCGTCAGTCATCGTGACGAGGCGTTGCACTTGATGCTGCAAGCGCTGGGGCAACTGCCGACCTACCTCGACCGCGTGCAAGGCGCCCGCCGTGATTTGCCTTTGGTTGTTCTGCCGCTGATTAACGATCTGCGCAGCGCCCGTGGCGAAAGTCGGTTGTCGGAAACCAGCCTGTTCAGCCCGCAATTGCCGGATCTGCAACCCCTCGACAAAGAATCGCTGGCGTCGTTGGAACCGCCTGAGTTGCCGAATGTGCTGCGCAAGTTGCGGCAGATGTTGCAGATGGCGCTGGTCGGTCTGTTGCGTGAACAGGACGACGACACTCATCTCGGTTACCTGGCCAAAGTCTTCACCCGACTCGAAGGTCTCTGCGCCAATGCGCCGCTGAGTCCGTTGTGGCAGGTTGCCTCGGCACTGGTCGAAGGCATGCGCGGCGGTGTCATTGCCAACAGTCCGGCCTTGCGCAGCCTGTTCAAGGACGCCGACAAGGAACTCAAGCGCCTGCTCGAACAGGGCATGTCTGCGATCAATCAGCCACCGCCGGCCGACTTGCTCAAGAGTTTGCTGTTTTACATTGCCAAAGCCGAACACCCCACCGGGCAGATGCTGACCATGAAAGATCGCTACGGACTGGACGACGCGCTACCTGACAGCGCGATGGTCGATGAAGAACGCGCACGGCTGGCCGGTCCCGACCGCGATGCCATGCGTTCGGTGTTGACCGCGCTGTGCGAAGAGCTGGTGCGGGTCAAGGAGCGCCTC
Organism: Pseudomonas sp.; assembly: GCF_050739655.1. Lineage (GTDB taxonomy): Bacteria > Pseudomonadota > Gammaproteobacteria > Pseudomonadales > Pseudomonadaceae > Aquipseudomonas. The sequence goes on along the minus strand of NZ_JBOIBY010000438.1, from coordinate 2,220 downwards.
GATCTGTTCGTGCGCAGCGACCGGCAAAACGCCTCCGATCTCGATAGCCTGCTGGCACCCCTGCGGCAAATCGCCGACACCCTGGCGGTGCTTGGGTTCGGCCAGCCACGAAAGGTCATCATCGATCAATTGGCGATGGTGTTGAGCCTCGCCCAAGGCCAGCGCGCGCCCGACGATGCGATCCTCATGGATGTCGCCGGCGCCTTGCTCTATGTCGAAGCCACGCTGGCCGGCATGGTCGGCACGGTGGAGCCCGAGAGCCAGGAGGACAGTCGCCTGCCGACCACCGACCTGACGCAGATCCATCAGATCGTGATCAAGGAAACGCGCATCTGCCTGCAACAAGCCAAGGACATGATCGTCGACTACATCGACGCCGACTGGGATCGTCAGCACCTTCAGCCGTTGCCGGCATTGCTGACCCAGGTGCGTGGCGCACTGGCGATGATTCCGTTAAGCAGGGCCGCCAGCCTGATCGAGACTTGCAACCACTTCATCTGCGAGCACTTGCTGCTTGATCCGGATCAGCCCGGTTGGCAGGCCCTCGATAGCCTCGCCGACGTCATCACCAGCCTCGAGTATTACCTGGAACGCCTGAGCGATGACCCGCAGGCCCCAGGCGAACAACTGCTCGACGTCGCGCAAACCAGCCTGGCTGCGCTCGGATGCTTCCCCAGCGAACAACAGGTGCCGGTGCTTGAGGATGTGCTGAGCCCCAGCGAAGCGCAGGTCATGCAACAGCAGCAGGAGCGTGACGCGTCCGCCATCGTCCAGACCCTGGCCGATGTGTTGGCGAACCCGGTATCGGCCCTAAACCCTCCGGCGCTCGATACGCCAGGCAGCCTGTTACCGCCTCCGTCAGGCGAAGAGCCGGTGGACGATGAGCTGCGGGAAGTGTTCCTCGAAGAAACCGATGAGGTTCTGGAAATCCTTCGTGAATACCTGCCGCGCTGGTCGATCAATCCCGATAGCAGAACGGCCCTGAGTGAACTGCGCCGCGCCTTCCATACCCTCAAGGGCAGTGGTCGGATGGTTCGCGCATTGGTACTTGGCGAACTGGCCTGGTCGGTAGAAAACCTGCTCAACCGCGTGCTGGAAAACAGCGTGGAACCGGGCGCCACGGTCCAGCAGTTGTTGGGTGATGTACTCCATCTGTTGCCCGAACTGGTGGCTGAATACGCCGCCAATGCCCAGCGCCAGCGCAACGATGTCGACCAGTTGGCCGCCCGTGCCCATGCCCTGGCCAAAGGCGAGGAGTCCGCATGCGACGAGGATACCCAGGACGTCACGGCCCTTGATCCGCTGTTGCTGGAGATCTTCCGCAAGGAAGCCGAAACCCATTTGGGCAGCCTCAGTCGCTTCCTCGATCAAGCCGCCGAACTCATGCCGTTGCAGGCCAGTGACGAATTGCAGCGTGCGCTGCATACCCTCAAGGGCAGCGCGTCGATGGCGGGCGTATTGCCGATTGCCGAGCTGGCCGCGCCGCTGGATCAACTGGCGCGCGAGTACAAGGCTCACCAGCTGGCGCTGGATCTGGACGAGGTTGAACTGCTGCTGGAGGCGCATGGGTTGTTCCGACTTGGCTTGCGCCAGCTCAGGAGCGATCCCCTGGCTGAAATTCCCCACGCCCGTGCCTTGATCGAACGGGCCAAGGCGATGCTGGCCGAGCGTTTGCAAAATCTTTTGGAAGCGCCGAGTACCGGATTACGGATCAAGCGTGATCCGCAGCTGATCAACAACTTCCTGGCCCAGGGCATGGACATCCTGTTCGACGCCGAAAGCCTGTTGCAGCGCTGGCAGCAACACCCCGGGGAGCGCCAGGAACTCAGCGCGCTGCTGGATGAATTGACCACCCTGGGTGAAGGCGCGCATCTGGCCGATCTGCATCCGGTGGACGAACTCTGCGAAGCGTTGCTGGACCTTTATGGTGCCGTGGAAGAAAGCAGCCTGGCTGTCAGCGAGGCGTTTTTCCAAGAGGCGCAAAGTGCCCATGAAGCGCTGATCAACATGCTCGATGAGCTGGCCGCCGGGCAGGAAATCAGCCCGCGCCCGGAACGGATCCGCGCCTTGCATGGTTTGCTCGATGAGAGTCTTGATCCGTCGGCCATGGGCCTGATTCGCAGTGATGGCAGCCGCAGCCTGAGCATTCGCGAACTATCCGATGTCACCGCCGAACTGGAAAAAACCCTGCCCCCTGTAGGAGCGAGCTCGCTCGCGAAA
>NZ_JBOIBY010000437.1:0-2260 GCF_050739655.1 Pseudomonas sp. | reverse complement strand
GCTCCTACAGGGGTACGCATTCCCATGTAGGAGCTGCCGCAGGCTGCGATCTTTTCAGGATCGAACCAATGTCAGCTGGCAGTGGCCAACAACAAATCCACCACCGAACGATGCCCGCGATGCTTGCCATGGTCATACAGCGACCCGGCAATTTCGTCGGCACGAATCGGCAGGATCGACAGCAAGGTATCGCTCAAACCGTGGCTGGCCTGGCAGAAGCCCTGCATATAAATGCCGGCCTTGCAGCGCTCGTCGGTGATCAGTTTGTAGTTGCGATCAACCTCGAAATCACCCAGGTACTGTTCCAGCGGCGCCAGCAATTTGCGGTGCATCTGGCGCTCGTAACCGGTGGCCAAAACCACCGCGTCGTAGTGACGAACCGTGACCTCGCCCGTGGCGTTATTACGCACGGCCAGTTCGATGCCGTGCTCGGTGGCGGTGGCTTTTTCGATGGTGGTCAGGGTGCGGAACACATGGCGGGCCACGCCCGACACTTTCTGGCGATAGAAGATGCCGTAGATGCGTTCGATCAGGTCGATGTCCACCACCGAGTAGTTGGTGTTGTGGTACTCGTTGACCAGGCGCTCGCGCTCGCTGCTGTCCTGGTTGAACACCAGGTCGGTGAATTCCGGCGAAAACACTTCGTTGACGAACGGGCTGTCGTCCGCAGGTTTGAGCGCCGAACCGCGCAGGATCATGTCCACCTGCACCGACGGGAAGCTGTCGTTCAAATCGATGAAGGCTTCCGCGGCGCTCTGCCCGCCGCCGATGATCGCGATGCTCATCGGTTGGTTATTCACACATGGCTGCTTGGCCATCTGCGCCAGGTATTGCGAGTGGTGGAACACGCGAGCATCACCCTTGAGCGCCTTGAACGCTTCGGGAATGCGCGGTGTACCGCCGGCGCTGACCACCACTGAACGGGCGGTGCGCACATGTTGATGACCTGTCGAATCGCGGGAAATCACCCGCAGTGCCTCGACCTGCTGGTTGTGCAGCACCGGTTCGATGGTCAGCACTTCTTCGCCATAACGGCTCTGTTTTTCGAACTGGCCGGCGACCCAGCGCAGGTAGTCGTTGTACTCCATGCGGCACGGATAGAAGGTGCCCAGGTTGATGAAGTCCACCAGACGGCCGTGGGCCTTGAGGTAATTGACGAAGGAGTAAGGGCTGGTCGGGTTACGCAGGGTCACCAGGTCCTTGAGGAAGGAAATCTGCAACTCGCTCTGGGTCGACAGTGTGTTGCCGTGCCAGCTGTAGTGCGCTTGCTTGTCGAGAAACAGTACATCCAGCTCGCCCTGGCTCGGCCCGCGCTCTTGCAAGGCGATGGCCAGCGCCAGGTTCGAAGGGCCGAAACCGACGCCGATCAGGTCGTGAACGATGGGCGATGCAATTGCCTGTGTCATTTCCAGTGTCCTCTGGATGAACCCCCGATCGAGGGGATAAGCCGAAGTGACCTGACCGGCCTTTGAGCAGGACAGCAAGTCGTTGATGAAGGGAACGAGGACAGTGAAATAAAATTTAACGTTTCAACGAATCAGCACAACTCAATGCGCATCCCATTGCAGCATGCGCACCCGGCAATGCTTCATCGCATTGACAATGTGCTTCTCCACCAGCGCCTTGGAAATCCCCAGGTGTTCGGCGATTTCCGGGTGGGACAGGCCTTCTATCTTGCGCAGCAGAAAACTTTCGCGACACAGCCGGGGCAACTCCGCCAATGCGCGCTGGAGCATGTCCAGGCGCTGGCCATGATCGAGGCTGCTTAAAGGAGAGGGACTGAAATAACGTTCTTCGTTATCAAGCACGTCCAGCGGCTCGGCCTGGCGCAGGGCATTGCGTCGATGATCGTCGATCACCAGGTTCAGTGCGGTGCGATAAAGAAATGCCCGGGGCTGCTCGATCGGCGTGTCGCTGGAACGCTCCAGGACGCGCAGATAAGCGTCATGCACCACATCTTCGGCAACTTGGCGGTTGCCGAGCTTGGCGTTCAGGAAACACACCAGCTCTCGATAGTAGTTTTCCAACATGACTCCAGCACGGGTTTCTGTCCTTGAACCCACTCATCGCCCCTGAAAAAAGGCAGTGGCACGATAGTGGCAATTTGAGGTGCGTAATTTATAGTAATTCTCATGTAGATTTAAAGCGTTGCTTTGGATTGCCGATGAAAAACTCAAATTCACTGCTTCCCGTGTAGGAGCTGCCGCAGGCTGCGATCTTTTGATTTGCTTTTAAAAACAAGATCAAAAGATCGCAGCCT
>NZ_JBOIBY010000436.1:0-3300 GCF_050739655.1 Pseudomonas sp. | reverse complement strand
AAAAAAGAAGCCATTTTACGGATTTACGCGCACAAAAAAGCCCCTGATGTCAGCATCAGGGGCTTTTTCGTTACAGAAGATTAGCCTTCTGCTTGTACTTCGTCAGCCTGCATGCCTTTCTGGCCCTGCACGGCGATGAAGGTCACTTTCTGGCCTTCTTTCAGGCTCTTGAAACCGTTGCCCTGGATGGCGCGGAAATGCACGAACAGATCCGGACCGCTTTCAGGAGTGATAAAACCAAAACCTTTCTCGTCGTTAAACCACTTGACGGTACCGCTCTGACGTTGGGACATTTCTTATTTCCTTTGACGCAAAAATTAATGACAGTCTCTTTCTCATGAAAGAGTACTGGGGCTGGTTGCAGGAGAGTAAGAAGACGTCGAACGGGATGTAGCTAACTTGTAGGCTACTGCCCAGGTCACGATTCCAAGCGACCCATGCAAACACAGTGAACAAACTCTACGCCAACTACGGGAGAAAATACAACCCCTGTGAAAGGCCCGTATTTGCTCACGTTGCTGGTGTTGGTATGCCAACTAGTTCTGGCTTATGCGATAGAGTTGTTCAATTGTTTTCGAACGTTATAAGCAACGTTCATAATCGAAGCTAATCGCCAAACGTTGCACTATTTTATGGCAGTTGCGTTACACATTAGTGCGTTGTTAACGCAACTGCGTTACTTATAGGAACAGCTAATCAACCGCGGTAGTAGCGTTGTGGAACAAATGGCATTTTGCTTACAAGCAAAGCTACCTTTTTCCCACGAACAATTGCCCAGACTGGCGTATCCAAAGCGACATAAGCGCTGTCGAGGTAACCCATGGCCAAAGGAGCGCCCAAGGTAGGCCCGAAACCGCCGCTGCAGACGCTGCCGATGATCTCGCCTGCTTCGTTGACGATCTCTGCGCCCTCGCGCACTGGTGTGCGTTCCTGCGGCAGCAGGCCTACGCGCTTGCGGCTGACTCCGCCCTGTTGCTGGGCAAACACGCTTTCTGCGCCAGGGAAACCGCCGGCACGTGCGCCGTCGGCACGACGTGGCTTGGAGATGGCCCACAACAGGCTGGCTTCGATCGGCGTGGTTTCGGTGTTCATGTCGTGGCCATACAGGCACAGGCCGGCTTCCAGGCGCAGGGAGTCGCGCGCGCCGAGGCCGATCGCCTCGACTTCCGGTTCTGCCAGCAGCGCACGGGCCAAGGCTTCAGCATTGGCGGCCGGCACGGAGATTTCGTAACCGTCTTCACCGGTGTAACCCGAGCGGCTGACAAAGCAGTCGACGCCCAGCAATTTCACGCGGGCGAATTGCATGAAGGTCATCTTCGCCGCTTCTGGTGCCAAACGTGCCAGTACCGTCACGGCAGCCGGACCTTGCAGGGCGAGCAGGGCGCGCTCTTCGAACAGCGGTTCGATGGTGCACTGGTCGCCGATGTACTTGCGCAGGTGGGCCAGATCCTGATCCTTGCAAGCGGCGTTGACCACCAGGAAGAGTTCGTCGTTACCCAGATTGGCGACCATCAGGTCGTCGAGGATGCCACCGGTCTCGTTGGTGAACATTGCATAGCGCTGCATGCCTACTGGCAGATCGATGATGTCCACTGGCACCAGGGTTTCCAGGGCTTTTGCAGCATTGGCGCCGGTGAGGCGGATCTGACCCATGTGCGAGACATCGAACAACCCGGCCTGATCACGAGTGTGCTGGTGTTCTTTCATCACGCCCAGCGGGTATTGCACGGGCATGTCGTAGCCAGCGAATGGCACCATGCGCGCGCCCAGTTCGATGTGCAGTGCGTGCAGCGGGGTTTTCAACAGTTGTTCGGTGGACATATTCAGCTCCTGAAGAATTGTGCAGATGAGCGCACATCAGCACTCGATAATGTTGACTGCCAAACCGCCACGGGCGGTTTCCTTGTATTTGCTTTTCATGTCGGCGCCGGTCTGGCGCATGGTGCGAATGACTTTGTCGAGGGAGACGAAGTGATGCCCATCGCCCCGCATGGCCATGCGCACGGCATTGATGGCCTTGACCGAACCCATGGCGTTGCGCTCGATGCAGGGGACTTGCACCAGCCCGCCAATCGGGTCGCAGGTCAGGCCCAGGTTGTGTTCCATGCCGATTTCCGCGGCGTTTTCCACTTGTTGCACGGTACCGCCAAGGACTTCGCACAAAGCGCCAGCGGCCATGGAGCACGCCACACCCACCTCGCCCTGGCAGCCGACTTCGGCGCCGGAGATCGAAGCGTTTTCCTTGTACAGAATGCCAATGGCCGCGGCGGTCAGCAGAAAGCGTACGACGCCGTCGTCATTGGAGGTCGGGATAAATCGCATGTAGTAATGGAGCACCGCTGGAATAATCCCCGCGGCGCCGTTGGTGGGAGCGGTGACCACACGTCCACCGTTGGCGTTCTCTTCGTTGACCGCCAGGGCGTAAAGGTTGACCCAGTCCAATACCGACAGCGGGTCGCGCAAGGAGGATTCCGGGTTTTTACACAGTTGCCGGTACAACGCGGCAGCACGACGTTTGACCTTTAAGCCGCCCGGCAGAATGCCTTCGTTACGACAGCCGGCAGCCACGCAGTCCTGCATGACTTGCCAGATTTTCATCAGGCCGGCACGGGTTTCCGCTTCAGGACGCCATGCGCTTTCATTGGTCAGCATCACCTGGCTGATGGATAGGCCATAAGTGGTGCAATGACCGAGCAGTTCCTTGGCATTCCTGAAGGGAAAGGTGAGGGGGGTGGCGTCTTCGACGATACGGTCGGCGCCAGCAGCGTCTTCATCGACGACAAAACCACCGCCGACCGAGTAGTACTCGCGACTGCGCACTTGCAGGCCGGCAGCGTCGAATGCGCGGAAAATCATGCCGTTGGGGTGATAAGGCAACGGTTTGCGAATCATCGCCAGGTGTTCTTTTTCGTTGAACGCGATGCTGTGTTCACCGAGAAGGTTCAAGCGACCATTACCGCGAATTTCCAGCAGGCGCGCGGCGACGGTTTCGGTGTCCACGGTGTCCGGGTGTTCGCCCTCCAGGCCTAGCAGCACGGCCTTGTCGCTGCCGTGGCCTTTACCGGTGGCGCCGAGCGAGCCGTACAGCTCGACTTTGACGCAGGTTGTCGCCGTCAGCAGCCCTTCACGGCGCAAGCCTTCGACGAAGCGTGCAGCAGCGCGCATCGGGCCGACTGTGTGGGAGCTGGAGGGGCCGATGCCAATCTTGAACAGGTCGAACACGCTTAACGACATGGTTGTTCTCCGGTTTCTTGTTATAGGCGAATCACGGGAGATGCTTTGTGTGTAGGAGCTGCCGAA
>NZ_JBOIBY010000435.1:0-7539 GCF_050739655.1 Pseudomonas sp. | reverse complement strand
ACGATAACCTGATGGAACTCGTCGTGATGGCTGATGCCTTCCGCCGCTCCTCAGCGACTCGAATCACAGCTGTAATCCCTTACTTTGGTTATGCCCGTCAGGATCGCCGTCCGCGTTCCGCACGTGTGGCTATCAGCGCGAAAGTCGTTGCTGACATGCTGACCGTGGTAGGTATCGACCGTGTTCTCACGGTTGACCTGCACGCTGACCAAATCCAGGGGTTCTTCGATATTCCGGTAGATAACATCTACGGCTCCCCCGTCCTGGTGGATGACATCGAAGACCAGCGCTTTGAAAACCTGATGATCGTGTCCCCGGACATTGGTGGCGTCGTGCGTGCACGGGCTGTTGCCAAATCCCTGGGCGTGGATCTCGGGATCATCGACAAACGCCGCGAGAAAGCCAATCACTCTGAAGTGATGCATATCATCGGTGATGTCGAAGGGCGTACCTGTATTCTGGTTGATGACATGGTCGACACCGCCGGCACCCTGTGCCACGCGGCGAAAGCCTTGAAAGAGCACGGTGCAGCAAAAGTCTTCGCCTACTGCACACACCCTGTGCTGTCGGGCCGAGCGATCGAGAACATCGAGAACTCAATGCTGGACGAACTGGTGGTGACTAACACCATCCCGTTGTCCGCTGCCGCTCAAGCCTGTTCGCGTATCCGTCAACTGGATATCGCACCGGTAGTTGCCGAAGCGGTTCGCCGCATCAGCAACGAAGAATCGATCAGCGCGATGTTCCGTTAAGGGTCAAACCTTAGCAGCATCAACCTGACGAAAAGCGCCCCGCCCCAGCATTCTGTTGGGGCGGGGCTTTTTTGCCCATATCGCCTTTAGCGCTGGTCGCAAACGCTGGGGCGAGTGTGGTTATTTTGGAGATACAACATGAACGATTTTACTCTGAATGCTGAAGTGCGTTCCGACCTGGGGAAAGGTGCGAGCCGCCGCCTGCGTCGTCTCGCAAGCCTGGTTCCAGCTGTAGTTTACGGTGGCGACAAAGCCCCTGAATCCATCAGCATGCTGGCCAAAGAAGTTGCCAAACTGCTCGAAAACGAAGCGGCTTACAGCCACATCATCGAGCTGAACGTTGGTGGCACCAAGCAGAACGTCGTGATCAAAGCCCTGCAGCGTCACCCGGCCAAAGGCCACGTGATGCACGCTGACTTCGTACGCGTAGTCGCTGGCCAGAAACTGACCGCTATCGTTCCAGTGCACTTCATCAACGAAGAAGCACCGACCAAGAAAGGCGGCGAAATCTCGCACGTTGTTGCCGAGATCGAAGTTTCCTGCCTGCCGAAAGATCTGCCTGAGTTCATCGAAGTCGACCTGGCTAACGCTGAAATCGGTTCGATCATTCACCTGTCCGACCTCAAAGCTCCTAAAGGCGTTGAGTTCGTTGCTCTGGCACACGGTGATGACAAGGCTGTTGCCAACGTCCACGCTCCACGTGTTGCTCCAGAAGCTGCAGAAGGCGCTGCAGAGTAATTTTACTCTGTACGCCGGAGTGACTGGAAACATCGCGGACTAGAGCGTAGCGAGAAAGCGGGCGAGAACGCGGAGTTTACATCATGGTAAATGAGCAATTTTCGTCCACTTTCGCCGCACTCCCTGATTGCGGCGATGTTATCCACCACTCCAATGAAGGGCCCCTATCGTGACTGCCATCAAACTGATCGTTGGCCTGGGAAATCCAGGCGCTGAATACGAACAGACCCGGCATAACGCAGGGGCCCTTTTTGTTGAGCGCATCGCGAACGCACAAGGCGTGAACCTTGTGGCGGACCGCAAATATTTCGGCCTGACCGGGCGCTATTCGCATCAGGGTCAGGATGTTCGTCTGCTGATTCCCACCACGTACATGAACCGCAGCGGCCAGGCCGTGGCGGCCCTTGCAGGTTTCTTCCGCATCAAGCCTGAAGAAATCCTCGTGGCACACGACGAACTCGACCTGCCACCCGGCGTCGCCAAACTCAAGGTGGGCGGCGGCCATGGCGGTCACAACGGGTTGCGCGACATCATTGCGCAACTGGGTAATCAGAATACCCTTCATCGCCTGCGGCTTGGCATCGGTCACCCGGGCGTCGCCAGTATGGTTTCAAATTTCGTCCTGAGTCGTGCGCCACGCGCCGAACAGGAAAAACTCGATGCCAGCATCGACTTTGCCCTCGGCGTGCTGCCGGATATCCTCGCCGGGGAATGGAACCGCGCGATGAAAAACCTGCACAGCCAGAAGGCCTGACTCTTATCCGAGGGGAAACACCATGGGATTCAATTGCGGCATCGTCGGCCTGCCTAACGTCGGCAAGTCCACCCTGTTCAACGCCCTGACCAAATCCGGTATCGCGGCCGAAAACTTCCCCTTCTGCACCATCGAGCCCAACAGCGGTATCGTGCCGATGCCGGATGCGCGCCTGGATGCCCTGGCAGCCATCGTCAATCCAAAGCGCATCCTGCCGACCACCATGGAATTCGTCGACATCGCTGGCCTGGTTGCCGGCGCGTCGAAAGGTGAAGGCCTGGGCAACAAGTTCCTGGCCAACATCCGTGAAACCGATGCCATCGCCCACGTGGTCCGCTGCTTTGAAGACGAGAACGTGATTCACGTCTCCAACAGCGTCGACCCGAAACGCGACATCGAAATCATCGACCTGGAACTGATCTTCGCCGACCTCGACAGCTGCGAGAAGCAACTGCAGAAAGTCGCGCGCAATGCCAAGGGCGGTGACAAGGACGCAGTGGTCCAGAAAGGCCTGCTGGAGCAATTGATCGCCCACTTCACCGAAGGCAAGCCTGCGCGCAGCCTGATGAAGAACATGAGCACCGACGAGAAACTGGTGATCAAGGGCTTCCACCTGCTGACCACCAAGCCAGTCATGTACATCGCCAACGTGGCTGAAGACGGTTTCGAGAACAACCCGCACCTGGACGTGGTCAAGGCCATCGCCGAAGAAGAAGGCGCCGTGGTTGTTCCAGCCTGCAACAAGATCGAAGCGGAAATCGCCGAGCTCGACGACGGCGAAGAGAAAGACATGTTCCTTGAGGCCCTGGGCCTTGAAGAGCCTGGCCTGAACCGCGTGATTCGCGCCGGCTACGAAATGCTGCACCTGCAGACCTACTTCACCGCCGGTGTCGAAGAAGTTCGCGCCTGGACCGTTCGCGTCGGTGCCACCGCACCACAAGCCGCTGGCGTGATCCACACCGACTTCGAAAAAGGCTTCATCCGCGCCGAAGTAATCGCCTACAACGACTTCATCCAGTACAAGGGTGAAGCCGGTACCAAGGAAGCCGGTAAATGGCGCCTGGAAGGCAAGGATTACATCGTTAAAGACGGCGACGTGATGCACTTCCGCTTCAACGTCTAAGTTTTTCGGGACGAAGCACCCGCCCAAGAAAAAGCCGCGTTTGATACGCGGCTTTTTTGTGCCTGAAACAATCATCCGCCACACCACTGAACCCCTGTGGGAGCGGGCTTGCCCGCGAAGAGGCCGGCACATTCCACATCAATGTTGACTGACCTGACGCCTTCGCGGGCACGCTCCCACAGGTTCTTCCGTCGACCACACAACCTGGGAACAACACAAAACCCTGTGGGAGCGGGCTTGCCCGCGAAGAGGCCGGCACATTCAACATCAATATTGACTGACCTGACGCCTTCGCGGGAAAGCCACGCTCCCACAGGGGGATTGTGCTGAGTCAGGCCTTCTTGGTTCTCGGAAGGAAGATCGCCAGCACCCCAAACAACGGCAAAAACGAGCACAGCAAGTACACGTACTCGATGCCGTGAATGTCCGCCAGATGCCCGAGCAACGCCGCACCAATCCCGCCAAAGCCGAACATCAACCCGAAGAACACCCCGGCAATCATCCCGACATTGCCTGGCACCAGTTCCTGGGCGTAAACCACGATGGCCGAGAACGCCGAGGCGAGGATGAAGCCAATGACCACACTGAGTACGCTGGTCCAGAACAGATCGACATGGGGCAGCAACAAAGTGAATGGCGCGACGCCGAGGATCGAGAACCAGATCACCGCCTTACGTCCAATCTTGTCGCCAATCGGCCCACCGAAGAACGTTCCCGCCGCTACCGCCCCCAGAAACAGGAACAGATGCAGCTGTGAACTGGCCACGGACAGGTCGAATTTTTCGATCAGGTAAAAGGTGAAATAACTGGTCAGGCTGGACATATAGAAGTACTTGGAGAACACCAGCAACCCAAGCACCACCAGCGCACTGATCACCCTCCCCTTGGACAGACCGTGGGTCGCTGCCTGGCCTTGCTTGAGCTTGAACAGGTTCAAGTGGTTGGCGTACCAGCGGCTGATCCGGTACAGCACAAACAGCGCAAACACGGCGAAGAGCCCGAACCAGGCGACATTGCCTTGCCCGTAAGGAATGATGATCGCCGCTGCCAACAAGGGACCGAATGCCGACCCAGCGTTACCACCCACCTGAAAGGTCGATTGCGCCAGCCCGAAGCGTCCTCCGGAAGCCAGTCGCGCCACACGGGACGCTTCAGGGTGAAAGGTCGAGGAACCGATACCGATCAACCCCGCCGCGAGCAGGATCATCGCGAAACTGCTAACTACCGACATCATCACAATCCCGACCAAGGTGCAGACGGTACCCGCCGGCAACAGCCATGGCCTGGGATGGCGGTCGGTGTGATAACCGACCCACGGCTGCAGCAATGACGCCGTCAGCTGGAACGTCAGGGTAATCAGCCCGACCTGGGTGAACGTCAAACCGTAGTTGGCCTTGAGCATCGGGTAAATCGACGGCAGCACCGATTGAATCAAGTCGTTGATCAAATGCGCCAGCGCCACCGCGCCGATGATGCGCATGACCAACGGGCTGCTTTGAGGAGAAGCGGACGCCGGCACAGAGCCGGTCTGGGCGTTGCTGATAGCCATGGGAGTATCCATACAGCAGAGGGTGCACACGAGCAGGTGCGCCAATGTGCCATTTTTCGGTGCTAGAGCGCCATCCCCTTAGCCTGCTAACGACCTTGTTTCAATCGTCAGATGCGTGATAGCTGATAGCCATGGTCTGAATCTTGCCTTGCTTATCAGCTTCAACGCGGCCCCCTTACAAAGGGGACCGACAATGGGAAGTTTCTCCACAGAGTCGGCCCACAGAGCTGACAATGGTGAACTTTCGAGGCCTTTTAGAAGGGCACGGTCGTGGTCGCAAAGACCTCGATGCACGCCGCTGGTGCGTGGTGTCCAAAGGAGTCATGGGGCATGCAGGCTTTTTTATCACCGGGGATCGGACTGCTGGGGCGTTTTGGGTTTGCACGCAAATTCCAGCTGTTGTTTCTACTGTTCATCCTGCCACTGGCTGTCAGCCTGTGGATGATTGGTCAGGATTATCGCGACAAACTGAACCTGATCTCCGGCGAACGTGCTGGGGTTCGTCAACTTCTCGCCCTTGATGCGCTCGATAACCTGCTGGCTGCGCAGCGTGATCGTGCAGCAAGGTGGCGTGCGACAGAAACCAATCGCCAACCGACACCTGCGACGCTTGCCGCCATGGCTGCCTTCGACGCCGTCCAGCCTGCTGTCGCCCAAGCCGCTTCGGACCTTGGCGCAGCGCTGCAAAAGGACGATGCCAAGGAGCAATCCCTGGCTCGTTATCAAGCGCTGCAAACTGCCCTCAATGGCCTCGACTCGAAAAGCCTGAGCGGCGTCGGCTGGTGGCCGGACGGCTATGATCGCTTCACCAATGCGTTGAGCGCCCTGCAGGCCCTGCGCGAGCAGATCGCCATGGACAACCGCCTGACGCTGGCACCATGGATGGAAACCTGGCTGTTGACCCAGATCTCCACTCAACATGCACCGGACCTGATTGAACGGGTAGGCCGGCTCGCAGCAGTAGGCCAGGCTTCGGTCGTGTCCGGGCAGTTCACTCTGCAAAGCCGCCTGCAACTGCGTGATTTGCGCAGTCGCATTGGTGATGCCAGAGAACAACTGGTCAAGACCGCTGGCTTGCTCGAAGCGCGGCTGCCCAGCGCCCTGAAAAGCTGGGCCGACCAATACCACGGCAGCCTCAAAAATCTCGACTCAAGCCTCAAAGTGCTGGATGACGGCGTATTCGGCGGCAGCATCAACCTCAAGCCTCAAGACTTCGAAGGCACGCTCGACGCCCTGCTCGACAACCTCGCCGGATTGCGTCAGCAATCGCTGTTGTCGCTGGATCAGCGCCTGGATTATTACCACGACGCAGCGATCCGCCAATTCATGATGGTGGCAACCGTGCTTGGCGCTCTGCTGTTGGCCGCGCTGTATCTGTTCATTTGCCTGCAGGCTTCAATCCGTCGTAGCGCCAGCGGTATCACACTGCTGGCGCAAGCTCTGCGCGACGGCAACCTGAGCTTGCAAGTGCCGGTTCAAGGCCGGGATGAACTGGCAGCCATCAGCACAGCCTTGAATGTCGCGGTGGTGCAACTGCGTAAAAGTTTGCTCGGGGTCGATCACGAAACCCTGCAACTGAGCGACGCGGTGCAGGCCCTCAACCACCACTCCAGCGACGCCTTGGGTGAAGTTGAAGCGCAGCAAATGCAGATCAGCCAAATCGCCGCAGCAGCGACGCAATTGGCCGCGACCTCTCAAGGGGTGGCACACAGCTGCGAACAGGCCTCTGGCAGCGCTCAGCACACCCAGCGCATCGCTGCCGATAGCAGCCGTGACAGCCAGCGCACAACGGCAAGCATCCAGCAACTCAATCAGCGCTTGAATGACACGGCAGCGGCACTGGGTCGAGTCAGCGAACAAGGACAGCAGATTCAACTGGTGGTCGACACCATTCGAGGCGTCGCCGAGCAGACCAACCTGCTGGCCCTCAACGCCGCCATCGAGGCCGCTCGCGCCGGTGAGCAGGGTCGCGGTTTCGCGGTGGTGGCCGATGAAGTGCGCAGCCTGTCACAACGCACGCAATCTTCGACCGCGCAAATCGCCGGCACGGTCGACAGCCTGCGCAGCACGGTGAATGAAGCGGTCAGCCTGATGGAAGTCGCGTGTGGTCAGGCGCAGTCCGATGCCCAGGCGGTCACCGGCCTCGGCGAGCGCCTTGGCGAAATTGCCAGCGCCGTACAGGGCGTCACCGATACCCTGGCGCAGATCGCAACAGCCGTGGAGGAACAGGCCAGCACCGCCGATGAAGTCAGCGGCAATATCCAGCAGGTCGATCAGGCGGCAGTACGCTTGCTCGAAGGGGCTCGTGCGGTGAACCAGGCGGCGGACACCTTGAGTCATGGCAGCAAGGCCTTGAGCGCCAATACCGGCAGGTTTCAGCTCAATTGATGCCCTCCCCTGAGCCGTTTTTTCGGCTCAGAAGGATAAGCGGTTGAAAGTGTAGAGAAATATTTTAGATTTACGCTTGACGCATCTGCATTACCGGTGAATAATGCACGCCACTTGGCTACATAGCTCAGTTGGTTAGAGCATAGCATTCATAATGCTGGGGTCCGGGGTTCAAGTCCCTGTGTAGCCACCAAGTACTAAAAACGGCTTACCGAAAGGTAGGCCGTTTTTTTAT
>NZ_JBOIBY010000434.1:0-5161 GCF_050739655.1 Pseudomonas sp. | reverse complement strand
GAACAGACCAACCTGCTGGCACTCAACGCCGCCATCGAAGCGGCCCGTGCCGGTGAAGCCGGACGTGGTTTTGCCGTGGTGGCCGATGAAGTGCGCAACCTGGCGCGACGCACCCAGGAGTCGGTCGAAGAAACCCGCCTGGTGATCGAACAGTTGCAAAGCGGCACCCAGGACGTGGTGGCCTCGATGGGCAACAGCCATCGACAGGCTCAGGGCAGTGTCGAGCAGGTTGGGCAGGCCGTGACGGCGCTGCGGCAGATCGGCGACGCGGTGACGGTGATCAGCGACATGAACCTGCAAATCGCCAGTGCGGCCGAAGAGCAAAGTGCGGTCGCCGAGGAGATCAACAACAACGTAGCAACCATCCGCGACGTGACAGAGTCGCTGTCGGGGCAGGCCAATGAATCGGCGCGGGTGAGCCAGTCGCTCAATCGCCTGGCCAATCAGCAGCAGAGTTTGATGGACCAGTTCCGCGTCTAAGCCCCTCACTGCCCCCCCCTGTGGGAGCTAGCTAGCTAGCCTGCTAGCGATGACGTCGGCACATTCAAAATCAATGTGTCAGACACACCGTCATCGCTAGCAGGCTAGCTCCCACAGGTATCCCCCGCGCATCCATTCTCATCACCAAATGATGGCGAGTGGATATCTGCGCAATCACGTTTATGCTTCAGGAAACCTTGCAACGATGCGAGGCCGTCAGTTCGTGTCCACACTTCGCGCAATCCGTAGTCCGAAGACATTAGCCCCAGGGCCAGGGTGCGGCAACAATTGAGAGGTGCTCCGGCCTATAACAAGAACAACGGAGAAACCCCATGGCGGCAATCGACAACACAACCACGGGCAGCGCGCCCAATCGCGGGATCACCCGGGAGGAGCGCAAGGTCATCTTCGCCTCGTCCCTTGGAACCGTGTTCGAGTGGTACGACTTTTATCTGTACGGTTCCCTCGCCGCGATCATCGCCAAGCACTTTTTTGCCGGCGTCAACGAGACCACATCCTTTATCTTCGCCCTGCTCGCGTTCGCTGCGGGCTTTGCCGTGCGGCCTTTTGGGGCAATCGTGTTCGGTCGATTGGGTGACATGATCGGACGTAAATACACGTTCCTCATCACCATCGTGATCATGGGTGTTTCCACAGCGGTGGTGGGCTTTTTGCCCGGCTACGCGACCATTGGCGTGGCGGCGCCGATCATCCTGATCACTTTGCGCTTGCTGCAAGGCCTGGCGCTGGGTGGTGAGTACGGCGGCGCAGCCACCTACGTGGCCGAACATGCGCCCAAAGGCAAACGCGGCTTCTTCACTTCGTGGATTCAGACCACCGCGACCCTCGGCCTGTTTCTTTCGCTGCTGGTGATCCTCGCCTGCCGCACGATCCTGGGCACTGAAGCCTTCGAGGCCTGGGGCTGGCGGATTCCGTTCCTGGTGTCGATCCTGTTGCTGATCGTCTCGGTGTACATCCGCCTGCAACTCAGCGAATCGCCGGTGTTCGTGAAAATGAAAGCTGAAGGCAAGGCTTCCAAAGCGCCGCTGACCGAGTCCTTCGCCCGCTGGGATAACCTCAAGATTGTGATCATGGCCCTGCTCGGCGGCACCGCAGGCCAGGCCGTGGTCTGGTACACCGGGCAATTCTATGCGCTGTTCTTTTTGCTGCAGACGCTGAAGATCGACCCGCAAACCGCCAACCTGCTGATTGCCGGCTCGCTGCTGATCGGTACGCCGTTCTTCGTGATTTTCGGCAGCCTGTCCGATCGCATCGGGCGCAAGGGCATCATCATGGCCGGCTGCATCATCGCCGCCCTGACCTACTTCCCGATCTTCCATGCACTGACCCAATACGGTAACCCCGACGTGTTCGTTGCCCAGGAGAAGAATCCGGTCACGGTGATTGCCAATCCTGACCAGTGCTCGTTCCAGTTCGACCCGGTGGGCAAAGCCAAATTCACCAGTTCGTGCGACCTGGCCAAGACCGTGCTGGCCAAACGGGCCATCCCCTACAAGAACGAGAAAGCCGAGCCGGGTACGGTTGCCCAAGTGCGTATTGGCGAGAAGGTGATCCAGAGCTTCGAGGGCACCGGCATGCCGGCCGCTGACTTCAAGGCTCAGAACGATGCCTTCACCGCAACGCTCACCACTGCCCTCAAGGAAGCCGGTTACCCCGAGAAGGCCGACCCGGCGAAGACCAACTACCCGATGGTCTTGCTGCTCCTGACCATCCTGGTGATCTACGTGACCATGGTGTATGGCCCGATCGCGGCCTGGCTGGTGGAACTGTTCCCGGCGCGCATCCGCTACACCTCGATGTCGCTGCCCTACCACATCGGCAACGGCTGGTTCGGCGGCTTCCTGCCCACCGTGGCATTCGCGATGGTCGCGGCCACAGGCGATATCTACTACGGGCTGTGGTACCCGATTGTCATCGCGGTGATGACAGCGGTGCTGGGGATCTTATTCATGCCGGAAACCAAGGATCGGGAGATTCATCACACCTGATCCCTGTGGGAGGTAGCGGCGAACAAAAGACTTGATATCACCCAAATCAACTGTGGGAGCTAGCCTGCTAGCGATGACGGCGGCACATCCAACATCAATGTGTCAGACACATCGCCATCGCTAGCAGGCTAGCTCCCACAGGTTTTTGCCCCACAGGTTTTTCCTGGTGGGCTTCAAGTACGTTTTGGCAATTCGATCAACACCTTCAACCCACCCCACTCACTTTCCTGCAAGTGCAACACCCCACCCCAGGTCTCGACAATATCCCGCACGATCCCCAACCCAAGGCCATGCCCGTCAGTCTGCTCATCCAGCCGAGTGCCGCGGCTGAACACTTGATCGCGTCGCTCTTTGGGAATGCCCGGGCCGTCGTCTTCCACACTCAACTCAAACCCTTCTGCCCCCTCTACCACGCTCAAGCGGACTTCGGCGTCCGCCCATTTGCAGGCGTTATCCAACAGGTTTCCGAGCAATTCCAGCAGGTCTTCGCGATCCCATGGCAGCTGCAGTCCGGCCGGTGAGCGATAGCTCAGCGTCAGGTGTTCGCCGTGGATCATGTTCAACGTCGCCAACAGCCCCGGCAGCTCGGCGTCGCAATCAAACAGCGCCCCCGGCAGTGCATCGCCGGACAAGCGTGCCCGATTGAGTTCACGATTGAGCCGCTGCTGGACCTGCTCCAACTGGTCCTTAAGCACCTTGCGCAATTGCGGGTGCGCGTCGAGCTGTTCGCTTGAGGCCAGGCTCAACAGCACCGCCAGCGGGGTTTTCAGGGCGTGGCCGAGATTGCCCAGGGCATTGCGCGAACGTTTGAGGCTGTCTTCAGTGTGGGCCAGCAAGTGGTTGATCTGCGCCACCAGCGGTTCCAGTTCCACCGGGACTTGCTCGTCAAGTTGCGAGCGCTGGCCCTGTTGCAATTGCGCGATCTGTTCGCGGGCCTTCTCCAGTGGTCGCAGGGCTCGGCGCACGGTGATCCGTTGCAACAGCAGAATCAGCAACAAGCCCGCCAACCCGAGGCCCAGACCGACCTGGCGCATGCGCTGGAAGCTTTCCTGCACCGGTGTGTAGTCCTGCGCCACGCTGATCGAGATCGACTGGCCCAGGCGACGGTAGTCCGAACGCAACACCAGCAATTGCTGCCCTTCGGGGCCTAATTGCAGATTGCTGTGCAGGCCGGCATGGTCGAGGTGCGGCAGTTCCTGGTCCCACAATGAACGGGAGCGCCAATGACTGTCGGCAAAATCGATGCGGAAGTAATGTCCGGAAAACGGGCGTTGATAAGCCGGCGACAACCGCCGTTCATCCAATTGCAAACCTTGCGGGCCGCGCACCAGGGCCATCAGCAGGCTTTCACTGTCGTTACGCAGCCCGGCTTCGAGATAACGCTGCAAACCCATTTCGAACAACCACAAGCTGGTTTGCGCCAGCACCAGGCCGACAATCACCATCACACTGATCAGCCCAAGGCTCAAGCGACGCTGGATCGACCTCACTGCGCTTGCCCGCCGAACAGGTAACCCTGGCCACGACGGGTTTCGATCACGCTGCGCCCCAGTTTACGTCGCAGGTGGTTGACGTGGACTTCCAGCACATTGGAGTCGCGTTCTGTTTCACCGTCGTAAAGATGTTCGGCGAGGTGGCTTTTGGAGAGGATTTGCTCAGGGTGCAGCATGAAATAACGCAGCAGGCGAAACTCGGCCGCCGTGAGCTGGATGTCCGCGCCATCGCGGGTGACACATTGGCGGCCTTCATCCAGGTGCAAGCCGGCGGCCTTGAGGGTGGGTTGATTGACCTGGCCATGGGAGCGGCGCAGCAACGCCTGGATGCGCAAATGCAGCTCCTCCGGGTGGAATGGTTTGGTCAGGTAATCGTCGGCACCGGCCTTGAGGCCTTCGATGCGCTCGGCCCAGGAGTCGCGGGCCGTGAGGATAATGACTGGCGTGGCCAACCCACCGGCGCGCCACCGGGCCAGCACTTCAAGCCCCGGCACACCCGGCAGGCCCAGGTCGAGAATGATCAGGTCGTAGGGCTCGGTGCTGCCCTGATGCACCGCATCGCGACCGTCGGCCAGCCAGTCCACGGCGTACCCCTGGCGATTGAGGCCGGCCAACAGTTCGTCGGCCAAAGGCACATGGTCTTCCACCAGCAGCAAACGCATCGGTCAATCGTCCTTGTCTTTCAGTAAACGGCCCGTGGCGGCATCAAGATCGAGCTCCCGAACCACGCCCTCGGCAGTGAGCAATTCGACTTCATAAATGTAGACGTCATGCTTCTCTTCAAGCTCGGCTTCCAACAGTTTGGCCCCCGGGTAGCGGTCCAGCGCCTGCTGCAACACTTGCTCAAGCGGCAGGATCACGCCCTGTTGGCGCAAGCGCAGGGCTTCGTCCTGGTCCAGATCGCGGGCGTGGGCGATGCTGGCAGCGAGGCCTATGATGGGCGCGATGAACAGGGCAGTCAGGGGGTTCATAAGGGTCTCCGCTTTTTTTATGTGTTGCCTACGGTTGGCACCTTAGCGATGAGAACTTAATTGAAACTGAATTGCCATCATTGATCGTTACACCGTCGCCCCCTGTTGATCGTTCCCACGCTCCGCGTGGGAATGCAGCCCGGGACGCTCTGCGTCCCAATCAAGAGCCGAACGCGGAGCGTCCGTTGAGGCATTCCCACGCAGAGCG
>NZ_JBOIBY010000433.1:0-3257 GCF_050739655.1 Pseudomonas sp. | reverse complement strand
CGTATGCGTCCGGGCATCCCGTCTTGCGCAACTAAACCGGTTGCCATCTATGCGGCAGTAGTTCAGCAATTGCACTCGCCCGCTGCGTCGGCAGGCGCGTGAGGACGTTCTTCAAATAAGCATACGGATCATGCCTATTGAGCCTTTCCTCGAATTTCGGAGAATTACTTCCGGGTATTTCACCCTGGGAGAGCAGGAAAGCAGAGGTAACACATGTGTCAGTTCGTATAATTACATTAGACGGTGTTTTAACTGATTTCTGTCCCCCCAATTTGGCACTGATTCGAGAGTGTTTTCAGCCACCCCGATCGGCTTGCCGGGCCACCGGGCGACGCGGACGGATTTGTGCGCCGAAATGCCGCTCCCCTCGCCGTGTTGCCGCCTATTGCACGCATGTCATCACCAGAATCGCGCGGGGCTTGCTGCTGACATCCCAATCGGCTGCGCGCCTTTATCAAGCTCCGCATAATTCAATTGGCCATGTTTTAGCTTTGGCTTGTCCCCCCCTTGCGTGACCAGGCAACTGGAGTCCAATGCTTGTTTGATCAGTGCAGGCGTGAATGAACTCGAATGAGGCACATATGCGCCACGACATTATCGCCCTCGGTGCGATATGGGTGTTGATTCGGGTTGTCTCAGGGCGTTAGGGGCGGCGTCGGGGTTGTAGTGGTGTGGAGTAGGTGCGTCTACAGTGCTTTCGGTTGAAAGGCATCGATAAGTAGACGGTGTTTTTTAGGTGCGGATTAGGGCTCGCTGAGTACTCAGTGGGTGCTTATAAGGGTTGGGTGAATGTGGGACTGGGTGTTCCTGGGTTTATATGGAGTGGCGATGGTGCAGGTCGGGTGCAGAGAGCGCACCCAAAGCACCCAAATTGCCAAGAATGATATTGACGGTGGGAAGTGCCCCCACCTGATGTAATTACACCGGTTGCCACCGATGCGGTAGCAACGCCGCAATCTCACTCGCTCGCTGTGTGGGCAGCCGCGTCAGAACATCCTTCAGATAGGTGTACGGATCATGTCCATTAAGCCGTGCTGACTGGATCAAACTCATGATCGCAGCCGCTCGTTTGCCACTGCGCAGTGAACCTGCAAAGAGCCAGTTCTTGCGCCCAAGTGCCCACGGCCGGATTTGGTTCTCGCACCAATTATTGTCAATGGGGACGGCCCCGTCATTAAGGTAGCGCGATAGCGCTGCCCAGCGTTTCAGGCTGTAATCCAGTGCTCTGCTGATAGCCGAGCCTTCGGGCACGAGATCACGCTGGGCGGTCATCCAGGCATGCAGCGTATCCATCACCGGTACGGCTTTTTCCTGTCGTATTCGGTGGCGTAGATCCGGTTCCAAGTCGCGGACTTCACGTTCGATTTCGTACAGCATTTGGATGTAGCGCAGGGCCTGTTCGGCGAGCATGCTCTTGTTGGTGGCATGTAGTTCGAAGAATTTGCGCCGCGCATGGGCCATGCAGCCTATCTCGGTCACACCGAGTTCGAAGCTGGCCTTGTAACCACCAAAATCGTCACAGACCAGCTTGCCTTTCCAGTCTTGCAGGAAGTTGCGAGCATGCTCACCGGCGCGGCTGGGGCTGAAGTCGTAAACGACAGCTTCTGTTTCGCAGAATTGGCTGGTGGCGTAGGCCCAAACATAAGAGCGATGGGTTTTCTTCGAACCCGGGGCGAGCATCTGCACCGGTGTTTCATCGGCGTGGATGACTTGCTGCCCGAGCACTACGTCGCGCAGCGCATCGACCAGAGGCTGCAACTGCACACCAGTAACGCCAACCCACTGAGCCAAAGTTGAACGTGGAATCGCCAAACCTGCCCGACCAAAAATCGATTCCTGGCGGTAAAGGGGCAGATGGTCGGCAAACTTGGCAATCATGATGTGGGCCAGCAACCCGGCGGTCGGGATGCCCTTATCGATGACCTGCGCCGGAACGGGTGCCTGGATCAGCGTTTCGCAGTCATTACAGACCCATTTGCCACGGACATGGCGTTCGACGGTAAATACGCCGGGCGCGTAGTCCAGCTTCTCGCTGACGTCCTCACCAATGCGTTTGAGTGCGCAGCCACATGGGCAGTGAGTGTTGTCGGGTTCGTGATGAATCAACGTGCGCGGAAACTCCGCCGGCAACGCCGTGCGTTTAGGCTTTTGCTTTTTCTCGGTCGGCGGTGGAGCAGTTTGCAAGGCTTGAAGCTCGGCTTCAATCGCCGCGATATCGGTATCGATCAGGTCATCGAGCAAGCTGGCCTGCTGCGGATTCAACTGCTCGCTGCGCTTGGCAAACTTCAAGCGCTTGAGCTGCGCGATCTCGTGGGTCAGCTTCTCGATAACGGTTTGGTCGCGATGGATCTTCTTGCCCATGGTGTCGACCTGCGACAGCAACTGCGCTGCCAAGGCACGCAGTTGCTCAGAGGACATTTGGTCGAGATTGGGCGAAGAAGTCATGCCACGAATTTTGCCAGAGCAGGCAGGTCGGGGCGATAGACCGATAGGCTAATGGCAGCCGTTAAAGCAGTGTGATCGAACCGCCAGTCCCCGCGCGTTGCCAAGGCAGGCCCAGCACTAAAGCCTGAAGTTGCTCGGTATCCAACTCTAATTCCGAGCCATGACGAACGGTTGGCCAGTGGAACTTGCCTTGATTCAACCGGCGAGCAGCCAGCCAGATGCCAAAGCCGTCATGCACCAGCACTTTCATGCGAGTGGCGCGGCGGTTGGCGAACAAGTAAGCGCAGTGCGGCTTCGCCGCACCAAACACCGCGATCACCCTGGCCAACGCGGTCTCGGTGCCTGCGCGCATGTCCATCGGCTCGGTGGCGAGCCAGATGGAATCGATGCGGATCATTGGACGAGTCCACGGATGAATCGGGCGCACCCTTCGGGATCGGAGGTTGGCCACTTCACCGTGAGCGTTTGCTGGCTGAGCGGTAATTCAATGATCGCCAACGCTTCGGTCTTTCGTTTTGGTTCGACTTTCAAAGGAATGAAAGCTGGTAGCGCGACTGCCTGCTGATCACGGTAAAGCGGTAGCCACCGGCGAACGACATTGGCGTTGATACCGTGTCTCATCGCAATAGCCGCCACGGAAACACCGGGCTGTTCGCACTCTTGGACGACCTGGGTTTTGAAGGATTTCGGGTAGGACTTACGTTGGCGCATGGCGATCCTGACGTTAAGGGTAATTGCGTCCGCTTAAAATACGCGGACACAATCGCCCTTATCGGCCTGACTCGGAAGGTGTGTTCGCCGGCCCCTTACGC
>NZ_JBOIBY010000432.1:0-3891 GCF_050739655.1 Pseudomonas sp. | reverse complement strand
CGAGATTGGCCGTCTGCGTGAAGAGATTCCGCAAACCAACTCCGAAACCAAGATCAAGAAGCTGTCCAAGCGTCTGAAGTTGATGGAAGCCTTCCAGGGTTCCGGCAACCTGCCAGAGTGGATGGTGTTGACCGTTCTGCCGGTTCTGCCGCCAGATCTGCGTCCACTGGTCCCGCTGGATGGCGGTCGTTTTGCGACTTCCGACCTCAACGATCTGTATCGTCGAGTGATCAACCGTAACAACCGTTTGAAGCGCCTGCTGGATCTGTCCGCGCCGGACATCATCGTGCGCAACGAAAAGCGTATGTTGCAGGAAGCTGTTGACGCATTGCTCGATAACGGTCGTCGTGGCCGCGCTATCACTGGTTCTAACAAGCGCCCTCTGAAATCCTTGGCTGACATGATCAAGGGTAAGCAAGGTCGTTTCCGTCAGAACTTGCTCGGTAAGCGTGTTGACTACTCCGGTCGTTCGGTAATTACCGTAGGCCCGACCCTTCGTCTGCACCAGTGCGGTCTGCCTAAGAAAATGGCTCTCGAGCTGTTCAAACCGTTCATTTTCGGCAAGCTGGAAATGCGTGGTCTCGCGACCACCATCAAGGCCGCCAAAAAGATGGTCGAGCGCGAACTGCCGGAAGTTTGGGACGTTCTCGCTGAAGTAATTCGCGAACACCCGGTTCTTCTCAACCGTGCACCGACCCTTCACCGTCTGGGTATTCAGGCGTTTGAACCGGTACTGATCGAAGGTAAGGCTATTCAGTTGCACCCGCTGGTCTGTGCTGCGTACAACGCCGACTTCGACGGCGACCAAATGGCCGTGC
The DNA here is from genome assembly GCF_050739655.1 of Pseudomonas sp. Lineage (GTDB taxonomy): Bacteria > Pseudomonadota > Gammaproteobacteria > Pseudomonadales > Pseudomonadaceae > Aquipseudomonas. Next base: position 3,073 of record NZ_JBOIBY010000432.1, on the reverse strand, counting down.
ACGTACCGCTGACACTGGAAGCCCAGTTGGAAGCGCGTGCGTTGATGATGTCTACAAACAACATCCTGTCGCCAGCCAACGGTGAGCCAATCATCGTTCCGTCGCAGGACGTTGTATTGGGTCTGTATTACATGACTCGTGAAGCGATCAACGCCAAGGGCGAAGGTCGTGTGTTCGCGGATCTGCAGGAAGTTGATCGTGTGTTCCGTGCCGGCGAAGCCGCACTGCATGCCAAGGTCAAAGTGCGGATCAACGAAACCGTCAACGACCGTGACGGCGGCAGCGTGAGCGGCACTCGTATCGTCGACACTACTGTCGGCCGTGCATTGCTTTATCAGGTTGTGCCAAAAGGTTTGTCATACGACGTCGTCAACTTGCCGATGAAAAAGAAGGCGATCTCCAAACTGATCAACCAGTGCTACCGCGTGGTTGGTCTGAAAGAGACCGTGATCTTCGCTGACCAGTTGATGTACACCGGTTTTGCCTATTCGACTATTTCCGGGGTTTCCATCGGTGTTAACGACTTCGTTATCCCGGATGAAAAAGCCCGCATCATCAATGCTGCTACTGATGAAGTGAAAGAGATCGAAAGCCAGTACGCCTCCGGCCTGGTAACCCAGGGCGAGAAGTACAACAAAGTGATCGACCTTTGGTCGAAAGCGAACGACGAAGTCTCCAAGGCGATGATGGCCAACCTCTCGAAAGAGAAAGTTGTCGACCGTCACGGTGAGACCGTCGACCAGGAATCTTTCAACTCGATGTACATGATGGCCGACTCGGGTGCGCGGGGTTCCGCAGCACAGATTCGTCAGCTGGCCGGTATGCGTGGCCTGATGGCCAAACCGGACGGTTCCATCATTGAAACGCCGATTACTGCGAACTTCCGTGAAGGTTTGAGCGTACTCCAGTACTTCATCTCTACTCACGGTGCTCGTAAAGGTCTGGCGGATACCGCGTTGAAAACGGCGAACTCGGGTTACCTGACTCGTCGTCTGGTAGACGTGGCGCAGGATCTGGTTGTAACCGAGATCGATTGCGGCACCGAGCACGGTCTGCTGATGACTCCGCACATTGAAGGCGGTGACGTTGTAGAGCCGTTGGGTGAGCGCGTATTGGGTCGTGTTATCGCCCGTGACGTATTCAAGCCAGGTACCGAGGACGTTATCGTTCCTGCCGGCACTCTGGTAGATGAGAAGTGGGTCGAGTTCATCGAGCTGAACAGCATCGACGAAGTGATTGTGCGTTCGCCGATCAGCTGCGAAACCCGCTTCGGTATTTGCGCCAAGTGCTACGGCCGCGATCTGGCTCGTGGTCACCAGGTGAACATCGGTGAAGCGGTCGGCGTTATTGCTGCCCAGTCCATCGGTGAGCCGGGTACCCAGCTGACAATGCGTACGTTCCACATCGGTGGTGCGGCAAGCCGGACCTCCGCGGCCGACAGCGTTCAGGTGAAGAATGGCGGTACCGTCCGTCTGCACAACCTGAAACACGTTGAGCGAGTGGATGGTCACCTTGTTGCTGTATCCCGTTCCGGTGAGCTGGCCATCGCGGATGACTTCGGTCGTGAGCGTGAGCGTTACAAGCTGCCGTACGGTGCTGTGATCTCGGTTAAAGAAGGTGACAAGGTCGACGCTGGCGCAATCGTGGCCAAGTGGGATCCGCACACTCACCCGATCGTTACCGAAATGAAAGGTACCGTGACCTACGTGGGCATGGAAGAAGGCATCACGATCAAGCGTCAGACTGACGAATTGACCGGTATGACCAACATTGAAGTACTCGACGCAAAAGATCGTCCAGCTGCCGGTAAGGACATCCGTCCTGCTGTGAAGATGGTTGACGACAACGGCAAGGATCTGTTGCTGCCAGGCACTGACGTTATCGCTCAGTACTTCCTGCCAGCCAACGCCCTGGTCGGTGTAGCGGATGGTGCGAAGATTGCGATCGGTGATGTTATCGCTCGTATCCCGCAAGAGACTTCGAAGACCCGTGACATCACCGGTGGTCTGCCGCGTGTTGCCGACTTGTTCGAAGCCCGTCGTCCGAAAGAAGCGTCGATTCTGGCTGAAGTCAGCGGCACCATCGCGTTCGGTAAAGAGACCAAGGGCAAGCGCCGCCTGGTTATCACCCCGAACGACGGTAGCGATCCGTACGAAGAGCTGATTCCGAAGTGGCGTCACCTGAACGTGTTTGAAGGCGAACAGGTAAATCGCGGCGAAGTTATCTCCGACGGCCCGAGCGATCCACACGACATCCTGCGTCTGTTGGGTGTGAGTGCGCTGGCCAAGTACATCGTCAACGAGATCCAGGACGTTTACCGTCTGCAAGGCGTGAAGATCAATGACAAGCACATCGAGACCATCCTGCGTCAGATGCTGCGTAAAGTTGAAATTGCTGAATCCGGCGATTCCAGTTTCATCAAGGGCGACCAGATGGAACTGACTCACGTACTGGTAGAGAACGAGCGTCTGAGCGGCGAAGACAAGTTTGTCTCCAAGTTCACTCGCGTTCTGCTGGGTATCACCAAGGCGTCGTTGTCCACCGAATCGTTCATCTCGGCGGCTTCCTTCCAGGAAACCACTCGCGTACTGACCGAGGCGGCGGTAACCGGCAAGCGCGATTACCTGCGCGGCCTGAAAGAAAACGTAGTCGTGGGTCGTCTGATCCCGGCTGGTACCGGTCTGGCTTATCACAGCGAGCGTAAGCGCCGCCGTGATGCAGACAAGCCGTTGCGCGTAAGCGCCAGTGAAGTGGAAGCTGCACTGACCGAAGCGCTGAACTCGAGCGGTAACTGAGTTCTGCGGTAAATGAGTGTGAGGCCCTGGTCGCTCCGTTCATCGAATCGAGACAAATTGTCGAGGTTTGATGAGGGGGGAGGGCGGGGCCTTGCCTTGACTGGGGGCAAGATCCTCTTTAGACTCTTGTACCCCTAAATTTGGCGGGAACTCGTTCCTGCCATTTTGCTTTTCTTGCAAGACAATAGCGTCGCAAGACAACAGTGGAGCTAGTAGATGGCAACTATCAACCAGCTGGTACGTCAGCCGCGTAAGCGTATCGTCGAGAAATCCGACGT
>NZ_JBOIBY010000431.1:0-6961 GCF_050739655.1 Pseudomonas sp. | reverse complement strand
CAATAACCCTGCGTTCATCAGCAGCTACATCACTCCGCGCAAGGCTCACTGATATGAAACATCTCAAGGCAATCAATAACAAAGCGTTGAAGCTGGATCAGGCCGCGGACGAGAACCGCATCGAAGAGGTGGTGGCGATGAGTTCCGTGGCGGGCTGCGCCTCGACCACCGACCCGGGCTGGGAGATCGATGCGTTCGGCGGTGTGTCGTCGCTGTGCCAGCCGATGGAAGCTGACTTGTACGGCTGCTCCGACCCTTGCTGGTGGCCGGCCCAGGTGCCCGACATGATGAGCACCTACCCGGACTGGAACAAGGATGCGCAAGCCTCCAACGACAACTGGCGCAACCTCGGCACTGTCTTTCCAAAAGACAAGTGATCACAGAAGAAGGATTCCAGCATGCACAGCATCAAAGCCTGCGGCCTGGCCGCGTTCGCCGTCCTGAGCGCTGCTTCGCTCAATGTTCTTGCCGATGAAAACACGGCGTTGCAAGACGGTCACGAATACATGTTGACCACCAATTACCCGAACAACCTGCACGTCATCGACCTGGCCACCGACACGTTGTACAAGACCTGCAAGATGCCTGACGCCTTTGGTCCCGGCACCGTGCAGCTGTCGCCGGATCGCAAGACCGCCTATGTGCTGAACAACCATTACGCCGATGTCTACGGTGTCGAGCTGGACAGCTGCAAACAGGTGTTCCACGCCAACATCACCCAAAAGCCAGGTGAAAAAGCCAAATCCATGTTTGCTTTCACCCTCAGCCACGACGGCAAAGAGCTGTACACCATCGCCAACCCGACGCTGATGCTCAACGATCACTATGAAGTGCAGCAGCCCAGGCTCGATGTGTACGCCACCAACGCCGGCATGGACGCCAAAGCCGTGCGCAGTTTCCCGGCGCCGCGACAGCTGACCATCATGCAGAGTGGTGACGACGGCACGCTGTACGTGGCCGGGGCGGACGTCTACAAGGTCAATGTGCAGACCGGCAAGTTCGACGTGCTGATCCCTAGCCGCCACTGGAAACGCCCGAACTACAGCGCGCCGGACGTGCTCTACGTGTGGAACCAGCAGACCTATCGCCATGACCTCTCGCTGCTCTACACCGCGGCGAAGTTCAAGGACAAGAAGCAGGACCCGGCCACCGCCGAATACCTGTACGGCCTGTTCAGCGTCGACCTGAAGACCGGCAAGACCGAAACCACCGACTTCGGCCCACTGACGGAAATCTACTTCAGCGGCATGCGCTCACCGAAAGACCCGAACCTGATGTTCGGCGTGCTCAACCGCTTGGCCAAGTACGACATCAAGGAGAAAAAGCTGTTGCAGGCGGCGACCCTCGATCACTCCTACTACTGCATTTCCTTCAACAAGGACGGCAGCAAGATCTACCTGGCCGGGACCTTCAACGACGTGGCGATCTTCGATGCCGACAGCTTGAAACAGACGGGCAGCATCAAGTTGCCGGGCGGGGATATGGCGATTACCACGGCGCAGGTTTTTGTCCGGTAAATTGCGGCGTCTGAACTGACGCCAATCGCTAGCAGGCTAGCTCCCACATGGGTTTCTGGTCGGGCACAACATTTGTGTTCACCAAAAATCCACTGTGGGAGCTAGCCTGCTAGCGATAAGGCCCTGACAGTCACCCGAGAACCAAACCCCCGGCACCGGACACCCCAAATCCCCCTCCTGACACTTCAGGTAAGTCTTGAACGTCTCCACCCGCGCCTTGGTCAACTCCGTCACGCAGTTGCTGTAGATCAACGGATACACACTCCCGCCTTCCACCCCGGACGCCGAGAACTTGCACTCGGCATCGCGAAACGCAATCCACGAACGCTGCGCACCGACCAACAGTTTTTTACTGTCCGGGCTTTCTTTCAAGCGCGTGGTGATTTGCTGGTAAAGCGTATTCAGTTCCTTATCGGCCGCCGCATGCTGCTGCGCGGCGCATTGGTTCATCGTGGCCTGGTCGGCGGCGTTGTCACAGTTCACTGCAGCATGGGCCAGGGAGGTGAACAACAAAGGCGTCAGTGCCAGGAGAAAGCGTGTGTGCATAAAGAGAACTCGCTGTGTCAGGTCAATTGAGGGGCAGTTTAGCGAAGAGGAGAAAAACCAGCCTGTGCCAGAACTTATCAGCACAAATGCAGCCGAATAATTCAGGCCAAGTTGATCGAAGTACAACGTTTCGCCTGGACATGTGGTCCTACGGGCCTACTGTTGTTCAGTACAGGAGGTGACGTATGAAACCAGTACCCAATAGTTTTGAGCGCAAAATAACGCTTAAATCGCCGCGCTCCCATGTCTGGCGTGCCCTGGTCGATGCCGAAGCGTTCGGTCAATGGTTCGGCGTGGCGCTCGAAGGCAGGCGTTTTATCGCCGGCGAGTGGACCCAGGGCCAGGTCACGTACCCCGGTTACGAACACGTGTTGTGGAACGTGCTAGTGGAGCGGGTCGAGCCGCAGCAGTTGTTTTCGTTTCGCTGGCACCCTTACGCGGTGAATCCAAAGATCGACTACTCCCAGGAACCCACCACGCTGGTCAAATTCGAAATGGAAGACTTCGAAGACGGCACGCTACTCAAAGTGTCCGAGTCGGGTTTCGCACACATTCCCGACATACGCCAGAAAGAGGCGTACTACATGGACAGTCGTGGCTGGGAGGAGCAACTGGGTAGGCTCGAACACTTTCTTGCCGAAAGTGCCAAGGCCCGCCAGCTCGAAAATGAATGATCCAAAGGTGGCTACCCTAGACGTCTAAGAGTTGATCGTTCCCACGCTCTGCGTGGGAATGTAGCCCGGGACGCTCCGCGTCCAATCCTGAGCCGAACTCAGAGCTTCCAGGCCAGAATCCCTAGGCGTCTAAGGGTTTACAGAAGTATCGCTATAGCGAATGTCTTACACGCTGTAACAACTATGTCGTCTTTTACAGATTGGATCCTATGCGTATTCTGACCCCATCCACTGAAGCACAGGGAGTGCTAAGGATCACGGATGATCGGCCATTTGCATGGATTGCTCGCGACAGGGAGTTGCAATGGTCTTGGAAGAACCCGCTTCGGCGGGTTTTTTTATGCACGTATGAAAAGTGCTGGCTGCGCGAGGGTGAGTCCCGCAGCCATCTGCGTCACTGACGATCGAGTTTCGCTGCAGCACGCTCAGTGATTTGCGCACGCAGTTTCAATGAATCCGCAGCGCGTTTGCGGGCCTCCTCCAGCACACCCGCTGGCGCGCTTTGCGGGCTGCCAGCCTGGAAAGGCGGGGCCGGGGCGTATTCCAGCTGCAATTGCACAAGCTCGGCGGTGTCCTGATCGAACAGCTCGGCGGCCAGGATCAGGGCGAAATCGATGCCCGCGGTGATGCCGCCACCGGTCAGCACATTGCCGTCGCGCACGACCCGCTCCCTCACTGGAACCGCTCCCAGCTTCTCCAACAACTCGTGATAAGCCCAATGGGTGGTTGCGCGTTTACCTTTGAGCAAGCCCGCCGCGCCGAGCACCAGTGCACCGGTGCAGACCGAGGTGATGTAGCGCGCATTGGCAGCCTGGGCCTTGAGGAACGTCAGCGTTTCATCATCTTCCATCAGCGGCCCCACGCCGCTGCCACCCGGCACGCAGATCACATCCAGCTTCGGGCAGTCATCGAAGGTGGTGGTCGGTTTGAGCACCAGGCCGGTACTGGCGGTGACGGGCACCAGATCCTTCCAGATCAGATGCACCTTCACATCCGGCAACGAGGCCAGTACGTCGTAAGGGCCGGTCAGGTCGAGTTGCTGAACCTGTGGAAACAACAGAAAGCCGATCTGCAAAGTCATGGTGTTTATCTCCTGAAATGGGTGGACGGCTTCACTGTAGGCGCCTAGGATTTGGCGCATACGCCAATAAACCCACGAATTACGCCAAAATGCCGAAAGCCATTCACGTGCTTGCGTTCGCCAATGTGCAATTGCTCGACGTCACCGGGCCCTTGCAGGTATTCGCCTCAGCCAACGACATCGCCCGCCAGCAGGGTTTGCCTGCGCCTTATGCGCCGACGGTGATCGCCAGCGGTGGTGGGGCGGTGATGTCATCGGCAGGTTTGGCGCTGCTGGCCGAACCTTTGCCCGAACAGGGCAGCGACACCTTGATCATCGCCGGTGGCTGGGGCGTCTACGCGGCGGCGCAGGACGCACCGCTGGTGTCTTGGGTTCGCGAGCACGGGGCAGCATGTCGAAGGGTTTCATCGGTGTGCACGGGAGCATTTTTGCTGGCGGCCAGTGGCTGGCTCGATGGTCGGCGTGTCGTCACCCACTGGACCCGTTGCGAACAGTTGGCGCAGCAGCATCCGCAATTGCAGGTCGAGCCCAATCCGATTTTCATCAACGACGGCCCAGTCTGGACCTCGGCGGGCGTCACCGCCGGGATTGATCTGGCACTGGCGATGGTGGAGGAAGACCTCGGCCGAGCCATGGCCCTGGAAGTCGCCCGGCAACTGGTGGTGTTCCTGAAACGGCCCGGTGGCCAATCGCAATTCAGCGTCACCCTGTCCTTGCAAAAGGAAGGCAGCCGATTCGATGATCTCCACGCCTGGATCAGCGAGAATTTGACCAAAGACCTGGGCATTCCCACCTTGGCGCTTCAAGCCGGCATGAGCGAGCGCAGCTTCGTGCGCCATTACCGCGCCGACACCGGCCAAACGCCGGCACGAGCCATTGAACTGATCCGGGTCGAGACTGCACGGCGCCTGCTCAGTGACACCGGTCTGGCGATCAAACGGGTCGCTGTGCAATGCGGCTTTGGCAGCGAAGAGACGTTGCGCCGCAGTTTTCTGCGGGCGATGGGTGTGACGCCGCAGGCTTATCGGGAGCGGTTTTCGGTTAGCGTCGTTTAATGCACCCTCACGGCTGCCAAAAACTCTTCTCCCCACTCAACCTCCGATCCAAAAAACACGCCGCGCTGATCAACGCCAAGTGCGTCAGCGCCTGCGGTGTATTGCCCATGTGCCGTGCGTGGCTGTCGAATTCTTCGGCATAGAGGCCGAGCGGGTTGGCGTATCTGAGCAGTTGTTCGAACTCCAGATGGGCCTTTTCCACTTGGCCGGCGCGGGCCAGGCATTCGACGTACCAGAATGAGCAGGCGGCGAATGCGCCTTCGGTGCCGGGCAGGCCGTCGATCACGCCCGGGTCGTTGTGGTAGCGGTAGACCATACCGTCGCGTATCAGGTATTTCTCGATGGCTTCCAGCGTCGTCAGCCAGCGCGGGTCCTTGGCGCTGACGAAGCGCACCAGGGGCATCAGCAGCATTGAACCGTCAAGGGCGGTGCCGCCGATGTGCTGGACGAAATGCCCGCGTTCCTCGTTCCAGAAGTTTTCCCAGATGTCGGCGTAGATGGCTTGGCGGGTCTGGTCCCATCGGGCGAAGGGGGCGGGCAACGAGCGCTTGGAAGCCAGGCGGATCGCCCGGTCCAGCGCCACCCAGCACATCAGGCGCGAGTGCAGGAAGTGATGCGACTCACCGCGCATTTCCCAAATGCCGACGTTCTTGTTCTGCCACTGTTCACACACCTGATCGACCACTTCCACGGCGTGTCTCCAGCCTTCGTGGGAAATGGCATCGCCGTATTTGTTGACCAGATACACCGCGTCCATCAGCTCGCCGAAAATGTCCAGTTGCACCTGGTCGTAGGCCTGGTTGCCGATGCGCACCGGTTTCGCGCCGCCGTGGCCCGACAGGTGCGTGAGCTCGATTTCCGGCAGTTCCTGGCGGCCGTCGATGCCGTACAGGATATTGAGTTTCGTCGAGTTGCCATGGCAGTCGCTGACCCGCCCACGCAGCCAGCGGGTGTAGGCGTTGGCTTCGTCCACATAGCCCAGGCGCATGAAGGCGTAGACGGTGAAGGAGGCGTCGCGGATCCAGGTATAGCGGTAATCCCAGTTGCGTTCGCCGCCGGGGGTTTCCGGCAGGCCGAAGGTGGCGGCGGCGAGAATCGCGCCGTGTTTGCGTGAAGTCAGCAGCTTCAAGGCCAGGGCCGAGCGGTTGACCATTTCCCGCCAGCGACCGCGATAGTTGGACTGAGCCGACCAGTCGCGCCAGTATTTCAGGGTGCGTTCCAGGCACATGTCCGCGCCGCCTTCCTTGAACCTTGGGTCATCGGTGGCGCCGAGCAGGCACTGGGCAGTCTGGTTCTGTTGCAGTGAGAATTCGGCGACGACGTAGTTGCCGTCTATACGCATGGGTTTGTCCGAACGCAGGCGCAGGGTGGGTTGATCGTCAGCCTCGAACAGTGCGTCCTGGCCGTCCATGCGCGCGCGGGTATTGGCGCGTGCGTAGTCATGACGGACACTGCAGCGCAGATGAAAGGTCGCCTGGCCGCTGACCACGCGCACCCGACGCATCAACACCGGTAAATCATCGTCGCTGTCGCCGATGGGCAACAGGTCGGTGATTTCGACCACGGCGCGTTCGCTCAGCCAGCGGGTTTGCAGGACGTTGGTATCGGGCAGATAAATCTGCTCGCGACGGGCGTCCGGCAGGTCTGGCGCCAGTTGGAAAATACCGGCCTCTGGCGTGTCCAGCAGCGAGCAGAAAATGGTAGGGCTGTCGAACTCCGGCCAGCAGAAAAAGTCCACGCTGCCCTTGTCGTTGATCAGCGCCGCGCTGCGCATGTCGCCAATGATGCCGTGGGCGTCGATGGGGCATTGTCGTTCGGGATGCTCAGCCATTTTCGCGTAACTCCGGATAGAGGCTCATGCCGCCGTCAAATCAGGGCTGCTTGCGTTTGAGGGGAATTTGCATGGGCGGCAGCGCTGTGTGTGGGGGCTTTATTAGCTGACTGGTGTGGGTATTGGAGAGTTCATTTGTCTGGGGCGGTGAGGTGGCTGTGCCGGCCTCTTCGCGGGCAAGCCCGCTCCCACAGTTTTTTTGTTGATAAAAGATTTTGTGCCCGACCCGATACCCTGTGGGAGCGAGGCTTGCCCGC
>NZ_JBOIBY010000430.1:0-1168 GCF_050739655.1 Pseudomonas sp. | reverse complement strand
GGTTGTTCTTTGTGGTTGACCGCTTCGTGGTACGCCGCGTAGACCTTGTACGGGTCGTGGCCGCCACGGTTGAGTTTCCAGATCTCGTCGTCGGACAGGTCTGCAACCATCGCCTTGAGTTCAGGCGTGTTGAAGAAGTGTTCACGCACGAACGCGCCGTCTTTGGCTTTGTAGTTCTGGTACTCGCCGTCGATGACTTCGTCCATGCGACGTTGCAGGATGCCGTCGACGTCCTTGGCCAGCAGTGGGTCCCAGAAACGGCCCCAGATGACTTTGGTCACGTTCCACTGAGCACCACGGAACACGCCTTCGAGTTCCTGGATGATCTTGCCGTTGCCGCGAACCGGGCCGTCGAGGCGCTGCAGGTTGCAGTTGATGACGAAGATCAGGTTGTCGAGCTTCTCGCGGCCGGCCAGGGAGATGGCGCCCAGGGATTCCGGCTCGTCGCACTCGCCGTCGCCCAGGAAGCACCAGACTTTCTGTTTGCCTGGCTGGATGAAGCCACGGTGCTCCAGGTACTTCATGAAGCGTGCCTGGTAAATCGCCTGGATCGGGCCCAGGCCCATGGATACAGTCGGGAACTGCCAGAAGTCAGGCATCAGCCAAGGGTGCGGGTAGGACGACAGGCCCTGACCGTCGACTTCCTGGCGGAAGTTGTTCATCTGGTCTTCGGTGATGCGGCCTTCCATGAATGCACGGGCGTAAACGCCTGGCGAGGTATGGCCCTGGAAGTAGATCAGGTCGCCGCCGTGTTCGTCGGTCGGGGCCTGGAAGAAGTAGTTGAAGCCGATGTCATACAGGGTCGCACTGGAGGCGAAGCTGGAGATGTGACCGCCGAGGTCAGAATCTTTCAGGTTCGTACGCATTACCATGGCCATCGCGTTCCAGCGTACCAGCGAGCGAATGCGGCGTTCCATGAACAGGTCGCCAGGCATGCGTGCTTCGTGAGTAACCGGGATGGTGTTGCGGTAAGGCGTGGTGATGGCGTAAGGCAACTGCGAACCGCTACGGGTTGCGAGTTCGCCCATACGGGTCATCAGATAGTGAGCACGGTCTTCGCCTTCTTTGTCGAGAACCGATTCCAGGGCGTCCAGCCATTCCTGGGTTTCGACGGGATCGAGGTCTTGCATGGCTTGCTCCAGGGCGGAAAGGCTACCAGAATCGGTTG
>NZ_JBOIBY010000429.1:0-1639 GCF_050739655.1 Pseudomonas sp. | reverse complement strand
TGAAATTGCCGATTTACCTTGATTACTCTGCGACTACCCCGGTTGATCCGCGTGTCGCGCAAAAGATGAGTGAATGCCTGCTGGTCGACGGAAACTTCGGTAACCCGGCGTCCCGTTCCCACGTGTTCGGCTGGAAAGCTGAAGAATCCGTCGAAAACGCCCGTCGTCAGGTGGCCGACCTGGTCAATGCCGACCCGCGTGAAATCGTCTGGACTTCCGGCGCCACCGAATCCGACAACCTGGCAATCAAGGGTGCGGCACATTTCTACGCCACCAAAGGCAAGCACCTGATCACCACCAAGATTGAGCACAAGGCTGTCCTGGACACCATGCGCCAACTGGAGCGTGAAGGTTTCGAAGTGACCTACATCGAGCCGCGCACTGACGGCCTGGTGACCCCGGAGATGATCGAAGCCGAACTGCGCGACGACACCATCCTGGTTTCGGTCATGCACGTGAACAACGAAATCGGCACCATCAACGACATCGCCGCCATCGGCGAGCTGCTGCGCTCTAGAGGCATCCTCTTTCATGTTGACGCCGCTCAGTCCACTGGCAAGGTCGAGATCGACCTGCAGAAGCTGAAAGTCGACATGATGTCCTTCTCTGCCCACAAGACTTATGGCCCTAAAGGCATCGGCGCGCTGTACGTAAGCCGCAAGCCGCGTGTGCGCATCGAAGCGACCATGCACGGCGGCGGTCACGAGCGCGGCATGCGTTCCGGCACCCTGGCGACCCACCAGATCGTCGGCATGGGTGAAGCCTTCCGTGTAGCCAAGGAAGACATGGCTGCCGAGAACGTGCGCATCAAGGCCTTGAGCGATCGTTTCTACAAGCAGGTCGAGCACCTGGAAGAGCTGTACGTCAACGGCAGCCTGACTGCCCGCGTTCCGCACAACCTGAACCTGAGCTTCAACTACGTTGAAGGCGAATCGCTGATCATGGCGCTCAAGGATCTGGCGGTTTCGTCCGGTTCGGCGTGCACCTCGGCGTCGCTTGAGCCTTCGTACGTACTGCGCGCCCTGGGCCGCAACGACGAACTGGCACACAGCTCGATTCGCTTTACCTTCGGTCGCTTCTCAACCGAAGAAGAAATCGACTACGCCGCGCAGAAAGTCTGCGAGGCCGTTACCAAGCTGCGCGCTCTGTCGCCGCTGTGGGACATGTACAAAGACGGCGTCGATATCTCGAAGATCGAGTGGGCGGCACACTAAATAAAGAAGCCGCCGGATACAGGTCCTGTAGTGCGCGGCGACTGACGCAGCGCAATTACAGGGTCTCAAGAGCGGCCCTGATGAGTGAGGATTGAGAATCATGGCTTACAGCGAAAAGGTCATCGACCACTACGAAAACCCGCGCAACGTCGGCAAGATGGACGCCGAAGACCCTGATGTCGGCACCGGCATGGTCGGCGCTCCGGCGTGCGGCGACGTGATGCGTCTGCAGATCAAGGTCAACGACGCCGGCATCATCGAAGATGCCAAGTTCAAGACCTACGGCTGCGGTTCGGCTATCGCTTCCAGCTCCCTGGCCACCGAGTGGATGAAGGGCAAGACCCTGGACGAAGCTGAAACCATCAAGAACACTCAGCTGGCTGAAGAACTGGCCCTGCCGCCAGTGAAAATTCACTGCTCCGTAC
>NZ_JBOIBY010000428.1:0-9073 GCF_050739655.1 Pseudomonas sp. | reverse complement strand
AGGCTTTGCAGACCAACGATCCGGGCAACGAACACGGCTTCCCGTATCTGTGGGGCAGCACCGGGATCGGCTACAACATTGCCAAAGTCAAAGCAGTGTTGGGTGACAACGCACCGGTGGATTCCTGGGACTTGATCTTCAAGCCGGAAAACATGCAAAAGCTGAAAAAATGCGGCGTGGCTATCCTCGACAACGGTCCGGAATTGTTGCCTGCTGCGCTTAACTACCTAGGCCTGCCGCATCACAGCAAAGATCCGCAAGACTACAAAAAGGCTGAAGCATTGCTGATGAAGGTTCGCCCTTATGTCAGCTACTTTCACTCATCCAAATACACCAGCGACCTGGCCAATGGCGATATCTGCGTGGCGGTCGGCTTCTCTGGCGACATCCTGCAAGCGGAGAACCGCGCCAGGGAAGCGAAGAACGGCATCGACATCGGCTATTCGATTCCCAAGGAGGGCGCTGCCATCTGGTTTGACATGGTCGCCATGCCCGTCGATGCCCCGGACGAGAAGGCCGGTTACGACTTCATGAATTACCTGCTGCGTCCGGACGTGATGGCCAGCATCAGCAACTACGTGCACTACGCCAATGGTAACGAGCAGGCGGACAGCCTGATCGACCCGGCCATCAAGAACGACACCAAGGTTTACCCGAGCCCGGAAATGATGGGCAAATTGTTCGCTCTGGAAGCGATGCCGCTGAATATCGACCGCATTCGTACCCGGCTGTGGAACAAGATTCGTACCGGTAGCTGAATCATTGCTCAGGTCTTCGGGACAGGATGTCCCGATGCCTCAGTCTTCCTGACGAATCGTGCTGACGTCGTCAGCCTTGACCTTCACCTTGGCCCCGGAAATATCCTCGAACTCGAAGAAACCGTCCTTGGTCTTGGTTTTCGGCATGTCCTTGGTCAAATACTGGGTTCCGTTCTGCAAGGTGACAACCGTGGGTGTCGAGCAACCGGCGAGGGCCAGCAAAGCCATTGCCGCCAAGGGCAAACCCAGAGTCTTGATATTCATAACCACCTCTCAAACTTGAAAACGTAACGGCTGTCGCGCACGACAGCACCTGTTACGCGGTTGGTGCCACGGATTGGCGGAAAGTTCTATGGGCGGAAAAAATTCCCTGCCAGCGCCGCCACTTATCCTTTTCCAATTGCACCCACAAGGCCATTACTGGTATCTGTACGCATAACCAGTATTCGCTTGCCATGGCCTTTTCCCTCGTGACTGCAAACCCCCTCGACGATCCGCTCTATTACTTGAACAACTTCAGGCAAGTGCTTGATTGGCTTGAACATCGTTATGCCGATGTGTTGAGCGTCGAGGAACATCAGTTCATTCGCGACTTCAAGGGCTTGCCCCAGGCGTCACAGGCATTGCTGGTCCGAATGGTTATGCGCAAGGGCATTCATTTCAGGGTCAGCAAACTGCATTACGCCGAGATCGGCGATATCGCCAGCGCCGCCGAATCGTTGCTGGCGTTGGGTTGGATTGATGAACTGGTGCCCTTGTCGGTCGAGACGCTGTTCGACGTATTGCTAAAGGCCGAGATTCTCCAATGCCTTGGTTCTGCGATCGATCAGCCCAAGGGGAAAAAGACCGATTGGCTGCCGTTATTGAGTGAGCAGTTCCCCGAGAGGCGCAATTTCTGTGACTGGCATCCGGGGCTGGACGACCGCTTGCTTTCTCTGACCATCATGGGCTTGTGCGACCGCTTGCGCTTGATGTTTTTCGGCAATCTTTACCAGGATTGGACCGACTTTGTGCTGGCGGATCTCGGCATCTTTACCTATGAAAAAGTCGAGATTTGCGCCGACTCACGGGGCTTACAAAGCCAAGAGGACGTGGACGCCTGTATGTTCCTCTACCAATGCCAGCAGCTTTTCGAGGCGGGTGAGGCAATCACCGACGTTGTCGCACAGATCAATGGGTTGACCCTGAGCAATCCCTGGCTGCAAAGGCGTCGCGACAAACTGCTGTTCCAGATTGCCCAGCATTGCGAGCGCATCGCCGATTTCTCCGGCGCGCTGGACCTGTATCGCCAATGCAAGTACCCCGGCGCGCGGCTGCGGTTGATTCGCGTGCTGGAGCGTTGCGCTGAGTTTGAATTGGCGCTGGAACTGGCCAGCCAGGCCGAACAAGCGCCAGAAAATGCCGCCGAGCAACAGCAGTTGCTACGGGTACTGCCCAGGCTGCGTCGCAAGCTGGGCGGGCCGGCGATCAAGCGTCCACCCCCACGGGAAATGCTGCGCCTGGACCTGCAATTGCCCAGGACCGACCTTGCGTTGTCGGTGGAGCATTACGTTCAGGCACACCTGGGTGAAGAATCGGCGCCGGTCCATTACGTCGAGAACACGCTGATCAACTCGTTGTTCGGCCTATTGTGCTGGCCGGCGATTTTTGCGCCGCTGCCCGGAGCCTTTTTCCATCCCTTCCAGCGGGGGCCGGTGGACCTGCTCAATGAGGATTTTCATGAGCGTCGGGTGGACCTATTCCGCGCTTGCCTGTCTGAACTCGACGACGGGCGTTATCAGCAAACCATCCGTGAGCGCTATGCCGAGAAGTGGGGTGTGCAATCGCCATTCGTGTTCTGGGGCGTGCTCAGCGAGGAGCTGCTGACACAGGCCCTGGAATGCCTGCCCGCCGAGCATCTCAAGCACTGGTTCAATCGACTGCTTCTGGACATCAAGGCCAATCGCGCCGGCATGCCGGACCTGATCCAGTTCTGGCCGCAACAGAAGACCTACCGCATGATCGAGGTCAAGGGGCCGGGCGATCGCCTGCAGGATAACCAGGTCCGTTGGCTGGAGTTCTGCCATGAACATCGCATGCCCATCGCGGTTTGCTACGTGCAATGGGCGGAGCAAGACGCTTGAGCTACAGCATTGCCGTGCGTGCGCTGTGTGAGTTCACCGCCAAGGTTGGCGATCTGGACCTGCGCTTCACGCCGTCTCCGACTGCGCTGGAGGGAATCGTCGGCCATCGCACGGTGGCCTCCCGACGCAGCGAGGGTTACCAGAGCGAAGTCGCGCTCGAAGGGCTGTTCCAGAGCCTGAAGATCAGGGGCAGGGCGGACGGTTACGATCCGGCGCAGAACTGCCTGGAAGAAGTCAAAACCTACCGTGGCGACCTGAGCAAGCAACCGGCCAACCACCGTCAATTGCACTGGGCCCAGGCAAAAATCTACGGCTGGTTGATGTGTCAGAAGCTTGAGCTTGAGCAGATCAATCTGGCGCTGGTGTACTTCGACATCGTCAGCGAGAAGGAAACCTGTCTGGTGGAGTCCTTCAGCGTCACACAACTGCGGCTGTTCTTCGAACAGCAGTGCACGGTGTTCCTGCACTGGGCCGAACAGGAAATGGCCCATCGCGAAGCGCGTAATGGCGCAGCACAGCAGTTGAAGTTTCCCCATGCCGATTTCAGGCCCGGCCAGCGCCATCTGGCCGAGTCGGTGTTCAAGGCGGTCAGTACCGGCCGGTGCCTGATGGCCCAGGCGCCGACCGGGATCGGCAAGACCGTTGGCACCTTGTTTCCGATGCTCAAGGCCCTGGCGCCGCAGCAATTGGACAAGGTGTTCTTCCTCACTGCGAAAACCCCTGGACGCAAACTGGCCCTGGACGCCGCCCGGGTGATTTCACGCAGTGCCGATGCGCCGCCCTTGCGTGTTCTGGAGATGATCGCCCGGGACAAGGCGTGTGAGCACCCGGACAAAGCCTGCCACGGCGAATCCTGCCCGCTGGCCCGGGGGTTTTACGATCGCTTGCCCGCCGCCCGGCAGGCCGCAAGCCAGTTGAGTCAGCTGGATCAGAGTGCGTTGCGCGAGGTCGCCCTGGCGCACGATGTCTGCCCGTATTACTTGAGCCAGGAAATGGCCCGTTGGGCCGACGTGGTGGTGGCTGACTACAACTATTACTTCGATTTCAGCGCCTTGTTGTTCGGGCTTTGCCAGGCCAACCAGTGGAAAGTCGCGGTTCTGGTGGACGAAGCCCATAACCTGGTGGAGCGTGGCCGACAGATGTACAGCGCCAGCCTCGATCAAGCGACCCTCAACGAGGTGCGAAAAAACGCGCCTGACGTGCTGACGAAACCCTTGCAACGGGTCAACCGCGAATGGAACGCCCTGCATGGCCAGCAATTGGGCGCGTACCAGGCTTACGACAAAGCGCCGGAAAAACTGCTTCAGGCACTGTCGTCGTGCAATGCCAGCATCGGCGACTACTTGAATGATCACCCGCAGGGGTTGGACAGCGCACTTCAGAGCTTCTATTTCGAGATGCTGCAGTTCTGCCGGGTCGCCGAATGCTTCGATGAACAGTACCTGTTCGATATCAGCAAGCGCGACCTTGAGCGCAAGCGCAACCTCTCCCGGCTATGCCTGCGCAATGTGGTGCCTGCTGGATTCATTGGGCCGCGCCTGACGACGGCACGCAGCACCGTGCTGTTCTCGGCGACACTCAGCCCTCGGCATTATTACGCCGACTTGCTGGGAACACCGGCGAGTACGGTGTGTATTGATGTTGAATCACCGTTTCACGCCAACCAACTGCAAGTGCACATCGTTAACCGGATCTCTACGCGATTTGTCCATCGTCAGGCGTCCCTGGCCCCGATAGTGGAACTGATCGCTAAACAGTTCAGCGAGCGTCCCGGTAACTACCTGGCCTTTTTCAGCAGCTTCGATTACTTGCAACAAGTGGCGCAGTTGATGGCCGATTTGCATCCGCAGATCAAGCTGTGGTCGCAGTCCCGAGGCATGGGTGAGGAACAGCGTCAGGAGTTTCTCGATCAATTTTCCGAAAACGGCGAGGGTGTCGGTTTTGCGGTGCTGGGCGGGGCGTTTGGCGAGGGCATTGATCTTCCCGGTGCGCGTTTGATCGGCGCATTCATAGCGACCCTCGGGCTGGCACAGCTCAATCCGGTCAACGAGCAGTTGAAACGGCGTATGGCCGCGATTTTCGGCGCCGGTTACGACTACACCTATCTGTTTCCCGGTGTGCAGAAGGTGGTACAGGCCGCTGGCCGGGTCATTCGCACCCAGCAGGACCAAGGTGTGGTGATGTTGATCGATGACCGTTTTGGCGAAAGCAAGGTCAAACAATTGTTGCCGCGCTGGTGGGCGATTGAGCCGCACTAGCCCGTTACATCGTTTCCGGCTGTCGAAATTGGCGGTTTGTCGCATACTCAAGACATAACAAAAACGGATGTGAGGGTTCAATGAACGAAGATCGAAGCAATGTCGACGGTCTCGAGGACAAGCGACTGCGCTTGTTGATCGATGCGGTGATTGACTACGCGATCTACATGATTGACCCCGAAGGCATCATCACCAGCTGGAACGCTGGCGCCAGGCGCTTCAAGGGGTATGAGGAAGCCGAGATTCTCGGCGAGCATTTCTCGCGCTTTTATACCGATGAAGACCGTCGCGCCGGGTTGCCGCAAAAGGCGCTGGACACAGCGATTCGCGAAGGGCGTTTCGAAGGCGAGGGCTGGCGCGTACGCAAGGATGGCACGCATTTCTGGTGCCACGTGGTGATCGATCCGATTCTCGATCCGACGGGCAAGTTGTTGGGGTTTGCCAAGATCACCCGAGACCTCACCGATCGTAAAATGGCTGAAGAAACCCTCAAGCAAAGCGAGCAGCAGTTCCGCTTGCTGGTGCAAAGTGTCACCGACTACGCCATCTATATGCTCGACCCCCGTGGCCAGGTGACTAACTGGAACCTGGGCGCGCAGCGCATCAAGGGCTATGCGCCGGAAGAGGTGATTGGTCAGCACTTTTCGATTTTTTATACGCCCGAAGACCGCGAGGCAGGCTTGCCACTCAGAACGCTGAGTATCGCAACGACTGAGGGACGATTCGAAAACAAGGGCTGGCGCGTGCGCAAGGACGGTACACGCTTCATGGCCCACGTCGTGGTCGATCCGATCTGGGGCGAAACCGGAACCTTGCTCGGTTTCGCCAAGATTACCCGCGACATCACCGAAGCGACCCAGGCACAACAGG
The DNA here is from genome assembly GCF_050739655.1 of Pseudomonas sp. GTDB lineage: Bacteria > Pseudomonadota > Gammaproteobacteria > Pseudomonadales > Pseudomonadaceae > Aquipseudomonas. The sequence goes on along the minus strand of NZ_JBOIBY010000428.1, from coordinate 3,064 downwards.
CCCTTGAGCAAGCCCGCGAGGCCTTGTTCCAGGCGCAAAAAATGCAGGCCATCGGCAAGCTCAGCGGCGGGATTGCCCACGACTTCAATAATTTGCTCACGGTCATCCTTGGCAATCTGGAGATCATGCGCAAACGCGTGGCCGATGAGCCAAAGATCATCCGGTTACTGGATAACGCCACCCAGGGTGCGCAGCGCGGTGTCTCCCTGACCCAGCGCATGCTGGCCTTCGCCAGACGCCAGGAACTCAAGTCCGAACCTGTCGAGATACCTGCCCTGGTGCAAGGCATCTCCGGGCTTCTGCGCAGCTCGCTGGGGCCTTCAGTGGAACTGGAGATGAATTTTCCAGCGCACCCCGAGGCCGTCATGGCCGACGTCAATCAGCTTGAACTGGCCATCCTCAATCTGGTCACAAACGCCCGTGACGCCATGCCCGATGGCGGAAAAATCGTCATCAGCACCCGAGCTGAAGAAGTCATCGATGAAAAACGGATTTCTCCCGCTGCCGGGCATTATGTATGCCTGAGTGTCACCGACACCGGGGAGGGCATGGATGAAGCCACGCTGTCATCGGCAATGGACCCGTTCTTCACCACCAAGGGGCTTGGCAAAGGCACTGGCCTGGGTTTGTCGATGGTTCATGGCTTTATCGAGCAACTGGGCGGACAGTTCGTACTCAAGAGCTGGAAAAACCAGGGCACCACGGCAGAGCTCTGGTTACCCATTGCAGCGGATGGTGCGGTGTCTGCCCCGGCTGTCGAGTCGCCCACTGCACCGCAAATCGATCGATTGTGTGTGTTGGTGGTGGATGACGACAGTCTGGTGCTGACCAGTACCTGCCTGCTCCTTGAAGACCTCGGTCACCGGGTGATCCCGGCGATATCCGGTGGGCAGGGGCTTCAATTGTTCAAGGAAAATCCAGCCATCGATCTTGTGATCACCGACATGGCCATGCCACACATGAATGGCGCGCAACTGGCCGAAGCGCTTCGCACGTTGAAACCCGATATTCCGATCATTCTAGCCACCGGCTACGCCGAGCGCCTGGAGGGTTCTGCTGCCGGGCTGCCGCGCCTGTCGAAACCCTTCACCCAACCGAATCTGGTGAATACCATCGCCTCGGCCATGAAGTAATCACGCCAACCGCTGTATGGCGGTTACGGGATCATTGGGATGGCTTCTTTCGCCGTTCATAGTGGGCGAGGATCGGCTGGGTGCTGATGCCGTGCAACAAAATGCTCAGGGCGACCAAGGACAGCGTGAGATTGGTGCACAAGGTGGCCATCGACGGCGCGAGGTCGTGATTCAAGGCATAGAACAGGTAGTAGAAACTGCCGATGCCGCGAATGCCGAACCAGCCGATCAGCCAGCGTTGAGAGCGGTCCAGCAGACTACCCCATGGCGCGAACCCGATAATCAGGGGCCGAATCACGCAGAAAAGCACCAGGGCAACGCCCAGCGCTCTCCAGTCCCAATGCCCCACCAGTACGACTCCGAGCAGGGTCACCAGGAAGACTTCCATCGCCCGTTCGACCAGGCCGCCAAAGGACAACATGTCACTCATCATGATCCCGGCGGCGACCTGTTTGTCCTCAAGGTTCGACACATCGCCATGGACCGCGGCGTCGGGCTCCACGTTCTGATGGCCCACCACCGGTTGAACCAGATGCTCGGCGGGTGTCGGGGAATCGCCTGCGGTGGTGACTTCGGCTCGACGCAGGCCTAAACCCGCGGCAAACACTGACAGGAACCCGTACCCGTGAACCGATTCCGCCGCGACGTAAGCCAGCGCGATCAAGGCAAAGGCGATTCGCTACTTGCGGTCCTTGAGTGGCAGGCGCAGTTTGAGCCCGCAGACGAACAACGAAAAAAGCACTGCGACCTCGGTCAAGTGCTCCATCCAGAATGCTGCGTCCTTGACGTCCAGCCCCAGCCAGCCCAGTCCGGCCGGGCCAATGGCGACGCCCAGCGCCAGGCAGACCGCCGAGGTGGTGACCGGCATCCAGCGCAGGTATGACGAGGTCAGTGCCAGCGCCAGCAGCACCGCTCCCAGCACCGCGACCCAGGCAATGAAGCTCATGACCGCTTGACGATAGGAACGGACATGACGACCTCCAGGTATCCAAGGACTCGCCAGTGAAAGGCCGGCCTATGAAATGTTGAGCCTCGCCAGCGTCGACGGGTTCAATTTTTCAGGATCGCAGGGCTAGAGGATTGGTTTGCCACCGGTGACGCCAAAGCGCTGGCCGGTGATGTAACTGCCCTCATCCGAAGCCAGCAACACGTAGATCGGTGCCACTTCCACTGGCTGGCCAGGGCGGCCGAGAGGCGTGTTGCCGCCAAAGTTCTGCACCTTTTCTTCCGGCATGGTCGAGACGATCAGTGGTGTCCAGATCGGCCCCGGTGCCACGCTGTTGACCCGGATATTCTTCGGTCCCAGCATCTGCGCCAAGCCAGCGGTGAAGTTGGCGATGGCGCCCTTGGTGGTGGCGTAGGCGAGCAGGGTGGGGTTGGGCATGTCGGTTTTTTCCACCAGTGCCCGGCAATGGACCTTGTGCGCCAAGTCTCCGGGCAACAACAGACATTGCCGGCCGGCTTGTTCAACCCAGCGCGCGGTTTCCTCTGCGTCTTCCTGCTCATCGAGGTACGCGACCGCCACATCAGCCCCTTCACGGGCGAAGGCAATGGCTACCGCGCGGCCAATACCGCTGTCGCCGCCGGTAATCAGGGCGATCTTGCCGGCCAGCCGCCCCGAGCCTTTGTAGCTCTGTTCGCCGCAGTCTGGATACGGCTCCATCTTGCGTTGAGAGCCGGGTACAGGCTGCTGTTGTTTGGGGAAGGGCGGTTTTGGGTATTGGTTCATCATCAATCTCCGGTCTCAAGGCAGGGCAGTCAAAGGGTTGACCCTGGCGTTTTGTCTTGAGTTCGGTTGGATTTTTGATGATGAACGAACGCATCGGATCCTATGGGAGCGAGGCTGCCCGCGAAGGCGGCGGGTCAGGCGACATGGAGGTTGAATGTGCTGGCCTCTTCGCGGGCAAGCCCGCTACCACAGGGTTCAGCGT
>NZ_JBOIBY010000427.1:0-24613 GCF_050739655.1 Pseudomonas sp. | reverse complement strand
TACATCTTTGATTTCTCGCGGAGTAACTTGTGATGCTGATAATCTGTTGACTAGCAGTCTGACTCCACAAGCACCCACACGAATTGCTTGATTCAGTTGTTAAAGAGCGGTTGGTTAAGATCTTTCGTCTCAACCGAGGCGCGCATTCTACAGCGCGCTTCGTTTTATGCAAGAACTTTTTTATTTATTTTTTCAATAAAACCAAGTACTTACACCACTAGAGCTTGGAAGTGCTCGTTAGCGGGAGGCGAATAGTACAGCATTAGAATTCAGAAGCAACCCTTTAAAGCAATTTAATTCACAACCTCGAATTTTCGATTCAAAGACGATTCCCCTCGCTCACCGTGGAGCCCATAGGGTGCATCTACTGGCTTTACTCGCCGTCGATCCCATGCAGTGATTCGATGGCATTTCTTCATATACTGCCTTTCTATTGCGCAGCACTCCCCTCCTACGCTCGGGCCAAAGGCAAATTGCCTACGATGGAGGGTCCAACCCATGGCGCAGGCAACCGTGCTGGATTGCTACGCCAATGAACCTCGCCAGCGTGCCCTGCGCTTATTTCCTGGTGTTTGCCAAAAGATACGCGACTAATGCATTCGCATGACCGTGGCCCATCGTGTGTTCGGTTTTGAGCCAGGCCACCATTTCCATGTGTCTTTTGTCGCTGATTGTTCCGAGCAGATCCAACCAGTGGCTGATCGGGTAGCCGTAATTCTTCTCGATGGAAGGAAAGTACGATGCCGGGCCTTTCACTTTTGGGTCATCGCTCATGCTGGGAAGTCCATTTTTTTGGTTCTTTTGATGACGCAAATCCCGCCATTGGAGGTTGGTCGGGTCTGCAAACCCCTAGTGTCTGGGAACACGGCGACGATCTTGAACGCTACCGCCAAACATTGGGATTGGCTGTTGCAGGGTAGCTGGCATTGACGCTGCGTCTGGTGAAATCCACATTGGACTGTCGTCGGTAGCGCGTTGGCGGCTGGCTTCTTCGCTGGCATTCAGTGGCAGCTCCCAGGTCGCTGCCTGAAAGCTCATATTTTTCAGAATCCGGTTGCCACTGAGTTCATGTTTGGCCACCGCCAGTAGATGCAACAGCAGCAGCCCACCCAGCATGCCGGTACTGTCTTGATGCGCGGCATGGAAGTCGTGCAGCAACTCGGGGTTGGCGATAAGTTGCGGCATGCTCAGTAACCCAAACACCGTAATCGGTCGATCCATCATCAGCACGCCCGTCAGCAGCACCATGGCTGTTATCAGGTAAATCAGGTTATGGACAAAGGTTGCCAATAACTCGCCCGGCCCGGCGGGGTATTTGTGTAGATGACGTATGCGCAAGATTGTGCGTAACAGGAAGAAAGGGATGAACACGGTTGTCATCGAAATGTTGAGAGCCGTTATCATTGACTTAGTGTCAGGCGTAGCATTGAACAACGCGACGTAAGAGCCTGTACATAAAGACCAGAGAATAATGAAAGCCGACAACCAATGCAGTGCAACTTGAGCCGTTGTGTATTTACTGTGACTCATGACGGTTTCCTCGAGCTCGATTGAGATAGATTGCTATTCATACCTTCCTGGGATCGATGTCCACCCTGGGAAATATCAAACTTTCCGACTTCCGAACTTTGTGGACTGGCAAAGTAACTTGGCAATTAGTGCGCCAATTTTTGATCGCACAGACTTCATGCCCCACAAGCCCTGTAGTTATGAGATTTAGCCGTCACTGCCTGGGGTTAGGGTGGGCACGTGGGTGGGGAAAGCCCCATTGTTGGGGAGGGTTTACGCCTAAGTTGAGGGAGGGATTACGTTGACGTATCTGGCGGGTTAGCAGCGCTGCGGTCATCGTGCTCAATATTGCAGCGCTCATTGATGACCCAGGCCAATCCCGGATCAAAAGCCGTGGATTGTCATGAAGTGAAAAACCGTTGTCGCCAAATGAAATGTTGACCGCCCCTCCCCGCCTATACCCTGCTCCGCAAGATCTGTATGGCAAGCCCTGCCTTTCTGCTGCTCGCCCGGCCGGCACATTGTCCGGTCGCCTGCGCGCAGATATACAAATTTCCGGGCGTAAGTCCTGGGTGCCCCACCGGAGCGTCACAATGAATAAGAAAGATAAGATCTCCCAGCAAGCCGCGATGCACACGTTGAACCTGAACCCGGCGTTCGGTCCTCGCGGGCGCGACCTGGTCGGCACCGCCCGCATGGTCCTGCGACAAGTGTTGAAGCAACCTGTGCACAGTGCTCGGCATATGGCTGCGTTCGGCGTTGAGCTGAAGAATGTCCTGCTCAACCGCTCAGAGTTAGCGCCAGCGGCAGGAGACAAGCGTTTCGACGAGAAGACCTGGCAGCGCAACCCGCTATACCGTCGCTACATGCAGACTTACCTGGCCTGGTGCCAGGAGATGAACGAGTGGATCAGCACCAGCAACCTGAGTGAGCAGGACGCCCAACGTGGTCAGTTCGTCATCAGCCTGCTCACCGAGGCAATGGCGCCGACCAACACCCCGGCCAACCCGGCAGCGATCAAGCGCTTCTTTGAAACCGGCGGCAAGAGTGTTCTGGATGGCTTCTCGCAACTGACCCGAGACCTCATCGATAACGGCGGCATGCCCAGCCAGGTCGACAAGTCGGCTTTCGAGGTCGGCCACAATCTGGGCATCACCGAAGGTGCGGTGGTGTTTCGCAACGAGGTGCTGGAGTTGATCCAGTACAAGCCCCGTACCGAGCAGGTGCAGGCGCGTCCGTTGTTGGTGGTGCCGCCACAGATCAACAAGTTCTACCTGTTTGACCTGACGCCGCAGAAGAGCCTGATTCGCTTTCTCCTCGACAACGGTATCCAGACCTTTGCTGTCAGTTGGCGCAATCCGGGCAAGGAACAACGTGAATGGGGTTTTTCCAGCTATGTAGAAGCCCTGAAGGAAGCGATCGACGCGGTACTTGCGATCACCGGCAGCAGCGACCTGAACACTTTCGGCGCCTGTTCCGGTGGCTGCACCATGTCCTCGCTGCTGGGTCACTACGCCGCCCTGGACGAGAAAAAAATCAATGCCTTTACCCTGGCGGTCAGCATGTTGGACATCCGCCCGGACACCCAGGTCGGGCTGTTCGCCGATGAGAGGACTCTGGAGGCAGCCAAGCGTCGCTCCTATCAGGCTGGCGTGCTGGAGGGCCGCGAGCTGGCCAAAGTCTTCGCCTGGATGCGCCCCAATGACTTGATCTGGAGTTACTGGATCAACAACTACTTGCTCGGCAACGAGCCGCCGGCATTCGATGTCCTCTACTGGAACAACGACACCACCAACCTGCCAGCTGCGCTGCACGGCGAATTCATTGATATGTACAAGACCAATCCGTTCGCCCGCGCCGGTGCACTGGAAGTCTGCGGCACACCGATAGACCTGGGTCAGGTCACCAGTGACTTCTACTGCATCGCAGGTATGACCGACCACATCACCCCGTGGGACGCCTGCTACCGATCCATGCATCTATTTGGCGGTCAGGGCGAGTTCGTGGTGTCCAACAGCGGACACATCCAGAGCGTCCTCAACCCACCGGGCAATCCGAAGGCACGCTTCATGACCGGCAGCGACTTGCCAGTCGAGGCTCAGGAGTGGATGGACGCGGCCACTGAACAGTCGGGCTCCTGGTGGACCCACTGGCAGGCCTGGCTGCAGGCACGCTCGGGCGATCACAAAAAGGCGCCCCGTAAACTGGGCAACAGGGCTTATCCCGCGGCGGAGGCTGCGCCGGGTACCTACGTGCACATGCGCTGAACCTGCCGTCATCGGATGGGCGTCCATGCCGGGCGCCCATCTATTCCACTGCGCCATTTGGCAGGACATTGAGCCATTCAACTCCAACAGCCCTCAGGTTCGTAATGCTGTTCAGTTAAGCTTTTGTAGGAGCAGCCGGTCGACGCTCGATTGCTCGCGGAAAACGTTAACGATGACGCGTGCAACCTGAATGATCGTGGCGCCTACAGGTTTTTCGCGAGCAAGCTCGCTCCTACAATGGTCCTCATTCGTTTAAGTGAACAGCATTACCCCCAGGTTCGATGTTTTTTCAAGCATCAGGCCTCCCTTCTCCTGGGATTGGCGAGTGCGCCCAGTTTCCAGGTGCATTCCCCATTCCCCATTCCCCATTCCCCACTCCTGGCCCCCACAACCGGGTTCCAGATGGGGTAAAGCTACCCCGAATACGCGTGGAACAACGCCGTATTCAGTATTTCCGATAAGAAATATTTGCTAACACAATTAGGCCCGATATGTGCTTGACACCTAGCAGGCTCAGGGAAATCTCTCTGACGTTTGTGTCCAGGGCAGGCCAGCACAACGCAGCTTGAATGCGCCTGGAGGGTAATTGTGATCATGGGCCAATGGCACCCGCTCACAATTGTCATCCCTCCGGCGCGAGCCCAATTCGACCGTTGTTCCGCTTGGTTTTCTGTGCACAGCCCATAGTGCATCAGCGAGTCGGCGGGTCGATAGATCAGAAGTCGGCCTGGCAAAACCTTGGAGATAACCATGAGACTAGGCGCTAAAACAAAAGCACATGTTGAATCGCTGCTTCACCTGCGACCCCAGGGAGTCGGCCGTACTGCACTGATTGCCAGTGCGATAGCCCTTGCACTGGCCATCGGCGGAACCGGCGCGGCTTGGGCCAAAAATGGGGTCGGAGGTGGCGGCGGGACCGCCAAGCCCCCCACCAAGGGGGCGGTGGCGCCATTCGCCACACCTACGTTGCCTGATCCCGTCTTCACCGACGCCAATGCGATTCACGGCTTCGACATCACGGGCTTTATCCAGGACATGACGGTAGATGCCCCTGCCGATACCTGCCCAGGGGTTGCCACCCCAGTGGAGCGCAGTGGCGGCAAGATTGTGGTGAATAGCACGACCATTACCGTCCCTTGCAACATGATCATCCAGATGCCGGCCAATACCCTGACCTGGCGCGACTTCGTCAACGGTGGGCCCTTGGGGCTCAACAACGCCCGGGCCGCCTACCCATCGTTCGAGATCCACGTGGTGGGCAATACCGTCGCAGGCAAACAGATCGCCGGGCTGATCGATGTCTCCCAACAGACAACCCAGACAGGCAGCGGTTTCATCACTGGGATCGACCTGGATACCGGCAATATCGAGGTGAACGGCAGCTCCTCGCAGCCGCCCACGATACTGCAGATCAACGACCCGAATGGACGCTTCGGCCGAATCCGCAGCGCAGACCCGCGCTTCTCCGTGGATGATGCCAACCCGACCATTCACGCAGCCACCGGCTATCCCATGTGTGTGCCACGTAGCGCCGATGACGCAGCGTGCCCGCAAAAAAACCGGCCACTGGCCAAAACACCGACCACGACCAACAACTGCCGCAATTTCAGCCAGGCCGGTATCAGTCCGCTGCCGGCCAGCGGCGAATTGAGCCCACCGGCGTTAAACCAGGTTTATTGCAGCCAGTTCGTCATGAAAGACCCCTCTACAATACTTGCGACGGATCCTGATCCGAAACAGCAGGCGCCTTTCGAAGTCGGCGACTTCATCAGCTATTCCGGCACCCTGTTCAAGTCGCCAACCTCTGGAAACCCGGACTTCATCTCTGCCCACACCATCGAAGCCAACGTCGGTATCTACACGCAGCCTGGTACGAAGCCCAGCTACCTGGCCATCGGCGAATTCGGTATCGGCAGCGCCGATCCGAACCCAACAGCCGTCAGCGGCGTGGCGCAGGAAACCCAGGATCGGATGTTCCTTGAGACATCGACAACCGACATCCTGACGCCGGTGGATATTTACCTTATCGATGTGGACACCAACGGCGTGGAACACAACCGTTGGGTGACCCCCTTTGAGATGACTGGTGAATGCAATCCCGCACTGACCCTGGCAGCGACTTGCCGTGGTGTTTCGGGCGGCATCACCACCCAGAACACAGGTGCTCAACCACAGCGTGCCAGGCTGCGGGCAACCAAGGCGCCAACCGGACTTCTCAGCCAGCCGACCCGGACCCTGCGGGTAATGGCGCGCTCAATGTGCGTTCCGGACCCGTCGAACCTTTCACAGGCCCTGGTGGACAACTGCCTCAAAAGTCAGGCTCCAGTCGCCAACGGCCTGATTGCAGGGCAATACGTGGCGCCAGTGTTCGAATTCATCTTTCCGGAGAACGTCAAGCCGGGTGACCCTATCGTTCCAAATGACTTCTGGCACCTTCCGTTCATTCGCAATGGCGAAGGTACCGGCACCGCACTGGCCCCTACTCCGTGGTGAACAAGGGCTGACGACTTTGCAGGAAACACTCATAAGCCCGGGCCGCAAGGTCCGGGTTATTTTTGAACGGCCTGCTAGATCGTCATGATCGGCCGCAGCAATGCCTGCCCCTCATACAACGTCGACAGATACCGTTCACGCATTTGCTCGACAGTCATTCGCGACGCATGAGTCGTCAACGTCAAGGTGGCCTGCAACCGCCCTTCCCTGTCAATCAGCGGCACGCTCAGCACCCGCATGCCCACTTCGTATTCCTGATCCACCATCACGTAACCACGCTGCGCGGCCAAGGCGATTTCGGCTCGGATCTCCGTTTCATCGGTGAGGGTATATGGGGTAATCGCCGTGAGCGGATTTCTGGCGAGATACGTGTCGAGTTCCTCTGCTGACAGGCTCGCCAGCCAGAGCCGTCCACTGGCGGTGCAATACATCGGCACTCGCGAGCCAGGACGGATCGACATCGAGGTGATGTGGCTGTAACGGCTGCGCACCACGTGCACGATGTCATCACCATCGCGCACGCCTACCGACACATGCTCCTGAGTGGTACGCGCCACCTGTTCGACGATAGGCCGCAGCATGCGGGGCAACACCGCCGAATCGACATAGGCCTGGCCGATGCGCAAGGTCTTGGCGGTCAGCCAGTAATCACGGCCATCGGTCTGCGCGAAGTCGTCATGCACCAGGGTCAGCAAAAAACGCCGCGTGGCGCTCTGGGTCATGCCGGTCATGCGCGCCGCCTCGGGCACACTCAGGCGCGGGTGTTCCTGGGAAAACAGCTGCAATAAAGCGAGGCCCTTTTGCAGACCGACGATCAAATCCCTTTGATGGATGGTGGGTTGCTTCACCGTGGCGCCCTCTGATTTTTAGCAAATAATGCGATTATCGCAGTGCCAAGGCGATTATCAACGTAAACACACTGCGGCTTGATTGTTCCCCAAACGCCCCGCTTTCAGTATCGGCCCCACAACACAGCCAATATGCGGGTACACCAAATGATCAAGGGTTCGACTGAACTGGTCGCCATCGTCGGCTCACCTGTGACCCAGGTGAAATCGCCGGAAAACTTCAATCGCTGGTTCGCCGACCGCCAGCAAAACGTTGCCATGTTGGCCATCGACCTTGCGCCGAGCGCCCTGCAGAACTTCATCGAGACCCTGCGCAGCTGGCGAAACCTGCGCGGTTGTGTGGTGACCGTTCCCTATAAACAGTTGCTGGCCAGCCGCCTGGACAGCGTCAGCGAGCGCTCGGCGGTGCTGGGTTCGGTCAACGTCATCCGCCGCGAGGCCGATGGTCGGTTGGTGGGCGATATCGTCGATGGTGAAGGCTTCCTCAGTGCAGCGCGCCAGCAGGGTTTCGACCCGCAAGGCAAACAGGCGCTGGTGATCGGCACTGGTGGTGTTGGCAGCGCGATTGCCTACTCGTTGTGTCAGGCCGGGATCAGCCATCTGGTCATCAGTGATTTGAGCACGGAACGCGTCGAGGCGCTCGCCGAGCTGTTGCGCAGTGCCTTTCCTGAAATTGTAATCAGCACCCAGCCCGCCTCACTCGAACCGTTCGACCTGGTGATCAATGCCTCGCCGGTCGGCATGGGTGCCACCAGCGATGAAGGTCCGATGCCGTTGCCGCTGGAGCTGATGCAAACCCTGCAAGGCTCGACGTTGGTCGCCGATGTGGTGACTTCGCCCGCCATGACGCCTTTTCTGGCCTTCGCCCGAGACCGGGGTTGCCCGATTCAGACCGGGCCGGAGATGGCGTTGGCGCAACTGGGCAACCTCGGCCATTTCATGGGCGTGACGCCGCTGCAGATCTGATTCTGTGACCGTGTCCTCGACAGGCGATAGACAATGAACATGACCACTCCCCTGCCCGCTGCCGGCGCAGACTTGAACTATGACGTGATCGTCCTCGGCAGCGGCGCGGCCGGCTTCGCCGCGGCGGTGACCGCCAGCTGCCGTGGCCTCAAGGTGCTGCTGGTGGAAAAAACCGAGGCCTTCGGCGGCACCTCGGCGATTTCAGGTGGCGCGGTGTGGCTGCACGACACCGACCAGGCCCGCGCCGCCGGCCATCACCTGGACGCCGGGCAGATGCGCCGCTATCTGAAGGAAGTGATCGGCTCCAGCTATAACCCGGCGTTGATCGACGCTTTCATCGACAACGGCCGTGAAGCCTTGCGTTTTCTGGAGACTCACAGCGAACTCAAGTACAGCCTGCGCCCGCTGTCGCCCGACTATTACCCGGACTTACCCGGAGGCACGCAAACCGGCCGCGCTCTGGAAATCGACGAGTACGACGGGCGTAATCTCGGCGAGCATTTCAAAGACCTGAAACAGCCTCCGGACGGCATGCTGCTGTTCGGCGGCATGATGGTCAATCGGGTCGACATCCAGCACTTCCTCAGTTTCAAGCGCTCGCCAAAATCCCTTTGGCACTGCCTGAAACTGATGGGCCGCTATGCAGTCGACCGCCTCAACCACCCACGGGGCACACGCCTGACCGTGGGTAATGCCTTGATCGCGCGCCTGGCAACCACCGCCTTCGCCAAGGGCGTCGATTTATGGCTTGAGGCGCAGCCCGAAGCGCTGCTTGTCGAACAGGGTACGGTAACGGGTGTGCAAATCACCTGGCGCGGACAAACCCGCAAGGTATTGGCCAAAGGCGGCGTGGTCATGGCCATGGGCGGATTTGCGGCCAGCGCTCAAGCCGCTGAACAACGGCCATCAACGGACTCGGAACACTGGAGCATGTCGCCACCGGCCAACGTCGGCGACGGGCAGCGACTGGCTGCTTCAGTCAATGCAGCCATGGGTGAAAACCTCTCGGCGAATTTCTTTTGGGCACCCGTCTCGGTGCTTCGCAAGGCCGATGGCAGCGTCGAGCGCTTTCCGCATCTGGTCACCGATCGGGCCAAACCCGGCGTGATCGCGGTCAATCGCGCCGGGCGGCGTTTCGTCAATGAGTCGAACTCCTATCACTGCTTCGTCGAAGGCATGTTCGCCAATGGCGGCAGCAATGCACCCTGCTGGCTGATCTGTGACAGCGAGGCCATGAACCGATATGGCATGGGCATGGCCCGTCCACGGCCGGTCGATAACAGCACCTTGATCGAAGCGGGTTATCTGCTGCGTGCCGACACCCTCGTCGAACTGGCCCTCATTGCCGGCATCGATGCCACTGCCCTGCAGCAGACCCTGTCGCAGTTCAATGCCGACGCCGCCCAAGGCGTCGACCATCAGTTTGGCAAAGGCAGCAGTGCCTACAACCGCTACATGGGCGACCCGCAACACGGCCCCAATCCGTGCCTGAAACCGCTGCACAAAGCGCCCTTTTATGCCATTCGCCTGTTTACCGGTGACCTCGGTTCCGCCCGTGGACTGGTCACCAACGGCCAGGCCAACGTGCTCGACCGCAGCGGCGCGCCGATCCCCGGCCTGTATGCCGCCGGCAATGAAATGAACTCGATCATGGACGGCACCTACCCCGGGCCTGGCATCACCCTCGGCCCCGGCATCACCTTCGGTTATCTGGCCGCCAGTGATATCGCGGCCCGTCTTGACCGCAGCACAACCCCCGAAACCCGCATTGGAGAACAGCATGTACTACGAACTGCGCACCTACACGATTAAACCAACCCGCCTGGGTGACTGGCTCGCCCTGTACAAAAACGCCGCACTGACCGTGCAGCAAGAGCATCTGGGCAATCTGATCGGTTTCTTCACCACCGAAATTGGTGAGGTCAACCAGGTGGTGCACATCTGGGGCTACGCAAGCCTCGACGATCGCATGGCCCGTCGCAACGCCATGGCAGCCGATCCGCGCTGGCAGGACTTTGCCCGGCAGAACAAAGAGCTCGACGCGGTCGTGACGTTGGAGTCGCGACTGCTGCGCCCGACCGACTTTTCACCGTTGAAGTAACCGCCATCCAGTTGCACCGCTTCCCCCGGGGAGCGGCCAGCCCTGCCGATAAAAACAAAAATGGAGGTCGCCATGAGCGCCTTGCCGTCGACTGACGTCGGCCCTCTTGTCTGTGATGTCCTGGTCATCGGTTCCGGCGCCTCGGGCCTGGCGACTGCCGTGACCGCCGCCGAGCTTGGCCTCGACGTCATGGTGGTGGAAAAAGAGCCGGTGATGGGCGGCACCAGCGCCTGGTCGGGCGGCTGGCTGTGGATTCCCCGCAACCCGTTGGCCGTCGCCGAAGGGATCGTTGAAGACCTCGAACAAGCGCGGATCTACCTGCGTAATGAACTGCACAGCGATGTGCTCGACCCACGCCTGGAAACGTTCCTCGAACAAGGCCCACAGATGGTCGAATTTTTCCAGCGCCATACCGACGTGCAGTTTTTCTCCGGCAGCAAGATGCCTGATTTTCATGCCAGCGAAGGCCACGCCAAAGGCGGTCGCTCGGTCTGCGCACTACCGTTCGATGGTCGCCAGCTGGGTCCCTGGATCAAAAAGCTTCGCCGCCCCCTGGACATCATCAGCCTTGGCGGAATGGGCATTGCCGGTGGCGCCGATCTCAACCATTTCCTCAACGCGACCCGCTCCGCTACCTCCATGCTGTATGCCGGCAAACGCCTGTTACGCCATGCCCGTGACCTGATGTGCCACGGTCGGGGCATGCACTTGGTGAACGGCAACGCACTGGTCGCGCGACTGCTCAAAAGCGCACTGGATCGAAACGTTCGCTTGCTGACCGACACACCGGTACATGAGCTGCTGCATGAAAATCGGCGTGTAGTCGGCGCCCGTATCGAGTGCGCCGCACGCCTGCACGAGATCCGCGCACGACGGGGTGTGGTGCTGGCCTGCGGCGGCTTCCCCCACGACCGGCAGCGTATTGCCCGCCAGTTCGCCCATGCGCCCGATGGCAGCGGACATTTGAGCGCTGCCCCCAAGGGCAATACGGGTGACGGTCTAAGGATGGGCGAAAGCGTCGGGGCTCACATTGCGTCCGACCTGGCGCACGCCGCGGCTTGGGCACCCGTCTCCCGCGTGCCGCGCGAGGACGGCGGCTTCAGTGGCTTTCCACATTTAATGGAGCGGGCCAAACCGGGCTTTATCGCTGTACGCCAGGATGGCCGACGCTTCGTCAACGAAGCGAATTCTTACCATGACTACATGTGCGCACTGTTCAATGCCTCGGGACCGAAAGAAACCCCGGTGTCCTGGCTGATCTGCGACCACCGCGCCCAGCGCCGCTATGGCCTGGGCTGGTCGAAACCCTTTCCATTCCCGACGGCGTCTTATGTTCGCAACGGCTATCTGATCAAGGACCCGACCCTTAAAGGATTGGCACATCAATGCGGCATCGAGGCCAAGCAGCTGCAAGCCACGGTTGATGCGTTTAATCAACATGCCGACAAAGGCTGCGATCCGGCATTCCAGCGCGGGGAATCGCTGTACAACAAAAGCCAGGGAGAGGCGCTTCATGGCCCCAATCCGTCCCTGGGCAGCCTGCGCCAGGGACCGTTCTATGCCGTGAAATTGGTGCCTGGCAGCCTCGGTACCTTCGCTGGGCTCAATACCGATGCCTGTGCTCGGGTACTGGATAAAAACGATGTGCCGATTGCTGGGTTGTTTGCCGTGGGCAACGACATGAGCAGCATCATGAACGGGTATTACCCCAGTGGTGGCATCACACTCGGGCCGGGGATGACGTTTGGGTATGTGGCGGGGAGAACGCTTGCGGGGCGGATCGAAGGAGAAGAAGGAGGCGATTGGGACAGAAACCGTTCCGCCCCCTCATCCAGCACATGATGATTCACCCTGCCCAGCTCCGAGCTTTTCGTATCCATCCCGTCACACCACCGTCACATTTACCCAGCACAATGCAGTCAGCCAAAGGGATTTGGCCCATCTACAGAAAGCCCGCCCCGTGCGGGCTTTTTCATTGCTCGTCTTTAATACCGCGCCCACCGATGCTGGCAATCAGATAAAGCAGCAAAAAACCTTTTGCAATCCCCAGCGTGACCGGCGCGCCATAACGAGCCGCGACCATTCCCGCCAACCGATTTTTTCGGTGCCCCCAAAAAGCAAAAAACCAGTGAGGCGCTGCATCACACCACACAGGCTGAGATTAACGCTTCAGAGCACGATCAAATCGCAGCACTACGCACGCGCAACTCCGTGTTCAGGATCCGGTCGTTCTCGCTGTAATCGACAGGACAGTCGATCACGTGTACGCCCGGCGTTTTAATGCAGTGCTCCAGCAGCGGCAGGAAACCCTCGGCGCTCTCCACCCGATGGCCATTGGCGCCATAAGCCTCTGCGTATTTGACGAAATCCGGGTTGCCATAATCCAAACCGAAATCGGTGAAACCCATGTTCGCTTGCTTCCAGCGGATCATGCCGTAGCCGTCGTCCCGCAGGATGACCACGGTGATGTGCATGCCCAGGCGCACGGCTGTTTCCAGCTCCTGGCTGTTCATCATGAAACCGCCGTCCCCACACACCGAGATCACCGGGCGATCCGGGTAAACCAAATGTGCGGCCATCGCCGACGGCAGGCCCGCGCCCATGGTTGCCAGGGCGTTGTCCAGCAACACGGTATTGGGCTTGTGCGCCTTGTAGTTGCGGGCGAACCAGATTTTGTAGATGCCGTTGTCCAAAGCCACGATGCCCTCGGATGGCAGCACGCGGCGAATGTCGGCTACCAGGCGCTGCGGGTAGACCGGGAAACGGTCATCGTCCGCGCCTTCAGTGATCTGCGCTTCGTTGGCGTCACGAATGGCCATCAGGCGGCTGAAGTCCCAGTGACCGGTGTCGGTCAATGCCTCACCGATCTGCCACACGGCGTTGGCGATGTCGCCGATCACTTCGATCTGCGGGAAGTACACCGCATCGACTTCGGCCGAGCGGAAGTTGATGTGGATGACCTCGGTGCCGCCACGGACCATGAAGAACGGCGGCTTTTCGATCACGTCATGGCCGATGTTGACGATCAGGTCGGCAGCCTCGACGGCGCGGTGGACGAAGTCACCAGCGGACAAGGCCGCGTTGCCCAGAAAGCGCTCATGACGCTCGTCGACCACGCCCTTGCCCATCTGGGTCGTGATGAACGGGATACCGGTCTTGTCGATCAGCTGCTTCAAGACTTTGGCGGTCATTTTGCGGTTGGCGCCGGCACCGATCACCAGGATCGGACTGCGAGCCTTCTGCAGTTTCTCAACGGCCGCATCAACCGATTTATGCTCAGCCAGCGGACGGCGATGCAAGCTCGGTGGCATCGGCAGGCTGTCGGTCTGCTCGGCGGCGATGTCCTCCGGCAGTTCCAGATGCACGGCGCCGGGTTTCTCTTCTTCAGCGAGACGGAACGCTTCACGCATCCGCGCCGGGATGTTGTCTGCCGAGGCGAACTGGTGGGTGTATTTGGTGATGGGGGCCATCATGCCGCACACATCGATGATCTGAAAACGGCCCTGCTTGGACTTCTTGATCGGCTTTTGGCCGGTAATCATCATCATTGGCATGCCGCCCAGATAGGCGTACGCGCTGGCCGTCACCAAGTTAGTCGCGCCAGGGCCAAGGGTCGAAAGGCTAACGCCGGTCTTGCCCGTGAGGCGACCATAGGTGGCGGCCATGAAGCCAGCGGATTGCTCGTGACGGGTCAGGACCAGCTTGATCGGCGACTTGCGTAGCGATTCAAGCAGGTCGAGGTTTTCCTCACCGGGAATGCCGAACACATATTCGACGCCTTCATTTTCCAGGCATTGCACAACAACATCGGCGGCTTTGGCCATTTTCTTGCCTCACCTGCTCAGTGAAAATCCGATAATTCCTTAATATGTAATGCGTACAGTTCCACGAAGCCCTGTGAATCCGTGCATAAGCTCATGATAAAAGACGAGCCGCGGCGCATACAGTGAGCAAATAATGTGCAACGGCGCTCAATTTTTGCTGGTCGCCAGTTTGAGACTGCGGACAATTTCAACGATTTCCCGCACCTCGACAGAAGGCCAACGACATCGTTTCTGATGTACTTTTCAATGATAGTCCGCCGTTGAGCATGCCAATGCCTTAATAGCAGGCAAGCTCTCGCGAAGCATTTCAGAATAAGCCACGAAGGCGATGACATTGTCGCAGGGGGTCGAGCGGCGCCAACTTGCCATTGGCCGCTGTATGGCGAGCGCAGCCTACTATGACTACGTCAAAAACTGGCTACAGCATTGAGCCATAGCCAGTTTTCAGGGAGGGTTAACTGGCCGTTGCCATCACACCAGTTCTTGGGTCACAAAAGGCTTGAGCTGCCCGATGAATGTCTTGCCATGCTCGAACCACGCCTTTCTCTTGTCGGCCTCCATGTAGACTTGATAGTTCGCCTCGTCAAGAAACCAGCACTCACCAATGGCATGCACTGGACCTACATCCAGATAAGGAACGTGAGTATCACTTGGATTGGCGGCCACTAACCGCACCTCGTATTTGTGCAGGCCCGGCATACCCTCGCTCATCTCGAAGTGAGTTATACACTCGCGCTTGAAGACCTCATTGCTCATGGTTTCAGGCTTTACCAGCAGATAAACAATTCTGATCATTAGAGTTTCTCGACTACGTTGCTCGGAAAGGGTTGCAACAATGGCTCCTCGTTACTGTGGTCAATTGTGTCCAGGCGGATGCCCTTGGTTTCGGGTAAGAACATCAAAGCAAACACCGCAAGCGCGTAAGCCACGAGGCAAAATCCGCCAACCGTCTGCGCCAAACCAAATTTTGCCGCCAGTAACCCAACTCCAGTCACGGCCAGGGCACCGATGGATTTACCGACGTTGTAGGAGAACCCCATGCAGGTAGTCCGGACCTGAGTGGGAAACTGTTCGCTCAAGAACGGTCCCAGTGCCGCAAACATCCCAATCGCGAACGCGCCGACCAGGAAGCCCATCACGTGGGCAACCACGGCATTGAAAGGAACGAACATGTAGGCGACGGTCACAATCCAGGAACCTAGCGATAGCATGATCAAGGTCGGTCGACGACCCAGTCGATCCGACAGATAGGCGGTCGCGCAAAACCCACAGAAGCTTCCCGCCGCCATGATCAGGATGGTCATTATCAGTGACCCCTTCTCGACACCACGCTCAGCCATCAATGAAGGTGTCCACACCAGGATCACATAGCAGCCGGCTTGCAAGCCAATCACCAGCAGGCTCGACAGCATGCTCACTCGAACATACTTTTTCGAGAAAACCGTCCAGATCGTTGCCTTATCGACATTGGATTTTTGCGCCTGCTCGAACGCTTGCGAATCCTTGACGTTGCGACGAATGAAAATGACCACCAGTGCCGGAAGCACCCCGACCCAGAAAGCAACGCGCCACGCGTATTCTGCTGGGACGTACGCCAGGATTGCGGTCACGATCAGCACCGCAGCCGACCAACCCAAGGCAAAACCAGACTGTACAAAACCTAGCGCCTTACCACGGTTTTTCGGATTGATGACCTCGGCCATCAACGCCACACCTACCGCCCATTCACCACCGAAACCCAGGCCCTGAAGGGTGCGCGCCACCAGTAATTGTTCAAAGCTCTGCGCAAATCCGGCGATTACCCCGAACAGGGTGAACCAGCACACGGTGAAAACAAGAATACGCACTCGCCCATACCGATCACTCAGGATCCCCGCGACCCATCCTCCCAGCGCAGCGGACAGAAGCGCTGAGGTGCCCACGATACCTGCCTCGCCCTTGGTCAAACCCCAGATGGCCATCAGGGTTGGCAGCAGGAAACTGAACATCTGCATGTCGTAGGAGTCCAGGGCCCATCCTGCATAGCAGGCCCAGAAGGTTTTTTTCTCACGTACGGTGCCGCTCTTGTACCAGGAGAACATAGGCGAATCCTTATTTTTATGGGTACTCAGTGGCGCTGAGCTTCTCCCAGATTTGAGTGCGCGCCTATTTGAGTTATTGAAAGCCTCCCTTTCGCTTTCCTTAATCAGTCAGGTCTAACCCGGATGGCCCACACTTCAAGGTCGCCTGGTTGAGTATCAACTGGACCATGCCATGAACAAGTTCAGCCCGTTGCTTAGCCTTCGGCGCCACGCTCAACAACCAGGCCGGCGCCTGGTTCAGCAACGTCACAACACTGCTTTCACAATTCAATTCTGAAGGCGGATGATCAAGCGCTTGGGCGACGATCTGCTCATACCTGTGGCGCAGGGTAGCGGCTTGGCTCAGCCATGGCTCGGAGAGGCTGGGCCATTCGCGTTCAACTAACTGGAAATGACAGGGCATACGCGTGTGTAGCTCCAGGTGCATTTCAATAATGGCTCTCAATCGACCTGGAGCAGCACGCCGCTGAATCCGTTCGGCTTTCAATCGCAATAGCTCGTACAACTCCTCGAAAAACTCGAAAAGCAACGCTTCTTTACTCTCGATGTGGTTATAGAGCGAGCCGCAATTAATACCCAGTGCCGAGGCCAGCTCGCGCATGCCGACGTTGCGATAGCCTTTGCTGGCAAACAGCGATAGCGCCTGATTGCGTGTATCCAAGAACCGGTCGATAGCCGCCTGCCCTCCTGATAATTGACTCACGAGCATGGCCGGGGCAACGCAGAGCAGCAATTTCGAAAATTGGAAGGCGGCATTACCCCCCCCACTCAACCGAGCCTGTCTTAGGCAAAACTTCACACTGACTTATGGAAAAGCAAATTCCCCCTGCTCCCGATCGCGACTCATGATGCCGGCATCACCCATCAACAGGGATGCAAAGCATGAAGGATTTCGATCGTGAGAATTGGTTGGGGCGAACCCAGGAACGTAGTGACCAGTTCAGCGCACCACTGGTCCGACGCATTGCCGCAACCTTTGAGGTCCCCGCCCCCGCCGAAGGTGAGGAACTCCCATGGTTGTGGCATTGGTGCTTCTTTGATGATTGTGCACAACAAAGCGGGCTGGGCCCGGACGGCCATCCAACACTGGGCACTTTCATGCCGCCGGCCCACGATCGCAATCGCATGTGGGCCGGCAGTCGTGTGAGCTTTCTCAATCCGCTGCACGTGGGTGCATCAGCCCGTCGCTTGACCACCATCCAGCACATTGAAGAGAAACATGGCCGCACCGGGTCGCTGCTGTTCGTAACCCTGGCACATGAGGTTTGGGAAGACGATTTGCTGTGTGTGCGCGAAGAACAGGACATCGTTTACCGCCAGCCCAGCCCGCCGAAAACTACCCCTGGCGATCCGGTGATTGAAACGCAGTGGGGTGAAAGCGTCGTGCCTGACGAGCTGTTGTTATTCCGGTACTCGGCACTCTCCTTCAATGCCCACCGCATACATTACGACTGGCCGTACGTCACTGAAACCGAAGGCTATCCCGGGCTGGTGGTACACGGTCCCCTCGTGGCCACGATGAACCTTGCTGCCTTTACAAGAGCGAACCCGCTTGCGCGAATGAAGCACTTCAGCTTTCGCGGCGTTCGTCCTTTGATCGCACCAGCGCCCATCTACTTTGCAGGCCGACACCTAGAGCATGGTACCGCTGAGCTATGGGCAAGCGACTCCAATGGCATTAGCCAATACGCAACGATCGAATTCGACTGAGCCGTTACCTATTTTTCCCGAGGATCAATGATGACCCCTAATAACAATGAAGAACTCAACGCCATCCGCGAAGGCGTGCGCGCCCTGTGCGCCGAATTCGATGCGGCCTACTGGCGCAAGATCGACGAAGAAAAGGGCTTCCCCGAAGCTTTCGTCAGCGCCATGACCGAAGCCGGCTGGCTGTCGGCGATGATTCCAGAAGAGTACGGCGGCTCGGGTCTGGGCCTGGCTGAAGCCTCGGTGATCCTTGAGGAAGTAAACCGTTGCGGCGGCAACTCTGGCACCATCCACGGCCAGATGTACAACATGTTCACGCTACTGCGTAACGGCAGCGAAGCGCAAAAGAGCTATTACCTGCCAAAGCTCGCCAGTGGTGAACTGCGCCTGCAATCGATGGGCGTGACTGAACCCTCCACCGGCACCGACACCACCAAGATCAAGACCACGGCCGTGCGTAAGGGCGACAAGTACGTCATCAACGGTCAGAAGGTCTGGATCTCGCGCATCCAGCACTCGGACCTGATGATCCTGCTGGCCCGAACCACACCACTGGCCGAAGTCACGAAAAAATCCGAAGGCATGTCGATTTTTCTCGTCGACCTGCGCGAGGCCATCGGCAACGGCCTGACCGTGCAGCCGATCGCGAACATGGTCAATCACGAGACGAACGAGCTGTTCTTCGACAACCTGGAAATCCCCGCTGACAGCCTGATCGGCGAGGAAGGCAAAGGCTTTCGCTACATCCTTGATGGACTCAATGCCGAACGCACGCTGATCGCCGCCGAATGCATCGGTGACGGTCGCTGGTTTATCGAAAAATCTGCGGCCTACGCCCGTGATCGCGTGGTGTTTGGCCGACCGATTGGACAGAACCAAGGCGTGCAGTTCCCGATTGCCGAAGCCCATATTGAGATCGAAGCGGCCGACCTGATGCGCTGGCAAGCCTGCGAAGAATACGACAGTGGCAGGAACGCCGGCGCCAGCGCCAATATGGCCAAGTACCTGGCCGCCAAGGCATCGTGGGAAGCGGCAAACGCCTGCCTGCAGACTCACGGCGGTTTCGGCTTTGCCTGCGAGTACGACGTGGAGCGCAAATTCCGCGAAACCCGCCTGTATCAGGTCGCGCCGATTTCTACCAACCTGATCCTCTCGTATGTCGCCGAGCATCTATTGGAACTGCCGCGTAGCTTTTGAAGGGAGCAATCATGAGGGATGTTCTAATGAGGACTGCGTTGTTCGTTCCGGGCAATCGCCCGGAGCGCTTCGCCAAAGCATTGTCCTGTGGCACTGATGCAGTGATCGTTGACTTCGAAGATGCTGTTCAGGAGTCGGAAAAAGTCGCCGCACGCCAGCATCTGGCGCAGTTTCTTGCAGATAACCCTGACGCCCGCGTATGGGTGCGGGTCAACACCGTAAATCATCCCCAGCATGCGGCAGAGTTGGATTTTTGCACCCGGCAAAAAGGCGTGATCGGCCTCTTGCTGCCCAAGGCCGAGCACCCGGCAGATGTAGCCCGCGCAGCGCTGAGTGGCAAGGCGATCATCCCTATTATCGAAAGCGCACAGGGGCTGCAGGAGCTGGCCGAAATTGCCCAAACTTCGGGCGTTGAGCGCCTGACCTATGGCGGACTGGACTTCAGCCTTGATCTGGGCCTTGTAGCGGGTAGTGCCGGTGCCGAGCGCATGCTTGATCACGTGCGTTTCGCGCTGCTGCTGCACAGTCGCCTTGCCAGCCTGGCGCCGCCACTGGAAACCGTGTTCGCTCGGATTGACGATGAACAAGGCGTTGCGGCGTTCATGACCGCAGCGCAAGCAATGGGCTTCGCCGGCATGCTGTGCATTCATCCCGCCCAAGTGGGCATCGTGCATCAAGTCATGCGCCCGGATGCGCTGCAATTGAGCTGGGCGCAGCGCGTCCTGGAGCGAGCACGGGACGAGGCTGGCGCGTTTCAACTGGATGGCCAGATGATCGATGCCCCTGTGATCCAGCGCGCACGAAATCTGCTGGCGGCCTCTCACACTTCTTGAGAACTGCGTTTTGGCGGGCAACTTCATCAGTAGCCCGCCTTTTTTGCCCAGGTTATTTCAGGGCAATGCTGTAAGAGATGATCAAGCGATTCTCGTTCAGCTCACCAGACACATCCGAACGCACCATTGCATTGCGCCAGCGCACGCCAAGATTCTTGAGCGGTCCGCTCTGGACTACATAGCTCACATCCAGGTCACGCTCCCACTCATGGCCATCACTGCCCGCGACCCGATAACCATCACCGCGCAGATAACGCGTGAACGCTGTCAGCCCGGGCACACCGAAACCGGCGAAATCCAGGTCGTAGCGTGCCTGCCAGGAGCGTTCCTCGGCACGGGTGAAATCCAGAATTTGCACGACGTTAGCCACATTGGGGTCCGCATCCTGCAGGAAGGGTAAAGCCGTGCGCCCCTGGTTGTCCTGGAAGCCCACTCTAAAAGTGTGGCTCCCCCTATTGGCTGATAACAGCATGGTCGTCAGACCGCTGTCGATATTGCCCGCTCGACGTTCTCCCACTTCAGAACTGTCGAAGTAACCCACGTTCGCTCCCAGCGTCCAATCCGCCCATTTTTGCGAAGCCAGCAAGCCGTAATAATTCTGTTGGTAGACATCTTCCAGTTCGGCGCGCCAAAAGGAGGCCGTGAGTTGCGGTGAAAAACTGTAGGCGGCGCCGGCGTAGTTGAAGCGGTCGCTGCTGGCCGCGAAGTTGGCTGTGCGCAGGTCATCATGATTACTGCTGGCATTTCGAAAATTGACACTGCGGATCTGTCCTGCGTCAACGACCAGATTGTCGATGTCGTTGGTCACCACCGACAAACCGTTGAAAAATGGCGGCATCAGCCGCGCATCGCTGGACAGCAGCACCGGCGACTTGGGCATCAAGCCACCGACCTTGAACACTGTCTTCGAGACCTTGGCCTTCAATGCACCCGATAAATCAGTGTATTCCCCAGGCCCTGCATCGCCGAATCTATTAGGCAGCAGACCGGTACCTGCATGGGCATCCGAAGAATCAAGCTTCAGACCGACCGCCCCGTACAAGTCCACACCCACGCCGATCACGCCGTCGGTGTATCCGGACTTGGCATCGAGCATGAATGACTGCGCCCACTCCTCCCGACGGGACTGGGGGGCATTTTCCTGACGGTAATCACGATTGAAGTAAAAGTTGCGCAAGTTGAGATTGACCTTGCTGTCTTCAACAAAATCAGCCTTGGCTAGTGCGGGAAGCGCCATGACGGGGGTGATGCAATACAAAGCGCAAGACCGCGCAAGACGATGCTTTTGCATGGGGAGTTGTTTCCTTTCGATTGTTTTTGTTAGGTACCCGACCACACGGATCGCAGCGGCCCCCAGCATGGTGAGCCTGCCATTTGTTGGGTATTGGGATTTGCTTAAGCAGAACTTGCGCACAGCGAAACATGGTCTTTTGTGGGTCGTGCCTTAAGCACACTGAAAGAGGGCCTTTCATTAAATCGAATTGTTTGCTCAGGGAGCGGCCGCCATGCTGGACACCCATGCAGCGCACCCCGTTACAACTACCAGAGGCAAATGCGTTATGAAGGATGCTTTGATCGTTTCGCCGCTGCGCACCCCCATCGGCAAGTTTGGCGGCGCCCTCGCCTCGCTGTCCGCGGATCAATTGGCGGCAACGGTCATCCGCACTCTTATCGACCGCCTGGGCATTGAGCCTGGCTCTCTGGATGAGGTCATCGTTTCCCAGTCCTATGCCTCTAGCGAAGCACCCTGTATGGGCCGCTACGCAGGTCTACTCGCTGATTTACCCATCGAAGTGCCGGGCTATACCCTTGACCGCCGTTGTGGCTCGGGGTTGCAGGCAATCGCCAACGCCGCCATGCACGTACAGACTGGCCACGCTCAAGCCGTGATGGTGATTGGTGTCGAGAGCATGAGTAATATCGAGTTCTACAGCACCGACATGCGTTGGGGCGCTCGCGCCGGCAGCGTTAAATTGCATGACCGCCTGGAGCGCGGTCGCGAACGCTCTCAGCCAGAGACTCGTTTTGGGCGTATTTCAGGCATGCCGGAAACGGCCGAAAACCTGGCCCGCGATTACTCAATCAGCCGTGACGAAGCGGATCGCTTTGCCGTGCGCAGCCATCAGAATGCAGCCAGCGCGTGGCAGCAGGGTCGATTCACTGATGAGGTGATCCACCTGAACGTCCCGGGCAAACGCGGCGCAAGCGTGCAAGTCACAACCGACGAAGGCATTCGCGCCGACGCCAGCAGCGAAACCCTGAGCCAGCTTCGCCCCTTGCTGACCGACGGCGTGTGTACGGCTGGTAACTCCAGCCAACAAAACGATGCCGCCGCCGGCTGTCTGGTGGTCTCCCCTGAATACGCTGCGCGCTATAACCTGCGCCCATTGGCTCGCCTGGTGGATTGGGCGGCGGCAGGCTGCGATCCGGCACGCATGGGAATCGGGCCGGTACCGGCAGTGGACAAACTGCTGCGCCGTACCGGACTGAGTCTTGCCGACATGGACCTGATCGAAGTCAATGAAGCCTTCGCCGCCCAAGCGCTGGCAGTGTTGCGGGCCTGGAACATGGACGATATCGATCGCGTCAATGTCAATGGCTCCGGTATTTCCCTGGGTCACCCTATCGGCGCCACCGGCATCCGGATCATGACCACGCTATTGCATGAAATGCGTCGGCGTGACGCCCGCTACGGCCTGGAAACCATGTGCATCGGAGGCGGCCAAGGCATGGCGGCCCTGTTCGAGCGAATCTGAATCCAGTAACCGCGAACTCAATGCGTGCCCGTAGCATCTGCGGCCACGCTCGTGATTAAAACAAGATTGAAGGAATAGCCACATGATGCAGTCACGCATGATCGGAGATATCAAGGTTACCCGGATCCTGGAATACGCCGGCCCAACCCATGACCCGGCCTTTCTCTTTCCGGATATCGATCGCAGTGTGCTGGAGGAACATCAGGCGCTGATGGCACCCAATCATTGGGTGCCCCACATGAACAAGTTGATTGTCACCATTCAGTTCTGGGTGGTGCACGCGGGCAGCAACATCATCGTGGTCGACACTGGCGTGGGCAACTTCAAGCCCAGGGCCGGCATCCCACGCATGAACATGCTCAACACCCTGGTGCGCGAATGGATGATTGCCGCCGGTGCCCCACCCGAAAAGGTCACTCACGTAGTACTGACTCATCTGCATGCCGACCATGTGGGCTGGAACACCACCTGGCAGGACGGGCGCTGGGTGCCGACATTCCCCAACGCACGCTACTACATCCCCAAGGAGGACTTTGTCTTCTGCAAGGAAGGCAAAAACAAGGAACCAGGGGTGATCGACGTGTTCGGAGACTCCTTCTTCGACAGTGTCATGCCCATTATCGATGAAGGGCTTGGCGTGATGATCGATCCAGCCCAGGAGATTGCAGATTGCCTGGTGGTCGAGCCAGCTCCCGGCCATAGCCCAGGGCAAGTGGCGTTCCGTGTTCGCTCACGTGGCGAGGAAGGGTTGTTCTGCGGCGACATTCTGCACAGCCCCTTGCAGATCGTCCGGCCTGACCTGAACTCTGGATATTGCATCTGGGCGGACACCGCCCGCCAGACACGCCTGGAGTTTCTCAACCGCGCCGCTGATCGAGAGGCGCTGATCATGCCCGTGCATTTTGGCGAACCCCACTGTGGTTTCATTCGTCGTCAGGGCGATGGATTCTACTTCGAACCATCGGCTTGGTAATGGGGGTGTCCAGAGAGACCACGGGCCTTTCTGGACAGTGCTGGATGCAAGGCAGTAACGTGTTTTTTTATTTGGCTAGAAGCAATCATCATGGCGATGCATTTCGATATCACTGATTTCCGCTTGTTTATCAACATTGCGGAAACCAGCAGTCTGACCAGAGGTGCCGAGCGCTCATTTCTATCCGTTCCCGCGACCAGCAACCGCATCAAGAACCTGGAGGAAAATCTGGGGATGCGATTGCTCGAGCGTTCGCCGCAGGGCGTTACGCTGACCAACGCTGGGAAGACCTACCTGCAACACGCTCGTATTGTTCTGGCCCAGTTGGAAATGCTGACCGGCGAATTGCAGCAATACGCTATCGGGCTCAAGGGCCAGTTCCGCCTTCAGGCCAATACCACCGCTATTACTGAATACTTGCCGCCGGTAGTAGGTGACTACCTGAAAACCCACCCTGATGTGCATATCGACATGCGCGAAAAACTGAGCGATGACATCATCAGAAACGTTCGCGATGGCAGTGCCGACCTTGGGATTGTCTCTGGCAGTGTGGTAACCGAGGGCCTTCAAACTGTTCCATTGGTTTCCAGCCGCTTGATGGTCATTGCCCCCATTGGCCACCCACTGCTGGAAAAAGGTGAGGTGTTTTTCAAGGAAGCCCTTCAATACGAATTTGTGTCGCTGTTGGAAGGCAGCGCCATTCACGTGTTTCTCAGCCGCGCCGCCTCAGCGTTGCATAAATCCTTCACCATCCGTGTGCAAGTTGCCAGTTCAGACGCGATTTTCCGAATGGTCGAAGCAGGCGCGGGTATCGCTGTGGTGCCACAAGCGGTCTATAACCGACTCAAGGGCCAACAGAATATTGGATCGTGCGGCCTGCTAGATCCCTGGGCGGTTCGCACGTTCCAATTATGTGCTCAGGATTTCGAGGGCCTTTCAGCGTTCGCTCGCGATTTTGCCGATAGTTTGATTGCTTACTACCGCAATTCCCTCCCCCCCGCTCGGTCCGTCTGACCAGACTGGCGGGCGATCTACTCTGGCGCGCCACAGCCATGCTG
>NZ_JBOIBY010000426.1:0-4610 GCF_050739655.1 Pseudomonas sp. | reverse complement strand
CGGTAAGGATGGCTGTATCATTTGCGTGGAACGTCTTCAATCAATTGAGAGCGGCTTTTGCTCCGACTGGCGAGGGCACTGCTGGCTGATCTGAAAGCACTTCATCAATAGCTAAGCCAGTCTTGATTCCATACTTCAAACCTCTTAGGGGAAGAACCCATGAGCCGGCGGGAAGAGTTTTTGTCGAAGGCGTTAGAGCTTCGTGATGAATATGAAAATGCGACCAATGTCATTCACCAAATGATGCATGAGAACAGAGCTGTAGGATCAGAGTGGGACGCTGCTGTCGTGCGGCAAATATCAGCGCTTGACGCCTGGATGGAGCTTCCCAGTGAGTATCCGAACCTTTCCTTAGAGGATTGATTTGCGCACCTATCGCCGATGCAGTCGTCGCAAGATGCATATATCGAGGTTTGCCAGTCGCGAGGCTTGGCGTCGGTGCTGGTTTGCTTTCTGTGGGCATAAGAGTCCTATGCCGGGGCCTGCCCGGGCGGTGGAGGGCGGTAGGGGATCGGCTAGAATTGAGCGATCAGCCAATAGGAGAAGCTCATGACTTGCTTGATTTGCAACGAGCCTGCGGTGGCAACTGACGCGGATGATGATTACTTGGAAAAAGTCTGCCCAGACTGCGGACACTATCGAATCACTGGTGCGGCCCTTGTGCTGATGAAAGCTCACGGCTGGCGCTTCGATGTGAATCTTGCTCGGAAGTGGATCGCAGAGCAGCAAAGCTCCGAAATGATTCCAACCATCGACTCTCACCAAGCGCCTCGCTTGATTGACGCTTAAACCGCAATTGCTTGGGCCTCCTTTTCGTGCCGGGGCAGCCACTGCCGGCAAAGTCGAAGCCTTCACAAGGCGGACCAAACGGAAGCACTTCTTTACCCTGGGCCAGCGCCTTAAGCAAATGATCCTTCGCCTCGTCGGCGGTGCATTCGCGTCCCTCCTCAAAACGGAGCAAGCCTTTGAGCTGGCGCTTGCTGAAGTCTCGCAGCGCGCCGCGCACGCTTAAGTGAATGTGGAAGGTGCGGCCGTTCGGACCGAATGGCTCGGACGGTTTGTTATCTGTGGGCATGGGGCGTCCTATGCCGGGGCATGCCCGGGCGGTGGAGGGTGGTGAGGGATCGGCTAGAATTGAGCGATCAGCAAAAAAGGGGCATCGACATGAGGTGTTTTGTTTGTAATGGAATGGCGCAGGTTTGGGACCGAGACCCGGATGGGAAATCAGTAGATTGTTCTGGGTGCGGTCGTTACGACATTTCCGCTTCGACATTGGTCGATATGTATCAGAACATCAGGATTTTCACGGTCGACATGACTCGTACATGGCTCCATGAGCAGCGCGAAGACGGTGAAAATCCCCCCCTGATTGAACGACATACAGCGTTTTGGGACTGACTAACGCGTCTATGCAGCTACCGCCTCTCGCTCAGCCATCCGCCATGGATCATTGGTCCGGGCCAGTGCTGCCATCGGCGGCGGGCTTACGTTGTTCCCGCACGCGGACATAAACGATCCTCGCCAGGGTGGCGTGATTGGTGGTTGTGGGCTATTGCTTGATATCTCGGTGCTGCGCCGGATAACAATGAGGTCGTAATGAAGTTATTGGTAGAGAGGCCTTATCCTGTGGATTACGTCCATCCAAACGGAAAAAGAGCGAAGATTGATTTCATCTGGGGAAAGCCGGACAACCCAGCACCGATTGGACTTCGGGTTTGGGGGCGAGACGATGGCGACGATATTCTGCTAGCCAAAGAAAGCTGGCCGTGGAAAAACTTCGATGAAGCAATGAGGCGCGGGATTGGTCTGGCTACGAAATGGTGCGAGCTGTAAACGTTATTCGCGGTCACCTTGGCTTCAACTCAATAGGTGAGGGCGGGTCAGGCGGTAATGCGCTCGCCAATCACCATGGTGGTGAAGCTCACAGAGTACTCGGTGGTCAACTCGAACAACCCGTTGCAGGTATCGCACTCCATGTTCTTGTCGCCGTAATCCTCGGCTTCAATGTGGATCACGGTCGCGCAGTGCGGGCACTTGCATTCGTCCAAGCCGTGGTAATCCCATTCGTCGTATTCGCTCTCCGCGACCTTTGCCAGCGCCGCGGCTTTGGCCTCCGCGTCTTCTGTGTCCTGGCAGGGCTTGCAGGTGAATCCGTCAGGGTGACCCCACGGCGTTTCCGTGAGCATTGAACATTGAGCTGTGAGTGCTGCACAGCCGGCAAACGTTATGTTTATCGCAAACCAAGTAGCTGTATTTCTCGCTGCTTTCGTTGCACTTGGCGCCAGCCTGACACCCAGTACCAGGCGCCGTCGATACGCTCGGCGTACAGACCAGTTTCTGGAGGATCAAGCCGCACTTCGGGCAGCCCGTTGCGATGCGGCTTGCCGTCTCGGGCTTCATTCCAGATGTTGGTTTTTCCCGGGCGCAGCCGAACTCTCCAGTTGCCGGAGATTTCCGGAATCAGGATCTTCGTGTTCTTGTCCATGGTGTTCTCCAATGCAGGCGCCGCTCTCCGTGACCGGCAGTGGCAATTTGGTATTGGTTGGGGTATTACGGGTGAACGGCATGGAGCCGGGCAAAGGAGAGGCAAATGAACGAAGTAAAGACCGTCGGGCATGAGCATCAGGGACACAAATTCGACGTCCATGTAGAGCATCGGCCTGCCGGATACATCTACTTTGTGGATATCCATCTACCCGGCGCAGCGTTGCTCCAAATTCATTCAGGTGACGATATCTACCGGGATGCAGATAGTGCGCATTTTGACGCCCGTCTGCGAGCCTGGGAGATAATCGATGGTCATGTGAACGCCGCAGCGCAATAGGTGAGGGCGGGTCAGGCGCAGACCCCGCCGGCTGGCGTGATTGGTTGAAGTGGGCTATTGGTTGATGCTCTGGCGTGGGGCCAGATAGAGGATCTGACAATGCCAAAATCACTGAGCGTTATGGCTTGCCCTAAGTGCGGAGCCGAGATGGAGCACACACATGCAAAGCCGAAGGGTTTCGTGGATCTAGTCGCGTTCAACTGCCCAGGATGCGGGCATAAAACAACCGTTGATGATTTGATGGCGAATGCTCGCGCTGTAATTGATGAGTTCACGAAGGCCAAGACGAAACTCTAGTCAATCGAACCTACGGTGTGGCCGGCTCAACGAGCTCGTCACCAGGGTCTTTGCCGATCTCGAGAAGACTTTGATTGTGAAATTCGCGTGACACTTCTTCCGTGATAACAAAAGGTGTCGTGACACACCGAAGCATTCGCGCTGCAGTTTCGAAGTCGGCTGCGATCACGTTACGCAGGAGATTCTGGTACACCTCCTGCTGGTTGTTGAAGCTGTGCTCTTTCATGAGCCGCTTCAGGTCCGGCTTAAATACTCCGGCGACTTCAACCGTAAACTTCTCGACTCCCAGCGCGGCATTCTTGGCTGCTTCCTTCTCGCGCTTTTTCTTCTGCTTGATGGCTTCCGCCGTTGGCTGCTGTTCCTCGGCCATGGCCTGCCTCTTCAATTCCGTGGGCTGGTAGATCCAGCCATGTCTGTCGTCGGCGCTGGCGCACCTGGTTGTTGATCCGTCTCAATGACCAGCACCGAAGTAGGCGAACACAACGAGCACCACGGAGCAGGCAATGGTCCAGCGGAGAAAGGTTCGACCAAAGCGGCTGGTGTTCACCCGAACCTCTTCGAAGAAGTCGGCGTTCGCCTCAAGTTGATCCATGTACTTGCAGGCGTTGCCATGTCCATCACGCGCTCCGCGAGAGAGACCGGTCGAGCGATCGATGATGTCGAACTTGTTCGCACCCAATGGCTCAGCATGGAAGCGCGGTACACGCACTGGCTCTTCGCGACCGATCATCTGGTACATCTCCGAGGTGGACATTGAGAGACGATCCCGCAACACCTGCAGGACCGCTTGTTTTTGGCGAATGGTCTGACTCATGACGATTCCTTATGGTGGGTTGCGGTTATTCGTCAGCACTCGGGCCTCCTGCTGGTTGCCGTTGGGCGCAGGGGAGAGTGCTGACGGATAAAGGCAGGCGTAAAAAAGCCCGATCAGAACCGGGCTTTTGTTTGCATCACGAAGACCTCCATACGTGATCGCAGGTGCCTCCTGCTGGAGGGCTTTGGTCATGGTTTATTTCATAGTGATCATCCTCGTTTGCGCGCCGTCGGCATCTTGGCGGGCGCTCGCCGTTTTCTGGTGTTGCTGCATGCAGGTGGCCAGCCAAAGCTGGTGTGTTCTCCTCCGCATTGGTCAGATGTTAGGCGCGGGCGACCAAACCCAGCCGTTTGAGCTGACCTGACATCTGCCGATGCAGTCTCTTCTGAGAGGATCAGGCAGTTAGCGACAGACTGTCGTTTGGCGCTGGTTGATTCGTTATTGCGGCTTCGGCAAGCCTGCCTGAATACGTTGTGTGATCTCGTCTCGATGTACTGGGACATCCTTTGGTGCATCGATACCGATACGTACCTGCTGGCCGCTAACGCCAAGCACGGTGATCGTGATGTCATTGCCGATATTGATTGATTCAGCTTGCTTGCGAGTGAGTACGAGCATTGTCCATTTCCATGCGTTAGTTGATTTCCCTGATGCCCCTCGTGGGAAGGGCACCGA
>NZ_JBOIBY010000425.1:0-1817 GCF_050739655.1 Pseudomonas sp. | reverse complement strand
TCTCGGCGAGGATCTGCTCCACGCAGGCCACGCTGGCTTCGATCTGGGCCGCGGCGCTGTGGTCGAGGGTGATTTTGACCGGTTGCTGATAGACATCACGCAGTTGGGCGAGGCTCAGTTGGCCGGGGATCAGGTTCAGTGTGTTCATTTTCAGGCTCCTTTAACCGGGGGTAACCATTGGCAGGTTCAAGCCCTGCTCCATGGCACAATCAATTGCAATCTGGTAACCGGCATCGGCGTATCACGAAACTTTGCAGGTTTACTGTCAGTCACGAAAAAGACGCTTAAGCGATCAATTCAAGCCAACCCAGACAGTGGGCAAGCCAGCCTGTGCGCATCGTTGCGCGACAAGCGAATCAGTGGATGTCGTGGAGAGCCTCAAAGGACTCATACGCACACGCATTTACTTGTACATACAATCATATGCAATCAGGCGGCCAACTTGTTGGACAGGCATTCAAGAAAAATCCGGATAGAGCTGGAGAGCGCCAGAATCAAGGGCTCTGGCGTTGGTGAAATTTTTCGAGGGGATTTTTTGAGGACGAGGTGATTGTTACCTGAGCGTGGTTTTACGCTACACCGGTGGGGGTTGGTAACACCGGGACTCACTTCTTCAGGACTGCAAGCTGCTCGACTGAGCGGAGGATAACGGCCCGTCGAATGGCAATCACTCAAAACAAAAGGGCCTTCCGGTGCAGGTCCGGGTTGAAACCTGCACCAGGAAGATCGCCACCTTTCAGGCTCTGGGCAAGCCCGCAGGATTTACCCGCAAAACCGGCTTAGCATGCGCTCGCTACTGTTCGCTGAGGCGCAACGTAGGCGTCCTGTTGTTTCGCTCGCTGAGTCAGCACCAGCATCGCCAGGAGCCCGAGCGCAATCAGTACCGCATAAGCCATCAGCAGTTCGGAAAGGGAAAATTTCCAGGCCAAAGGGCGCCCGACACCCAACATGGCGGCATACATCCAGGACACGGCCGACAACGAACCGCAGGCCAGCGCCAGCATCCGCGCACTGAATCCGAGACTGAGCAAGGAGCCTGCCTTTTGCAGTGCCGGCAGTACCATACGATGCAACAGGACGCCGTTGTAACTCAGCAAGGCGACAATAATCACTTTGGCTTGAAGCTTTGGATTCATGAAGTATTCGACGCCTTTATCCTGGTAATCAATACCGACGACAGCGATACCCGTTATCCACAATGCTATTAGTGCAACGACCACAGACTTTTGCAGGCTCTCCATGTGAGCATTATCATGCTCAGTGAATGCCTTCCGCCTTAAAAGATCTTTAACCATCGCAACATCACTGGTCAACACCAGACCAATGGCAACACAACATGCCACCAAATGAACGTAAATAACCCCCAGACGCAAAAACTCCAGGAATTCTTTATTTTCCAGCAGACTCATAATTGTATTTATCGCCACGGTATTTTCTCCACCTTATTCGACAGTACAGATCGACTACTTGACAAGATTCCTGACCATTAAGAATCCTGTGCGATCTTACTTCTACAAGATAAGCCAAATCATGGACTCGGCACTGATAACCTCATTGATTCGCCTGGCAAACCAATGACCGGCTTGTTTATTACCCCCCGAACTTCAGATACCCCCCATTTGTACTCACTGCATTTGAGATTCGACTTCCACTTCTTTTTGCAATTTCAGGAGCAGGTCATGGCTGACGCGCTGAAGAATCAGAGGCCGCGGACGCTCCAATGCTCATTTCTCGAGCAAGCCACCGACAAACGGTTTGTAGCGCAAGTGCACCTGAAGCGACAGTAACGAACCGACTTCCCCGGTACTCCCCACGAC
>NZ_JBOIBY010000424.1:0-1389 GCF_050739655.1 Pseudomonas sp. | reverse complement strand
TTCAGCATGGGATGCACTGTTTGAAGGAATATTCGGCCATAACAGAAGAATGACCGCATGATGGGCGGGGATTCTAGCATTTAGTCGGGGGATGGTGTAGGAGACAGCAGATATGAGATGTAGGAGCGGGTATGGGGGGGATCGCAGAAACCACAAGGGGAGCCGAAGCTCCCCAAGAAGTAGTTGCATGCTCTATTTTTATTGTTGCTTTTGGGCTTCTTGTTTGTGTTGAGCGCCCTCGCCATGAAGTTTTCCTTCATGACCCTCCCAATCGGGAGTCAAGAGCAAACGGATTGCTTTGGTCGCTGAATTGCAGTGATCTTTCGATCCAACCAGTGCAGGCTCTGTCTTGGGACAATTTTTGTTGTTCTCGGCCTGGTCGTGGGGCAAGCCCCAAATACAACGCCTCTCCAAAAGAATCAGTTAGCTACGCCTCTCGCCGTCTTGTTTTTATTGTGCGTGAGTCGATACGTCTTATTTTTATTGTCTTGTGCATTGCTTGTTATTGTTCTTGTACCAAACATATAGCAGGGTGCGTGCCAACTTTTACGAAACCCAATAAAACAAGGGGTTAGGCCGGCTTGCAGGCATTTCGAAGGCCAAAAAAAGCCGGGGCTTCGTTACCGTAAGCCCCGGCTTCTGTTACGTGAAAAAGCTGAGGTAACAGTTTTTTCCACAAAGTCACGTGTTACCCGCACATCAGACAGGCGCGGTTCAGCTCTCGCTGGCCACCCCGGTCTTGCGCCGTGGAATGCCCAGGCGTTGACGGCGCTCCCACAGGCATTTGCGACTGACCCCGAGCTTGCGAGCCAGCTCGGTTTCGGTCATGTGGTCCTGATGCTCGAGAACGAAATGCTGGAAGTAGTCTTCCAGGGAGAGGTCTTCGGTCGGCTCGTGGTTGTTGTTGCTGGCATTGCCGTTGCCCTGTTGTGGGGGCAGGCCAATGAACTCGTCGTCTTCCAGGTCACCCAGTTCGATGTCGATGCCCAGCAGTTCGGCAGAAATCTCCGGGCTTTCGCACAGGATAACGGCGCGCTCGACGGCGTTCTCCAGTTCGCGAACGTTGCCTGGCCAGGAGTAGTGACGAATGGCTTGCTCGGCATCCGCGGCGAACTTCAGGTCGGTGCGGTTGATTCGCGCGCTTTGCCGCGCCAGGAAGGCATTGGCGATTTCGTTGACGTCCGCACCGCGTTCGCGCAGGGCTGGCAGCTTCAGCGCGATAACGTGGAGGCGATAATACAAGTCTTCGCGGAACTGGCCGATCTTCGCCAGGCTCTTGAGGTCGCGGTGAGTTGCTGCGATCAGGCGCACATCGACTTTTTGCGATTGCACCGAGCCCACGCGACGAATTTCGCCTTCCTGCAATACGCGCAGCAGGCGAGCCTGGGC
>NZ_JBOIBY010000423.1:0-1969 GCF_050739655.1 Pseudomonas sp. | reverse complement strand
CCCACGACGCGGTCGAGGAAGCGACGCGCCTGCTGGGCGTTGACGCGGTCGATATCCAGCTCGCCTGGTTTCGAGAAGGCTTCCTGAATCGCCTTCTTGGTGATTTCGTTGAACACCACGCGTTTGTAGCGGGTGTCGTCACCACCGATGGCTTCGCGCAGGTGCCAGGCAATGGCTTCCCCCTCGCGGTCCAAGTCGGTTGCGAGATAGATGGTGTCAGCATCCTTGGCGAGCCGGCGCAGCTCTTCGATGACTTTTTCCTTGCCCGGGAGGATCTCGTACTTGGCTTTCCAGCCATGATCCGGATCGACACCCATGCGCGCGACCAGCTGCTTGCGCGCTTTTTCTTTCGGCGACAGTGCCGGCGCTTCACCCGCAGCAGCCTTGCCGCGTTTGGCGACTGGCTCTTTGCTGGCGCTAGCCGAACCGCTGGTGGGCAGGTCTCGGATATGGCCGATACTCGACTTCACCACGTATTCGTTGCCCAAATACTTGTTGATGGTCTTGGCCTTAGCCGGGGATTCCACAATGACCAGCGATTTGCCCATGGATCAGAAAATTCCTGAATTCGAGAAGTGAAAGGCGATTGGCGCCTGACGCGGCACCGCTATATATAGTGGCAACAAGGTGAGGTCAAGCGCAGGGTCTTGCGCGAACTCAGCTTATGGCTTGGTAAAAAGGCTTTCTTCGGCCTGCACCAAAGCAAAGCGTGGCACCTGTTCACCGTCAACTTCGACGGACTCCAGGAACATGCTCAAGGGACGTACCCAAAAGCCGTAATCGCCATACAGGGCTTGATAGAAGACCACTTCTTCTTCGGTTTCCGAATGCCGCGCAACACTGAATACGCGGTACTGCGGACCTTTGTAATGTTGGTAGAGCCCGGGTTGTATCGGCATGCTTTGGCCCTCACTCAAATTTTTTCAAATAAAAAACAAAATAAATCCGGAAAAACAAAAACCGGGGCACTTGGCCCCGGCTTCCATCGACGAGACGCTTAAACGCGTTCGAAGACGGTGGAGATGCCTTGGCCGAGACCAATGCACATGGTGGCCACCCCGAAGGTGCCGCCATTCTGCTTCATCACATTGAGCAAAGTGCCGGAGATACGCGCACCGGAGCAACCGAACGGGTGGCCCAGGGCGATGGCGCCACCGTGCAGGTTAACCTTCTCGTTCATCTTGTCGAGCACTTTCAGATCTTTCAGCACTGGCAGGGCCTGTGCGGCGAAAGCTTCGTTGAGCTCGAAGAAGTCGATGTCGGAGATACCCAGACCCGCGCGCTTCAATGCTTTTTGTGTGGCCGGTACTGGACCATAGCCCATGATTGCCGGATCCACACCCGCCACTGCCATCGAGCGAATCACTGCCAGAGGCTGGATGCCCAGGTCCTGTGCGCGCTGCGCCGACATCACGATCATGCACGAAGCACCATCGGTGATCTGCGACGAAGTACCGGCTGTCACGGTGCCACCCTTCGGATTGAACGCCGGCTTCAGAGCCGCCAGGCTTTCCAGGGTGGTTTCCGGACGAATGGTTTCGTCGTAGTCGAAGGTTTTCAGGAAACCGTTCTCGTCGTAGCCCTGCATCGGGATGATTTCGTCTTTGAACTTGCCTTCCACGGTCGCCTTATGGGCGAGTTGGTGGGAGCGCACGCCGAAAGCGTCCTGTTGCTCGCGAGTGATGCCGTGCATTTTGCCCAGCATTTCCGCAGTCAGGCCCATCATGCCCGAGGCTTTCGCCGCGTACAGCGACATGTGCGGGTTCGGATCGACACCGTGCATCATGCTCACATGACCCATATGCTCGACGCCGCCGACGACGAATACGTCACCATTGCCGGTCATGATCGCTTGCGCAGCAGTGTGCAGAGCGCTCATCGACGAGCCGCACAGGCGGCTAACGGTCTGGCCGGCCGACGTGTGCGGGATCTGGGTCATCAGCGACGCCATGCGCGCGATGTTCCAGCC
>NZ_JBOIBY010000422.1:0-27988 GCF_050739655.1 Pseudomonas sp. | reverse complement strand
GCCGAAGGCTGCGATCTTTTGATCTTGCTCTAAAAACAAAGTCAAAAGATCGCAGCCTTCGGCAGCTCCTACATGATGGGACGTGGGTATCAGCTCTGGCTATAGCGCTTGCGGTAAGCGCCCGGGGATACGCCGAAGCGTGATTTGAAGGCCGAGGAGAAGTAGCTGGAATCGGAGAAGCCCCAGGCATAACACAACGCAGAAAGCTTTTGCTCGACGTCGGCACGGCGCAGATTTTCGGCGCAGAAATCCAGGCGTCGGTGCTTGATGTACTGAGCGACCACCAGCCCACGCTTGGAGAACATCCGGTACAGCCCGCGCACTGAAACGCCCACCTCCCGGGCAATCAACTCGGGACACAGTTCCTCGTCGCTGATGTGCTGGTCGATGAAGGCAATGATCTTGCGAAACTGCCGCTCATGGGAATCACCGGCGTTGTCCTGGGCGCTGATCCCCGGCAGCAACAGGCTGGCGAGCGCGTCGAGGACGGCTTCGCTCTCCTGCATGTCCAGGCCTTCCTGCTGACGAGTCTCCAGAATAAGCCTGTGGGCCATCGTGGCCAGGGGACTGCTGGCAGCGATGCGCGTGGCGCAATTGACCGCATTGAAATGCGAGCCACGTTCAACCACCTGGCGCGGCAGGATCAGCGACAGCTGACGGGAATCGTCGTTGTAGGTCATGTCGCTGGGGCGGCTGGCGTCGATCAGGGCGATGTCACCACAGCCCAGTTGTGCGCGGTTGTCACCCTGCTCCAGTTGCGAACTGCCGCGCATCTGGAACACTGCGTAATAGTGGCCGTCACTGCTGGTGCTAACGTCCTTGTTGGTGCGATACAGATGCACGTGCGCCATGTCGACCACACTCAGGTTGATCGCACCGCTGCGAAATTCCGCCAGTTCGCCATAGAACTCAGTGTCCAATGCCCGGGCATCGAAACGCCCGCAGGCCTGGTTCACCTGGCTCAACCAACTTTCGAACGCCTCGTTGCGCACCGTCGATGCTGTAATCATGTCCGCAGAGCCTCACGTGTTTTTGTTGTTATTTTTCGACCGCTTCGTCGAGCGGTTCGAGTGTCATATTCCAGCCGTCTCCTCCCTCGACAGCCGCCGGGCGCCCATTCAACAGGCTCCGGCGTCGGCTTTCCAGCCTTGAAAGCGCTTAGATGTCCAATACCAGACGAGCGGAAAGCGCTCGTGATACGCAGGCGCAAATTTGTTTGTTGGACGCCTTTTCCTTGTTCGACAAACAGTTGTCGCGGTGCTCCGGCAAACCGTCCAGCACTTCGACGATACAGGTTCCACAGATGCCTTCACGGCACTCGGTATCGATGTCGCAACCATGGGCCTGCAACACGTCGACCAGGCTTGAATCAGCCGGCACATGCAGCACCACGCCGGAGCTGGCCAACTCCACTTCGAAACTGCCGGTTGGCGCGCTGTTGGCTGCCGGGTCCGCTGCGAAGTGTTCCAGGTGAATGGCGTCGTCCGAGCGACTGCGACTCGCCACTTCCACCACTTTGTTCATGAACGGCGCAGGGCCGCAGGTGTAGACATGGGCTGCGTTGCCGGCACGCTCCAGGCATTCGCTCAGGGCGCCGTCCAGATCCGCCGGTTCGACGCCGTAGTGGAATTCCACGTTGTCAGCGAATTCGGTCGACAACAGTTCGGTAAACGCCGCGTACTGCGCCGCACGGGCGAAGTAATGCAGGCGGTACGACTGGCCGCTTTCAGTCAGGCGGTAGGCCATGCTCAGCAGCGGCGTGACGCCGATGCCGGCAGCGAACAGCACGTGTTCAGTGGCCTGCGGATCGAGGCGGAACAGGTTGCGCGGCGCGCCCATTTCCAGCTCCATGCCCTCTTCGACCTGCTCGTGCAGCGCCGCTGAACCACCACGCGATTGTGCTTCTTTCTTCACCGCCACCAGATAGGCGCGGCGATCCTGTGGCGGGCTGCACAGGGAATATTGACGGGTTACGCCGGTCGGCCCGGTCAGGTCGACGTGGGCACCCGGTTCATAGGTGTCGAGCGGCTGGCCGTCACTGCGCACGAGGCGAAAGGAACGGATATCCAGCGCTTCGTCGACGATCCTTTCGATTTTCACCTTCATCATGGCATCACCTGAATTCTGTTGTTTCTGTTAAACATTGCTTGAACCAAATCCCCTGTGTAGGAGCTGCCGCAGGCTGCGATCTTTTGATCTTGCTTCTAAAAACCAACATCAAAAGATCGCAGCCTGCAGTGTAGGGTTGAGCCAGCTCCTACAGGGTTATTATCCGGTCGTGAAATCAGCGCATGAACAAGCCGCCGTTGACGTCCAGGCACGCTCCCGTGACAGAGGTGGCGTTGTCGGCAATCAACAACAGCACGCTGTCGGCGATGAACGCCGGATCACCGAGAGTGCCCGCCGGGATCATCTTGAGGATCTGTTCCAGACGCTCCGGCGCCACGGTTTCGCGCACCACCGGCAAGTCCAGTGGACCTGGCGAGATGCTGTTGACCGTCACGCCTTGAGGGGCCAGTTCACGGGCGAACACCTTGGTCAGTGTCGCCACGCCGCCCTTGGCTGCCGCGTAGTGCGCGCCGGTGGCGGTGCCGCCGTTCTGCCCGGCCAGGGACGCGATGTTGACGATGCGACCGAAGCCGCGCTCGGCAAAGTGCGCGCCGAACACCTGGCAGGCTACGAAAGTGCCGCGCAGGTTGATCGCCATCGACTCATCGAATTCTTCCGGCGTGATGTCCATCAGCGCCGCGACTTTCGACACGCCAGCGTTGTTGACCAGAACGTCGGTGCCACCCCAGCGCTCGGCGAGCAGGTCACGGGCACGCTGGAAGTCTGCCTTGCTGCGAACGTCCAGCTCGATGGCAACGGCAGTGGCGCCGCTGCCGTCCAGCTCGGTGGCCAGCTGCTGCACACCGTCCAAGCGCACATCGGCCAAACCGACGCGATAACCCGCTGCGTGCAGACGACGGGCGATGCACTCGCCCAGCCCGCGCGAGGCACCCGTTACAAGGGCTACTCGACTCATGATGTTGCCCTCACAAAAGGAAGCCGAGCGCGCTCAGGCTGTCGGTGGAGTTGATCAGGCGAACCACCTTGCGCTCCAGCGATGGCACGCCGTCGGTGAAGCGGATGCGGTGGTTCAAGTCGGCCACGAACGGCGTGTGCACGCCGCGCTTGTAGGCGTACAGCAGCTGCGCGGAGTTGACTTCGACGATGTCGCCGGCCGCTTCCACCAAGCGGAAACGCGAGACGGTGCGGATGGTTTTCGCCGCGTCCACGGCCGACGGCGAGTAGCCGGCGGTCAAGCGTTCGATGCGCAGGTCACGCATGCGTGCATCGTCGTAGGCGTAGTTGAGCGTCGCCTCGAAATCTTCGGTGTCCGGGTCGATCGGCACGATGTACTTGCCGCTCTCGCTCCACAGAGTCGCCCACTCGGCGTAGTTCTTGTGGTCCAGCAGCTCGGCTTCGCGCCAGATGAATTCGATGGCCTGGGCCAGCGGGCCGGTAAAACCGGTCAGGGTGTCGTGATTGCTCATTGGCTCATCATCCTTTTCCACATGTCGTAGGCACCGCGCATGCCGCCTTCGTCGGTGGCGTGGCTGACTTTGTCGCCGTTTTCTGCGGTGATTTCGCGGTTCAGGCCGCGGTTGACCAGAATCGACGCGTTGACGCCGGCATAGGAGCCGCGCTGCACGCGGTCCCAGGCCTCGGCGTCATCAGGGCTGCCGAAACCGAACGGCCCCTGGAAGTGTTCGTGGATACGCATACGCTCGCGGTTGGCGATTTCCGGGCCGCCGTCCATGCCCAGGGCAACGTGACGGATTTCAGTTTCGGTGACCGACACTGGACGCAGCACGCGGAAGAACGACATCGACATCGCCACGTTCGGGAACAGGTTCAGGTTGAAACCGGCGCCGTGCAGCGAGCGCACGATGCGGCGCACCTGATCGGCCGGCATGGTTTTCGACAGCTCTTCAGTGACGTGGGCGAAGCGTTCCTGCAACTGCTCAGTGCCGTCGTCGTGATCCAGGTCGACGTGCTCCGGCACCATCACCATCACGCTGTGGCCGTTGCCCAGCGAGTGGGTCACAGCCTGTTCGTCGGTCATGAACGAGAGCATTTCCGAGGTTTCTTCATCCACCGACGACATGAACGACTTGTGCACGATCGGGAAGTGGTAACCGTCGGTGGTGTTTTCCAGCTGGATCTTCCAGTTGCCCTTGAAGCTGAACTTGTGTTCGCCCTGGGTCTTGATCGGGTAACCGGCACCCTGCTTCATAAACAGGTCCATCCAGTGCTTGGCGCCGCCGAGGAAGTCTTCCAGCGGTTCGATGTCGTCGTTGTAGCTGGCGAAGACCATGCCGGCGTAGCTCTCGACGCGCAGGCTGGTCAGTGGCAGTTCGGATTTCTCCAGGATGCCTTCGTAACCATCCGGATACGGCAGCGCACGCAGCTTGCCGTCCAGGCCATAGGACCAGCTGTGGTACGGGCAGGTGAAACCGGTGGCGTTGCCCTTGTGCTTCTCGCACACGGTGGCGCCACGGTGGCGGCAACGGTTTTCCAGCACGTTGATGTTGTTCTTCTTGTCACGAACAACGATCACCGGGCGACGGCCGATGGTGGCGGTCTTGAAGTCGCCGCTGTTGCGCACTTCGCTTTCGTGGGCAACCCACACCCAGGTGCGGTAGAAAATCTTGTCCAGCTCGGCTTCGAACAGCGCCGGGTCGTTGTACAGCGAGACGTCGACGCGGTCGTGCTGGACCAGCTCTTCGGGGCTTCTCGACGTTGCGATCAGCGGGTATTCATGAGTGCTCATGCGGTTCTCCTCATGGCTTCTTTTTATGATTGGGTTATGGAGCCGGGGGCTAACCGACCATGCTCTGTTGCAGTTGCGCCCCGAAGGCGCAGACCACTTCGTCCTGACCTTTGCGACCGACGATTTGCAGGCCGACTTTCAGCCCGCCGCAATCGAGTTCCACCGGCACCGTCAGCGCCGGATGGCCACTGAGGTTGAAGGGTCGTACCAGTGGGGTCATGCCGGCCACAGCCTTGCTGCCAGCGCGCGCTTCACTGAGGGTCGGCGGCAAGCTCGGCAGCGTCGGCAACAGCAGCACGGCAAAGTCTTCCAGCGCCGCGTCCACCTGCTGGGTGAAACGGCTGCGTACGGCTTCGGCCTCGGCCAGTTCCTGGCGGGTGGTACGGCTGGCCGCCAACAAACGTGTTTCCACATCGGCGCCGATCAGGCCTTTGCCGGTCAGGTGACCGAACGCGGACCAGTTTTCAAAATTGATGACCGTCAGGCCGGCAACGAATGCCGCTTCGAACTCGCTCAACTGCAGGTGGCTGCGCCGCCATCCGGCACGGTCAGCGGCGGCGCCGAGGCTCGCTAGCAGGTGCGCATCGCAGGCCACGTCGAGGAAGCCGACCTTGGCACCGTCAGCCGGCAGGCCCTGCACGTTGAAGCCGGGGCAGATCACCTGCATGGCTGCGATCAAATCGTCCATGGATTTGGCGAACGGCCCGACGCAATCGAGGCTCGATTCCAGCGGATGCGCACCAACACGGCTGACACGTCCGTAAGTGGGCTTGAGCCCGGCGATGCCGCAGCAGGCCGCTGGCACACGCACCGAACCACCGGTGTCGGTGCCGATGGCGATGTCCGCAAGGCCTGCTGCGACCGCCGAAGCCGAACCGCTGGACGAACCGCCAGGTACGCGATCAGGGGCTTGTGGGTTGATCGGGGTTCCGGTCCAGTCGTTGATGCCAGTGACGCCGAAGGCCAGTTCGTGCAGGTTGGTTTTGCCAACGATCTGCCAGCCAGCTTCGAGAATTGCGTCCACGACGTCGGCGTTTTTCGTTGCTGCCGGTGCGTCAGCAAAGGCGCGGCTGCCCGAACGGGTCGGATAGCCGGCGATGTCGATGGAGTCCTTGATGGCAACGCGTTTGCCGTTGCCGCCGAGGAGAAATTCGCTGATGAAGGTGCTCATGCGCATGCCTCCTTGGTGAAGAGGTCCTGATTGAACAGGCGTTGCGTGCGGAAATGCGCGATCAGCCAGGTGCCGTCGACGCAGCGGAAATCGATGTTCAGGCGGGTGCCGAACAACTCGTTGCGACCATCGGCGTAGGTGGAAATCTGCTGCATGATCCACTGCCCTTGCGCGGTCTCACCGTCGACCAGAATCGACTCGCTGGTGAGGTAGTGCAGGTTCAGTCGGAAGTGGTCCGACGGCGGCAGGTAGCCGCCAACGAACGCGGCCACGGCCTCGCGCCCACGGTGTTGACCGAAGGTTTGCGCGGTCTGGCTGCCGATGCCTTCCCAGATCGTATCGATGCAGAACAGCTCGGCCAGGTCGCTGACGCAGACGGGCGCCCTTGGCACATCGCACAGATCCATGTAGCGCGCCATCAGGCGGCGCACAGCACTTTCCCCTTCGAGCGTCGCCAGACGCTGCAGCAAGGCCTCGTTCATGGCTTACACCTTGGCCGCATCTGGAATGGTCAGCGGGCGACCGATGCGCGCTTCTACCTTGGCGTAGCGCCACAGGCTGTATTCGTTGACCGGCGTGGTGCGGAACAGGTTGCAGGCGTCGATCACCGACTGGTGGCAGTCGACGTCGGCCATGATGTAGACGGTCCATGGCGAAGTGGTCGAAGGGCCGACCATCAGGCGGTCATCGTCCATGGCGCCGAGCACGGTGATGCCAGGCATGGCGCCGAGGTCGCCCATCATCTGGCTGAAGCCTTTCCACACGCTCAGGCCTTCACCGGTGGGCAGGTCGAAAAAGTTCTGGGTAATGCCGATGCAGAAGACGACGCGCAACGGTTCCTGGGTAGCTTGGGACATGCTGTTGATCCTTGAATAAGTGATGAAATCGTTAAATTCAGATGTAGCCCGGGAACGGCTGCACGCCGAGGAACACCGAGCCTGCGCCGTCGTACAGGCCTTCGCTGAGGAAGGCGTGCTGGGTCACCACCATCGAATCGCGCAGGTAGCGTTGCAGCGGGTGGTGCAGGTAAATGGCGGTGGTGCCGGCCAGGCTGTAGGCGCTCTGCACGACGGCGGCGCCGGCCTGGGACACATGGATCGCCGACAGACGCAGTTGGCTGGTTTGCTCCGGGGTGACCGGGTTGCCGGCCAGGATCGATTCCCACACCTGTTCGGTGGTGCTGTAGAAGAAGCTACGGGCGGCGGCGAGCTTGGCTTCGGCCTTGGCGATTTCGATGCGAACGTAGGCGCGGTCGGACAGTTTCGGCGCGCCGGTGATACCCGAGCCACCTGCCATGCGGCTGATTTCGTCGAGGGCAGCGCGGGCAAGGCCCAGGTTGACCACGGCCAGCACTTGCGCGGCGTAGGCGATCGACGGGTAGCGGAACAGCGGCTCGTCGATGGTCGAAGCACCGCCACGGATGAAGGTCCAGCGCTCGTCGACGCATTTGTTT
Source organism: Pseudomonas sp. (assembly GCF_050739655.1). Classification (GTDB taxonomy): domain Bacteria; phylum Pseudomonadota; class Gammaproteobacteria; order Pseudomonadales; family Pseudomonadaceae; genus Aquipseudomonas. The sequence continues at coordinate 20,548 of NZ_JBOIBY010000422.1, read as the reverse complement.
GTCACACGCAGGTCATGGCTACCAGTGCCTTTAAGGCCGACCACGTCCCAGTTTTCGATGATTTCCACTTGATCCGGGCGGAACACGGCAGTGCGAGGCTTACCGCCCGCCGCGCCGATGCCGACACCGAGCAGATCAGCGCCTTTGCAGCCGCTGGCGAATTTCCAGGTGCCGTTGACCTGCCAGCCGCCTTCTACCGCTTCTGCAGGTTGCAATGGAAACAGGCCACCGGCGAATACCAGGTCAGGGCTCTCGGCATAGAGTTCGGCCAGGGTTTCCTGGGGCAAAGCGGCCAGATAGACACCGGCGCTGCCGAAACTGGCCACCCAGCCCGCTGAACCGTCAGCTTCGGAGATGCGCTCGATCATTTGCAGGAACAGGCCCGGGGCCAGTGCGTCACCGCCGAAGCATTTCGGCGTGGCGGCACGGTAGATGCCCACCTGCTTGAAGCGTTCGATCATGTCCCGTGGCACATGGGAAACAGCGTCGAATTCGTTACGACGCTGGCGCACTTCTTCCAGGACCTGAGCGAAGGCGAGGCTGTCGACGCCCTTCTCGTCAACGCCGATCAGAGCGTCTTGTTGCGCGACCGCTGAACGCAGCATGGGCTTTCTCCGTTTTGCTTATTGTTAGTGGGCTTAACCGTTACCACCTGTAGGAGCGAGCTTGCTCGCGATGGACGTCAACGATAACGAGCCCAGTCTGGATGGCCGCGTTGTTCAGACGTTTTTCGCGAGCAAGCCTCGCTCCTACAGGGGATCTGCGTGGTCACCCTTGCATTGAGGTCCAGTGTAAAAACCGCACCACGACACAACTATTGGTGCGTGCAGCCCCCCAACTAAAGAAAACCCCTAGGCCAACACCCGTTACCTCTGAGCGCATCCCCATGCGCGAGCGGGTATAAAACGCCATACTTGCGACTGAACCGGTCGCAACCCTCTGTCGCCAAGGGCTGTACGATGTATTTGCCAAAACCGAACGACTTTTATGCGCTGATCGAAGCCATGCCGCTGTGCATCATTCTTCACGATGCACACACCAAGGAGATTCTGTGGGCCAATGCCGCGGCATTGGCGGCGCTGGGGTTTACCCTGGAAGAACTGACGCCACTCAAAGCGCCGGACATGACCCGTGATGCCCCGAAGTACCGGCGCTCGGTCGGTTTACGCTGGCTTGAAGGCGCCGCCCGCACCGGGCAACGGGCAATCGAGTGGTGCTACCGCTCCAAGCAGGGAGTGGAGATTCTGTCCGAGGCCGTTGCCACATTGGTGCATCTGGACGGTCGCGATGTGCTGATGGTGCAGTTCCGCGACATTTCCAAGGAAGACAAGGTCAAGCGCGACCTCAAGCGTTTCGAAAGTCGCCTCAAGGCTTTCATGCAGGATTTGGCCGAAGGCGTGGCGGTGCTCGGTCCCGAAGGCGATATCCGTTTTATCAGCGACTCCGGCGCGCACTTGCTCAACAGTGAAGTGCATCAACTGATGGGGAAAAACTTCCTCGCCTGGTGCGACGAGGCTTCGCGCCAGCGCCTGGGGCAGCAGTTCGCCAATGAAACTCCGGAACACGCGCCCTTCAGCGTCCACTACAAAGTGCAACGGCGTGACGGACAGTGGCGCTGGCACGACGCAACGTGCCGCTACATCGAGATTGAAGACGACCTGGTCGGTCATCTGCTGCTGTTTCGCGACGTCACCGAACAGGTGCAAGCCGAAGAGGCACGAAGGGTCAGCGAGCAGAAGCTGGAGTACCTGGCGCGCTACAACGCCATGGGTGAAATGGCCGTCGCTATCGCCCACGAGCTGAGCCAGCCCTTGGCCGCGACCCGCAACTTCATCGAAGGCACGGTGATTCGCCTCGGTAACGCGGGCGGCACCGACGAGGGGGTCACCTGGGGTTTGCAGAACGCCGTGCGGCAGATCGAGCATGCCTCGGTGATCATCAAGAGTGTGCGCGACTACGTGGTCAAGCTGGAGAAGAGCGAAGAACTGATCGACCTCAATGAGCTGCTGCGCGAAACCCGCTATTTCATCAGCCTGCGGGCCGACCCGAGCGTGATAAAGGTAGAAGTCATCACCGCCCCCGGGCCGCTATGGGTCAGTTGCGAAAAAGTCCTCATCGGCCAGGTGATCCTCAACCTGGCGTTCAATGCGATCGAAGAAATGGCCGACCTGCCCATCGAACGCCGCGTGCTGCGCATTCATGCCAGCGCAGATGATGGTGTCGCGCTGGTGCGCATCGAAGACCGTGGCCGCGGCATCCAGGCCCAGGCGCAGGAAAAACTGTTCGATGGCTTCTTCTCGTCCAAGGTCAGCGGCAACGGCATCGGCCTGGCATTGTGCAAGAACATCATCGGCCGCCATCGCGGCGATATCTGGGCGCAGAACCTGGAGCCTTGTGGGGCGGTGTTCAGTTTTACCCTTCCCCTGACGCCCGCCCTATAAAGCAAAAGATCGCAGCCTGCGGCAGCTCCTACAGAGGAAGACTGTCCATTGTGGGAGCTAGCCTGCTAGCGATGAGGCCGGCACCTCCAGTATCAATGTCGCCTGACACTCCGCCATCGCTAGCAGGCTAGCTCCCACAGTGTTTTTGGTTGGTCGCAGAATTTGCGTACACCCACTGGACCTGTGGGAGCGGGCTTGCCCGCGAAGGCGGAGTATCAGGCGACATTGACACTGGAGGTGCCGGCCTTATCGCGAGCAGGCTCGCTCCCACAAAGGGCCCGCTCGCGCATCCCGATTCCAACACCCCGCCTATCACCTCCCACCCCCAATCCCACGACACTGGCACACATACACAATCTCTTGGCAGGCAGGGCAATTCCCCCGATTGCCGGGCGAGGCACTATTCAATGGTCAGAATCTGCCCACCACCCGCGATCCGCGTTAACAACAATTCAGGAAGTTCCCCTTATGCGAACAAACAGGATCTCCGTAAAGTCAGCGCTAGGCCTGAGCCTGCTTGTACTCGGTTTGAACAGTGCCCGTGCGGAGCTGCCTGCCGACACCGGCGTCGGCCAGACCACCCTGGCTTTCCCCGCTGAACCGCATCGCGCGTATATCGTCGATGTGGAGTTCGATACGTTCGTCGTCGGCCGCGTTACTGTGGTCGACCCGGATAAGAAACGCGTGCTGGGCATGGTCCCGACCGGTTTTGCCGCGCCTTCTACCCTGAGCCATGACGGTAAGCAGCTGTACACCGCCGACATCTGGTACTCGCGTGGTACCCGCGGCACCCGCACCGACGTGCTGACCGCCTGGAACACCTCGACCCTGTCGCCAGACTGGGAAGTGCTGATCCCGAACAAGCGCGCCGAAACGCTGACTCAGCGTTACGGCCTCAAGACCAGCGGCGATGACCGCTTCGTCTATATCTACAACTTCACCCCATCGACTTCGGTAACCGTGGTCGATACCCAGACCAAAGCGGTCGCGACCGAAATCGCGATCCCGGGCTGCGTACTCAACTACCCGGTCGGCAAGCGCCGTTTCGCTTCGCTGTGCGGTGACGGCAGCCTGCAAGTGGTGACCCTCAACGACCAGGGCCAGGAAACCGCGCGCAACCGCACGCCGTTCTTCGACCCGAACGCCGAGAAACTGGTGGAGCGCGCCGTCAACATCGGCGACACCTACTACTTCACCACTACCACGGGCACCGTGCGCGCCGTGGATTTCTCCGGCGAAACACCGAAAGTCCTGCCGAGCTGGTCGTTGACCACCGACGAGGAAAAGAAAGCCGGTTGGGCACCGGGCGGCTGGCAGCTGATGGCCGTCGCGCCGAAGCTGAACCGCCTGTACGTGCTGATGCATGACGCTCACGAACCGATGAAGTGGGAAGACCCGAGCACCCTCATCTGGGCCTTCGACCTGAAGACCGGCAAGAAAATCGCCACCCTGGAAGCCCCGGCTCCGATCTGGAGCATGCAAGCTACCGGCGACGACAAACCGCTGTTGCTGGGTGCTGACGTCGAAGGTGGCTTGCAGATCTTCGACCTCAAGACCAACAAGCACAAAGACTCCATGCCCAAGGTCGCTAAAACCGCGACTCAGGTCATGAGCTACTAAACGAGGTTTCGGCCATGCAATCTGATCCGATCTTCATCATAGCCAGCGCACTCGCCATTTCGGCGCTGCTGGCCAGTGCCGCCACCCACAAGGTGCGGGCACCGGCACGCTTCGCCAAACAGCTGGCGGACTACCAACTGCTGCCCGCTGCGCTGGTGCGTCCGAGCGCTCGGTTGATCCCGCTGCTGGAACTGGCCATTGCCTTCGCGCTGCTGGTTCCGTTCAGCCGGGCCTGGGCGGCGTTCAGTGCTGCCGGCCTGCTGGCGGCATACGCGGCTGCCATTGGCATCAACCTGTGGCGCGGTCGTCGCGACATCGACTGCGGCTGTGCCGGCCCGGACCAGGCGCAACCGCTGCGCCCGATCCTGCTGCTGCGCAACAGTGTGCTGGTGGCCGTCGCGCTGCTGGCCAGCGTGGCGCCGGTGGTACGTGACATGACTGTGTTCGATGGCTTCGTGACCTTGGCTGCCGCCGCTGTCGCGCTGCTCATCTACGCCGCGGCCGATGGCCTGCTGGCGAACTCCCCTCTTCTGCTCAAATTGATTGGTAGGTAATCAAAATGGAAGGCTTGATAGTTTCCAACGTTCTGCTCTGGGTTTTGCTGGTGGCTGTGGCGTTCGTCGTCATGGGCCTGGTCCGTCAGATCGGCGTGCTGCACGGTCGCCTGGCTCCGGCCGGCGCACTGATGGTCGACAAGGGCGTTGCCGTCAACGAAGCGGCCCCGCAAATCACCGCCGCTGACCGTAACGGTCGCCCGGTGAACTTCGGTTATGCCGGTGAAAAATCGCAACTGCTGTTCTTCCTCTCGCCGACTTGCCCGATCTGCAAATCCTTGCTGCCGGCGATCAAATCCATCGCCAGGGAACAGGCCGGTAGCCTGGACGTGGTGTTCGTCAGCGATGGCGACATGGACGCCCAGCAGGCGCTGATCCGCGAGCACAAACTGGAAGACGCCACCTATGTAGTCGGCCCGGAAGTGGGCATGACCTACCAGATCGGCAAGCTGCCGTACGCCGCGCTGATCGACAAGTCCGGCACCCTGCGCGCCAAGGGCCTGGTCAACTCCCGCGAGCACCTGGACAGCCTGTTCGAAGTTGAGCATCTGAAGCACGCCACGCTGCAGCAGTACCTCAACGCCCAACCGCATACCCACGATCATGACCACAGCCACGGCCATAGCCATAGCCACTGATAAGGCAGGGAGACGTTTATGAAACTGCTGGATCTGTTGTTCGAGCGCTCGACGCGCCGTGTTGCCGACACCACCTCGCGCCGCAAACTGCTGTCGCGCATGGGTTCGCTGATGGTGGCCGGTGCCGCCCTGCCCTTGCTGCTGCCGCTGGATCGCACCAGCAAGGCGCTGGCCGCCACCGACCCGAAGGCCGGTGACCCTGGTGATCCGAACAGCTGCGACTACTGGCGCTACTGCTCCATCGACGGCTTTCTGTGCAGCTGCTGCGGTGGTTCGGTGACCTCCTGCCCTCCAGGCACCGAGGCTTCGCAGGTCAGCTGGATCGGCACCTGCCGCAACCCGGCCGACGGCAAGGACTACATCATTTCGTACAACGACTGCTGCGGTAAGCAAAGCTGCACCCAGTGCGCCTGCACCCGTAACGACAGTGAAGAACCGGCCTACCGCCCGTTCAACAACAACGATGTGAACTGGTGCCTGGCCGCCAAATCGCACATCTACCACTGCACCGTTTCGGTCATCCGTGGCGTAGCGATTTAACGCGCTGTATCGCCGGTTGCTTCGGTAATCGGCTTTTTTTCAAAGATCGCAGCCTGCGGCAGCTCCTACATTGACCGCGTGCTCATGTAGGAGCTGCCGCAGGCTGCGATCTTTTCAGGGCACAACAACAAGAAGGGTTTGTCATGCGTCACTTGTTAATCCTCAGCCTGGCCTGCCTTTTCATCGCCCCGCTCGCTCACGCCCGGGCCATTCCCAACCCCGCGCAACGCCATGCGCCGGGCAATGAAGAACCGCAAAAACCCATCGCCGAGGCTAACTACGGCGTTGGCGTGAACTACCAGTTGCAATGCGCCGGCTGCCATTTGGGCGATGGCACGGGTTCCGCCGCCAACGACACGCCCAGGATGAAAGGCTTTGTCGGCAACTTCCTGAAAGTCCCCGGCGGTCGTGAATTCCTGGTGCGAGTACCTGGCATGTCCCAATCCGCATTGAACAACGCGCAACTGGCGGACCTGCTCAACTGGCTCATGCGCGAAGACGGCATGGCCGGCAAGAGCATGCCAGAGCATTACCAGCCCTACACCGCCGAAGAAATCGCGACACTGCGCGCCACAACCATGCTCAACCTGCCCGGCACTCGCAGTGAGCTGATCAAGGCCATGCGGGCGCAAGGCATCGCCATCGACGACGGCATGAACTACTGATCCACCCCGACAGCAGCCAGCCTGAGTTGACGATACGCATCTACCAGTTGCTCAAGACTGAACGCACGATTGCGACCACTCAGGTTGGGCAAGACCCACACGACGGCATTGCCGAAGGTCTTGCTCTGAAGCCCCCACGCCACCTCTCGCTGGCCGGATAACGCCGAGTAAGCCGCCTTGCCGAGAAACGCTACATAACGTGGCGCATAGCGGGCGATCTTCTGTTCAAAATTCGCAGCCGCCGCGATGAACTCACTGTGCGACAGCTGATCCGCCCGCGCCGTCGGTCGTTCGACCACCGCCGTCAATCCACAGTGATACTGCAAGATCGTCCGATCGTTCTCCGGGCGGATCTCCTGCAATGTAAATCCGGCCAGGTGCAGAGTGCGCCAGAAGCGATTGTTGTGCCCCGCAAAATGGTGCCCTTGGGCAGCGGCGGTCATGCCTGGGTTGATGCCACAGAACACCACCGCCAGCCGCTCGGCCAGAATATCTTCAAGCCCCTCACTCACCGCAAATGACGCCAACCGCATCCCGTGCAAGCTCGCTCAACTCTGCGCGGGATTTACCGGCCCGTGCACGGATCGAAATGCTGTGCAGCAAGGATGACGCGAGCACGGCCAGGGCCGCCACGTTGACATCGTCTTTCAACTCTCCGGATTCGACTGCCAGGCGCAGACGCGTTTCCAGATTGGCGTCGAGCGTGCTCAAGCGATCGCTCAGCACCTCGCGGATTTCCGGATCCTCGACCGCCTCGGTGGTCGCCGTGCCGATTGCAAAACAGCCGCGCGGCTGCCCATCACCCGAGAAGTAGATCGACAGCTGCCCCTCATAAAACTGCATCAATGCCTCGCGCAACGGCAGTTCGCTGTTGGTCAACGCCGCTTGCATGGCGGTGGCAGCGAACTCCCAGTATTGCTCCAGCGCCTTGATATAGAGCGCGTGCTTGTCACCGAAGGCGGCATAGAGGCTGGGGCGGTTCATCCCCGCCGCCGTGGCGATGCTGTCCAGGGACGCGCCGGAATAGCCGGTATTCCAGAACACACCAAGCGCTTGTTGCAGGGCTGTCTGTGGATCGTAGGCGCGGGGGCGGCCTCGGCCTTTGCCTTCTGTCGCTTTATTTTGTGCCATGTCGTACAAAATCCTTGCAGGAAGGTGAATGCGGGGATATTTTTACACCATCGCACAAAAATAAGGAACCACAAATTCCTTGATCCATGTTTGTTCAAGCGCAGCTCGAACCGGGCGTTGCAACGACGAAACAGAGGCGGCGGAGCGATCCTCCCAACCGCCTGCAGATTGACTGTTCAGCAGTGCTTTCCCACCCCATTCATTGACGTCGGCGCCAGGCGATCGTGCAGGCCCGAATTCCCGGTTCAGGTGTATTCGATCATGACTAAACAGTTCGACATCCCGGCTTCGCAGACCTTCGAGGCCCCCTCGCCCATCAAGAAACCGCTCAAGGAAAAACTGCGCCCCTGGTTGATGGTGGGCCTGCCTGCCCTCTTCGCAGCGGTGGGTTACGCCCATTACTTGGCCGGCGCGCCCTTCGTTACCACCGACAACGCCTACGCCCGAGTGGCGAAGGCCGCCATCAATGCGCGAATTTCCGGGCAAGTTGTTGAAATCGCCGTCGAGGACAATCAGAAGGTCACCAAGGGCCAGATGCTGTTTCGCATCGACCCCAAGCCCTTGCAGATCGCGATCGATCGTGCTGAAGCCCAGCTCAACATCGCACGCCTGCGCATCGACGGGCTCAAGGCCAGCTACCGCCAGCAGCAGGCTGAACTGCAATCGGCCAAAGAGTCGGCAGACTTCGATCAAAAGGAATTCGCCCGCAAGAAAGCGCTGGTCGCGACGGAGTTCGTTTCCCGGGCCATTTACGAACGCGCCGAAACCGACCTCAAGGTCGCCCGGCAACGCATCGCCTCGATCGAACAACAGATCGCCAGCACCGTCGTGGCCTTGAATGGCAACCCGAACATCGACGCCGATAACCACCCAACGGTGCGCGAAGCCAAGGCGCAGCTCGATGAGGCGCAGCTTTACCTCTCGTACGCCACGGTTTATGCGCCTACCGACGGCATTGTCGCCAAGGTCGACGACTTGCAGGTGGGCAACTACCTCAACAACGGCGCGCCCGCCTTTGCGCTGATCTCCGATCACGAGATCTGGGTCGAGGCCAACTTTCGCGAAACCCAGGTCACCCACATGCGCCCGGGGCAGGAAGCGACGATCAGCATCGACACTTACCCTGATCGGGTGTTCAAGGCCCGCGTGACCAGCATGAGCCCCGGCGCCGGATCGGACTTCGCCCTGCTGCCACCGGAAAACGCCACCGGCAACTGGGTCAAGGTTGTGCAGCGGGTGCCGGTACGGCTGGAACTCGAAGAAATTGACGCTGCCCTGCCGCTGTTTTCCGGCACCAGCGCCACGGTCAAGGTCGACACCGGTTACCGCACGCCGTGGTGGCACCCGCTCAAGTCGCTGTTGACCGCAGGTAACTTCTGATGAACACCCATGCAGATGCAACCCCGCACGCAAGCAGTACGCGCTCGCTCAGGTTGGCCGTTCTGCTTGCCACTTACATGCAGTCGGCGAACCTGCCGTTGCCCAATGCGGTCCTGCGTCATATCCAGGGCAGCTTGTCGATGACGGACGATCAGGCGGGCTGGATTTTCACGGCGTACCTCGCCGCAAGCGCCATCACCATGCCGATTGCCCAGTGGCTCGCCGCGCGCTTTGGCTTGAAGTTTGTGTATCAAGTGGCACTGACCATGTTTGTCCTCGGTTTGCTGCTGGCGACGGCGGCCGAAACGCCGCTGGAATTCATCGGTGCGCGCATCATTCAAGGGCTTGCCAGTGGTGTGTTGGCGCCGCTTTCGATGGCCATTGCCATGGAAACACTGGCACCCGAAAAGCGCATGAAATTTGGCGCAACCTGGACGGCCATCGTGCTGTTCGGCATCGTCAGCGGCCCGAGCATCGGTGGGTGGATCGCCGAGCATTTTGACTGGCGCCCGATCTTCTACGTCAGCCTTGCGCTGTCGGCATATATCTTCCTGATCGTGGCGCTGTTGCTGGCCGAGAAAAAAGCCGAGAAGGCACCGTCGTTCGACTTCTTCGGCTTCGGCAGCTTCACGCTGGGGTTGATCAGCCTGCAAATGCTGCTCGACCGCGGCGAGCGCCTGGACTGGTTCGACTCCCCTGAAATCTGGGTCGAAGCGCTGGCCAGTGCGTTGGGCTTGTACCTGTTCATCGTGCATGTACTGACGAAGAAGGTGCACTTCCTCAACAAGCACCTGCTTAAAGACCGCAACTTCGTGCTGTCGACGGTCATGTTCTTCGCCCTCGGTTTCGTGCTGTTGTCGACGATGGCGCTGACGTCGCCAATGCTCGACGAAATCCTCGGCTACCCGCCTGACACCACCGGCGCCCTGACGATACCGCGAGGTCTCGGATTGATCGGTGCATTCCTGCTGATGGGGCGTGTGCCCGAGCGTTTCGACCGCCGGCTGTTCGTCGCGGCAGGCGTCGCCACGGTGGTGTATGCCAACTGGTTGATGCTCGGTTATTCGCCCTTGATGGACTGGTCGCCCGTGGCGGTTGCCGGTGCCATCCAGGGTGTCGGCCTGGGCATGTTGATGCCGGCGCTGACCAAAGTGGCCTTCAGCACACTCGACCCCACGCTGCGCCCGGAAGGTACCGGCCTGTTCAACCTGGCGCGTGTCTACGGCAGCACCCTGGGCGTGGCGATCGTGCAGCTGTTTTTCTTCAACAACACCCAGGCGATGCACATGGCGCTGGCCAGCAACGTCACGCCCTATCGCGCCGCCGCCCATTTCGGCACGGCATCGATGCCTTTGCCGGCACTTGAAGGGCTGAACCACCTGATCACCCACCAAGCCGCGTTCATCGCTGTTGTCGACCAATTCAAGATTTTGCTGGTGGTGATGCTGGTGGTCAGTCCGCTGATTGTCTTTCTTCGCAAACCCGCTGCGGCCAAATAGTTTTTGTGGAGCGTGCCCAATGAAATCCCGTCTTCTGTTCCAACCGAAAATCGCGGCATTGTCGGCGCTGGTTTTTCTCTCTGCCTGCACCGTCGGCCCGGATTTTCAAACCCCTGCGGCGAGCCAGTCGCAGCACTATGACCAACAAGCAGAGCAACGTCTTGGCCAGAGCGGCGAGCAGCGCATCGAACTGGGCAAAAATGTCCGTGGCCAATGGTGGTCGGCGTTCGGCTCGCCCAAGCTCGATCAGATTGTGCACCGGGCCATCGACGGCAACCTTGGATTGGTCGCCGCCGACGCCACCATTCGCCAGGCGGCCTCCTCTGTCGCAGCGGCACAAGGCGCGTTGTATCCGCAGGTCGACTTCGCGGCGGCTGCGGGACGCCAGCGGTTGCACAACGCCAAGGAACCCTCGATCGCCAATTTCTATGCAATCGGGCCACGGGTCGCCTTCGACCTGGATGTGTTCGGGGGCAACAAGCGGTTGGTCGAACAGCAGCAGGCCTTTACCGAGCTGCAAACCCATCGTTACGAAGCGGCGTACCTGACCCTGACCGGCGATGTCGCCAGCCAGGCGTTGCTGATCGCTTCCGCCAACGCGCAAATGAACGCTGTGGAGAAGTTGCTGGCCAATGACGCCAAAAACCTCGAACTGGTGCGCGCCGCTCATACCAACGGCACGACCACGCAGATCGATGTGTCGCTGGCCGAAACCCGCCTCGCCCAGGACCGCACGCTGCTGCCGCCGTTGGCCCAGCAACGTGATGCGGCGCGCCACGCGCTGTCGATCCTGACGGGCAAGGGTCCCGCGGACTGGATCGCACCTGAGTTCGATCTGGCGGAATTCACTTTGCCGTCGAACGTGCCGGTCAGCCTGCCCTCCGAGTTGGCCCACGACCGCCCGGACGTGCGTCAAGCCGAGGCCGAGCTGCACATCGCCAGCGCCGCCGTTGGCGTGGCGACTGCCAACCTCTATCCCCGCGTAACGCTGTCTGCGTCGCTACTCCAGGCCGCGTCGGGCAATGGCGGCGCGGCACTCTGGGGTTTTGCTGCGGGGCTGACGGCGCCGATCTTCAACGGTGGCACCCTCGAAGCTGAGCGTCAGGCCGCCGTCGACGGCTACAAGGCCACGCTCGCCGGTTACCAGCAGACGGTGATCGCCTCGTTCGGTCAGGTCGCGGATACCTTGCAGGCGATCAACCACGACGCCGAGCAAAACCAGGCGCAGCAGCAAGCGCTGAACGCCGCCGAAACCAGTTTGCAGCTGAACCAGCAAGCCTATGCGCAAGGTGAAAACAGCATCCTCCAGGTGCTGGAAGCCGAGCGCGCCTATCAGCAAGCACTGCTGGGTCAGATCCAGGTGAAGACCGCGCAGTTCCTCGACACGGTGCAGCTGTTTGTCGCCCTCGGCGGCAACAGCGCTGGCGTATTCGAGCAACGGCTGGCCAGTTCCGAAGTTACCAAACGCTCGTATCAGTAGAGGCTGCGGCCTCGGTTTTTGGAGTAAGAGAGATGTCCTACGAAGCCTTTCACGATGAACTTCGCGATACCCAATTCCCGCTCAACAACGGTTCGGGAAAGATGCCTGCCGTTGGCTTTGGCACCCTGTTCAAGGATCTGAGCGTCACCACCCAGGCGATCACCCAGGCACTGGAAACCGGCTTTCGGCATTTCGATTGCGCCGAACGTTATCGCAATGAGGAAATGGTCGGCGTTGCCCTGCAAGCGTTCATGGAAGCGGGCAAGGCACGGCGTGAAGACCTGTTCATCACCACCAAGCTGTGGAACACCAACCATCGTCCAGAGCGCGTCCTGCCGGCGTTTGAAGCCAGTTGCCGCAGGCTCCAGGTGGATTACATCGATTGCTACCTGATCCACACGCCCTTCGCCTTTGAAGCCGGCGATGACCAGGACCCGCGAGACGCATTCGGTCATGTGCGCTACGACGGCGGCATAACACTGATCGAAACCTGGCGGGCGCTTGAGCAACTGGTGGATGAAGGCCGCTGCAAGGCCATCGGTTTGTCCGACATCACGTTGGAGGCGCTCAAGGAAATCGTCGCCGAGGCGCGGATCAAACCTGCCGTGGTGCAAGTTGAATCGCACCCTTACTTGCCGGAATGGGAGCTGCTGGAGTTCTGCAAAGAGCATGGGATTATCGTCCTTGCCTTCGCACCACTCGGCCACGGCATGGAGCCGAACGTGCTGGAAGACGACGTGATCACCAGCATCGCCCGGCATTTGCAGCGCACCCCGGCCCAGGTGTCACTGGCCTGGGCTGTGCAACGAGGTGTCGCCTTCCTGACCACCTCGGCAACGCTGAGCCATATCCAGGAAAACTTCGACATTGCTACCCTGCCCCACAGGGCCATGCAGGAAATTCGCGAAGAGATCACAACGCGGATACGCTTCAACTCGGTGGTAGAGACGGGGGTTCCCGGATTCATCCCCCGCAAGCTGTAATGCACGACAAGGGACGACACGTTAGATCGTTCCCATGCTCTGCGTGGGAATGCCTCCACGGACGCTCCGCGTTCGGCTCTTGATTGGGACGCGGAGCGTCCCGGGCTGCATTCCCACGCAGAGCGTGGGAACGATCAGTACAAGGGACGGCTCGGACCGTCCCTTTTTTTCGCTCTTCCATTGAGGTGAAAACGATGGATGTTTTCCAGACCATGCGCTTTTTCACGGCGGTCGCCCAAAGCGGTAGTTTTACGGCAGCGGCCCAGTTGCTGGACACCACCACGACCAACGTTTCCAAAGCGGTATCGAGCCTGGAGGCCCGGCTGCGAACGCGCCTGATCAACCGCACGACTCGACGCCTGGCGTTGACCGAAGCCGGTGCCCGCTATTTGCAACGCTGCGAGAAAATTCTGGAGGAGTTACGCGAAGCCGAAGAGGAAGCAGGCACGGCGCAGGTCAATCCTGTTGGCCGCTTGAAGATTCATTCAATGTCGGCCATCGGCAATCACTACGTGATCGATGCCATCGCAAAATACCGAGAGACGCATCCCTCGGTGTTGTTTGATTTGACCCTGAGCAATCGACTGCCCGATCTGTTGGAGGAAGGCTATGACATGTCGATTGTGTTGGCGCGGGACTTGCCCGATTCGGGTTTTATCGCCCAGCGGCTGGGCATCACCTACAGCATCCTCTGCGCCTCGCCGGCGTACCTGAAGAAACGCGGAATACCCGACACGCCGGCCTCGCTTGCGGCCCATGATTGCCTGCGACTCGTGAACACGCCCATGCCGGTGGAGCATTGGGTATTCGAAGGACCTGAAGGCACGCAGACCATCAGCACCCCGACGTCGCCGTTTCAAATCAACACCGCCGACGCCATGACCGTTGCCCTCACCCATGGCATGGGCATCGGGATTCAGCCTGTGGCGTCCGCCGTTGACGGCCTCAAGATGGGTTCTTTGGTGCGGGTGCTACCGCAATACCAGTTTGAAGAGTTGAGCCTGTTCGCCATCTACCCTTCGCGAAAATTCGTCGATGCAAAAATAAAAACCTGGGTGGAGTTTCTCAAGGACTACATACCCGGGTTGTTGGCTGCCGATGAAAAAGTTGCCTGCTCGTCAAAAAAACTGAAGCCTTCCAAGTGATACCGCACCGCCCGGATGGAGTGTCGACCCTCCATCGCCCGCACGAAAATCAACCGTTGGAACAGCCGTTGCCCATGACCTGATACTGCATCACGTGGCGTTGACCCTGTGAGTCTTCGTAAGTCATTTGCGCCGGAACCGGGCCGCATTCGTTGGGTACGTCGCTGACGGCGATGACCTTCTTGATGTCCAGGTGCGAGCCGTAGGTGTAGGTCTCGACGGGGGTTCTGTTTTCTTCGGCGAAGGCTTGGGTGCCGAGGCAACTGAAGGCAAGGATCATTGCGATTTTTGAGATGTTCATGGTGTTCACCGTCTCGTTGGCTAGGTTGTTGGAGACGATGCTAGGGCTTTGGGACGGGGCTAAACAGACAGGTGTGAGACATACACTGTTGTCAAAAAGCATGGGAATGCGAGGTGTCCCTGTGGGAATGCATTCCCTCTGTGGGAGCGTGGCTTGCCCGTGAAATCGGTGGGTCAGACAAGAAGATGGTGACTGACTTGACGCCATCGCGTGCAAGCCCGCTCCCACAGGGTTTGTGTCGTACACCAAACCCGCAAACGACACGAAAACCTGTGGGAGCTAGCCTGCTAGCGATGACGGCAGCACATTCGACATCTTCTTTGAAGGTGAAGGCCTCTTCGCGGGCAAGCCTCGCTCCTACAGTTGTCCGCAATCTCTGTAGGAGCTGCCGAGTGCAACGAGGCTGCGATCTTTTGATTTTTAACAGCAAGATCGCAACCTGCAGCAGCGCCTACACGCTCTGCAAAGCCTTCTCCGGTGGCGCCGCAAACACAACACCCGCCTGACCCACCTCAGGCTTTTGCTCCACAACCTCACCATCAAGCGCCTTGCGCATTTTCTCCGTGTCCAGCGCCCCGACCCACTTGGCAATCGCCATGGTGCCGACGCCGTTGCCGATGGTATTGGTGATCGCCCGTGCTTCGGACATGAACCGGTCGACGCCCAGCAACAACACCATGCCCGCCACCGGAATGGTGCCCAGGGAGGACAACGTGGCCGCCAGGATGATGAAACCGGAACCGGTGACTCCGGCCGAACCTTTGGAGGTAAACATCAGCACCGCCAGCACGATCAATTGATCGGTCAGGGTCAGCGGCGTGTTGGTTGCCTGGGCAATGAAAATCGCCGCGATGGTGTAATAGATCGCCTGTCCGTCCGGATTGAATGTCAGCCCTGACGGAATGATCATCCCCGCCACTGGCTTGGACACGCCGGCTTTTTCCATCTTCGAGATCATCTGCGGCAGCACCGATTCCGAAGAGCTGGTGCCCAGTACGGTGAACAGTTCTTCCTTGATGAACTTGAGGAACTTCCACAGGCTGAAGCCGCTGTAACGGCAGATCGGGCCGAGCACGAAGATCACGAACACGGCGCACGTCAGGTACACGCAGGCCATGAGTTTGCCGAGGGAGAACAACGAGCCGAAGCCGTACTTGCCGATGGTGAAGGCGATGGCGCCGAAGGCACCGATCGGCGCCAGACGCATGACCATGTTGACGATGCGGAACATGCCCTGCATCAGGCTATCGAGCGTATCGACAAAGGCTTTGCCGCGCGGTCCCACATGGGCCAGGGCAATGCCCAGCAGTATTGAAAACAGCAGGATTTGCAGGACGTTGCCCTTGGCGAAGGCATCGACGATGGTGTCGGGAATGATGTTCATGACGAAATCCATGAACGAAGCATGCTTCACCGCCGTGGTGTAGGTGGCCAGGCTTGAAGTGTCCAGTGTCGCAACATCGATATTCATGCCCGCGCCGGGCTTGAACACATCGACCACGACCAGGCCGACCACCAGCGCCAGGGTCGACACCACTTCGAAATACAGCAGCGCGCGAAAGCCGACACGCCCCAGCTCCTTCATGTTTTCCATGCGTGCGATGCCCGTGACCACGGTCAAAAAGATCACTGGCGCGAGGAGCATTTTGATCAGTTTGATGAACGCATCGCCCAAGGGTTTGAGCGCGGCTCCGGTTTCGGGAACGAACACCCCGACGATGGCGCCGAGGATCACGGCGATGAGCACTTGTACGTAGAGTTTGCCAAATATTCTTTTCATGACAGGGCCCTGATTTTTTATTGTTGTCAGGAAAGACCAAGGGGTCAGGCTCACTCACCTGCCCCTTGGCGTCGTGCCGCAGTACTACTTTGAATTGCCGAATAATCAGCGATTGATCAGTGCAAGCACCGCATCGGTGATCTGGCGGGTAGTGGCGTTGCCGCCGAGGTCCGGGGTGTGCAAGCCACTTTCGGTCACCGCCTCAATGGCCGACATCAAGTGTTTGGCCGCAGCGGCCTCGTCCAGATGTTCAAGCATCATGGCCGCGGTCCAGAAAGTCGCGATCGGGTTGGCCACGCCTTTGCCCGTGATGTCGAAAGCCGAACCGTGGATCGGTTCGAACATCGAAGGGAATTTGCGCGACGGGTTGAGGTTGGCGGTCGGCGCGATCCCGAGGCTGCCGGACAGCGCGGCCGCGAGGTCCGAGAGAATGTCGGCGTGCAGGTTGGTGGCGACGATCACGTCCAGGGTCGACGGTTTGAGCACCATGCGCGTGGTCACGGCATCCACCAGTTCCTTGTCGATTTTCACGTCCGGAAAATCCTTGGCCACTTCGTAGAAAATCTCGTCCCACAACACCATGCCGTGACGCTGGGCGTTGGACTTGGTGACCATGGTCAAGTGCTTGCGCGGGCGGCTGCGGGCCAATTCGAAGGCGAAGCGATGGATGCGCTCGACCCCGGCCCGGGTGAACACCGACACTTCGGTGGCGACTTCTTCGGGCAGGCCTCGGTGCACACGTCCGCCGTTGCCGGAGTACTCGCCTTCGGAGTTCTCGCGCACCACCACCCAATCAATCTGATCGCCGTTGTGCAACGGGCTTTTCACCCCGGGCAGGACGCGGGCCGGGCGCACGTTGGCGTACTGGTCGAAGCCCTGGCAGATCGGCAGGCGCAGGCCCCACAGCGAAATGTGATCCGGCACGTTGAGCGCACCGACAGCACCGAAGAAAATCGCGTCGAAAGTCTTCAGTTCTTCCAGGCCACCTTCGGGAATGTAGTAACCGTTTTTCAGATAGTTGTCGGAGTTCCAATCGAAGTGTTTGAAATCCAGATTGAAGCCGGATTTTTTCGACAGGGCTTGCAGCACTTCGACGCCAGCGGCAATCACTTCCACACCGATACCGTCACCTGGCACTGCAGCAATTTTGTATGCGCTCATTGTTGACTCCACTCTTGTCGATTTCTTGTTGTTCCCGTCGAACCGGGCTGTTCAGGCGGGGTGTGAGCGGAGTATATGTAGTGAACAAATAGGTGTGAGTTCCTCAAAATCACTACATAAATAACTTTGAGTTACGAATGAGCCAAACCCTGGATTTGTCGTTTTTCTACCTGTTGGCCAACAAAGGCAGCCTTGCGGCGACCGCCCGGGAGCTCGGCATCACGCCGCCTGCGGTGAGCAAACGCCTGACGGCCCTCGAAGCGCGATTGGGTATCCGTCTGGTCAATCGCACGACGCGCTCGATGAGCCTGACCTCCGAGGGCGAGCTGTACTTTTCCCAGGCGGCGCGCATTCTCACGCAGATCAATGAGCTTGAGCAGTTGGTCAGCAGCAGCCGCGCCACGCCCAAAGGGCTGATTCGGGTCAATGCGTCGCTCGGTTTCGGTCGACGCCATATCGGCCCGGCCCTGGCCGCGTTCTACGCGCAGTACCCCGAGGTGGAAATCCAGTTGGAAATCAGCGACCACCCGTTGGATCTGGCGACCCACGGTTTCGACCTCGGCATTCGTTTCGGCACCCTGCCCGATGCCGCGTTCCATGCCCGCAAGATCGCGTCCAACCGCCGCTTGCTGTGTGCCTCGCCGCTGTATCTTGAAAAACACGGCACCCCGCAAAAACTTGCCGAGCTGCAACAGCACAACTGCATTTTCATCCGCCAGAACGAGTCGCCCTACGGCGTCTGGAGTTTCACCAACGGCGGGCATACCGAAAACATCAAGGTGCATGGAGCCCTGGGCTGCAACGACGGTGAGGTGGCGTTGAACTGGGCGCTGGAGGGGTATGGGATTTTGCTGCGGGCCGAATGGGACATCGCCCGGTATGTGCGCAGTGGCCGCCTGCGCCTGGTGCTGGAAGACCAGACGCCGACCCGCGCCGACGTGTATGCGGTGTACCCGCAACAACTGCACTTATCAGCGCGAGTGCGCAGCCTGATTGATTTTCTGATTGAACGGTTCAAGCATATCGATAGCGTCGAGGACAGCTAATTGCTGACCCCAACACCATCGCCTGACACTTAGTGCGCCGTTCCAGTTGTCCACTGTGGCTCGATGATCGAGTTTTGGCGCTTGGCGCGCTGGGTCAATACCAGCATTGCCACAAAGCCCAGCACGATCAACACCGGATATGCCATCAATAGTTCCGAGAGCGAGTATTTCCAGGCCAACGGACGTCCGACGCCGAGCATGGCGGCATACAACCAGGACACTGCAGACAGCGAACCACAGAACAGGGCCATCATCCGTGCGCTGAATTCAAGCTCAAGCAAGGAGCCCGCCTTTTGCAGCGCCGGCAATACCAGTCGATGCAACAGGACGCCGTTGTAAGTCAGCAACGCCACAATGATCACCTTGGCCTGCAACTTCGGATTCATGAAGTACTCCATGCCTTTGCCCAGGTAGTCGATCCCGATAATGGCAGTACCTGTGACCCACAAACAGATCAATGCAAGGACGACAGATTTCTGCAGACTTTCCATGTGCGCGGTGTCATGTTCCGTGAACGTCTTGCGTTTGAGTATGTCTCTGACCATTGCAACATCACTGGTCAACACTAAGCCAAGTGCAACGCAACAGGCGACCAGATGGACATACACAACGCCCAGTCGCAAAAACTCCATGAATTCTTTATGTTCGATAAGGCTCATGATTGTATTTATCGCCACGGTATTTTCTCCACCCTTTTCGATAGTACACACCGGCCAGGCAGTCGAATATCTATGTATTCATACGATGCCAATTGACCTTGCTCATATAAGAATGCCAGACAATAGATTTATTATTTAAACTCTATTTATCCAGTCAGGTAACTACTGAAACCTTAGTTAGCACCTCTGGGATTTCGGATAAAGAAAACCCCAACTGCATTCACTGCATTTGAGATTTACTTCCACTTTTCCTGACGGTTCCACCAGCAAGCCAAGGTTGGCGTGCTGCAGAATCTGAGGCCTGCAGACCCGAAATGTTCAGTTTCTCAACCAAACTACCGACAAACGGTCTTTGGAGTACAGCCCATTTAGGCCGTCAACTTTCCCGCGAAGGCCTACTCCAACTGAGCTGCTTGGAATTACATCTAACTCGATACTGGCTATTGGATCCACTAGTTTCTGAACAAGTGAAATACGCAATATCCCTGAAGGGATCCAAATTACGCCCACGCCCTGTAAACAGTCATACTTTTTTTGAAAACGTAAAATACTAAAAGATTGAGCGAACCAAAATTGACAGGAAATACACGACCAACTAGTTGACCGTTCAATCAAAAAAATACGGAATAATGGAAAACAGAAACGGATACTTGTCGCTTCAGTCAGGTCCTGGCAACTCAGTCGCCAGGACCTTTTCAGTTCACTTTCAGACCAGCTTGACGACCGCATTGATGTTGTTGCGCGTAGCCTTCGAGTACGGGCAGTACTGGTGGCCGGTTTCGACAATTTTCTGCGCGGTTTCGCGATCCAGCCCCGGCAAACTGACATTGAGTCGCGCCTGAAGCAGGTAGCCACCTTCATTGGTGCCCAGGTCGACCTCGGTATCAACGGCCACATCCTTGGGCAGCGTCACCTTCATTTCCCTGGCCGCGACCTGCATTGCGCCGATGAAACACGCGGACCAGCCGGCAGCGAACAGTTGCTCGGGGTTGGTCCCCCCGCCGCCCGCGCCCGGGGACGACAGTTTCACATTGAGAATGCCGTCGGAACTGCGCGATTCACCATCCCGGCCGCCCGTGGTATGGGTTTTGGCGGTGTACAGAACTTTGTCGAGCTGGGTCATGATGATCTCCTGATTGAATTGAGGTTTATGCAATTTCAGGTGAATCAGAAATAGGGGTTGTCCGCAGCATTTGTTACCTGTGCTCCAAGTGCGGTCTTTCAATATAGACGTCGTCGGTCAGAACGATGGCTGATCCGACAAAGGCCACCTGTTTGGACGCGATCCCTGTAATGGGAGCTGGCATGCCAGCGAAAAATCCAAAGGCGCCGAGGGGTGTCAGGATTGGCGGGTTATCGTTGACGATTTTCGCTGGCAAGCCAGCTCCCACAGGGATTGGGAGATCCGCAATATCGGGTTGGCTGGTCGGACGTCATCGCTGGCAGGCCAGCTCCCACAGGGGACCGAGTACATCCGGGAAATCGGGTCGGCTGTCAGGCCGTCATCGCTGGCAAGCCAGCTCCC
>NZ_JBOIBY010000421.1:0-1355 GCF_050739655.1 Pseudomonas sp. | reverse complement strand
CGCCTTCCTTCACTTTCACCTGAACGACAATGGTGTCGCCCGGGGCAAAGGTAGGGATCTCTTTGGTCATCTGCTCTGCTTCGAGTGCAAGGATGATTTTGTTAGTCATGCTGTGCTCCTAAGGTAAATCGTCTGATCTACCATCGATACGTTGTTAACTATCGTCCCGCTCGCGGAGATATTCCTCGAGCAGCTTCTTCTCTTCTCCAGAAAGCGAGCGGCTTTCCAGAAGATCGGCGCGTCGTTCATAGGTCCGACCAAGGGACTGCTGTAAACGCCAACGCCGGATGTGTGCATGATTGCCACTTAGCAATACGTCGGGAACACGCTGATCCGCATACACCTCCGGTCGGGTGTAGTGCGGGCAATCCAGCAGACCATCCGTAAAGGAATCTTCCTCGGCGGAGTCCGCATGCCCTAAAGCTCCAGGCAGCAGTCGCGTAACCGCATCGATCAGGACCATCGCCGGCAGCTCGCCGCCAGACAGTACATAGTCGCCAATCGACCACTCTTCATCGACATGAGCATCAATAAAACGCTCGTCAATGCCTTCATAGCGGCCGGCAATCAGGATCAATGCATCCAGATTCGCCAACTCGCGTACCGCCGACTGAGTCAGTTGACGGCCTTGGGGGGACAGGTAAATCACCTTCGCACCCTCCCCGGCGACTGCCTTGGCCTGAACCAGAGCATCTTCCAGGGGCTTGATCTTCATCACCATGCCCGGACCACCGCCAAATGGGCGATCATCCACGGTGTGATGTCGATCCGTCGTGTAGTCCCGCGGATTCCAACAGGTCAGCTGCAACAGCCCCTGTTTCACCGCCCGACTGGTGATGCCGTACTCGCTGATGGCGGAGAACATCTCGGGAAACAAACTGATCACTTCTACGCGCAAGTTAGCCACGCTTAGAAATCCGCGTCCCAATCCACCTTCATCTCGCCCGCTGCCAGGTCGACGGCCAACACGCATTGCTCGGTATACGGCAACAGGCGTTCGCGATCATCCAGGCTGCCAGCGCAAGGCTTGACCACCATTACATCATTCGAGCCGGTCTCCAGCAGGTGATCGATCTTCCCGAACAATTGCCCGAGGGTATCGATAACCTTGAGACCTTCCAGCTGGTACCAGTAGTACTCGCCGTCGGTCAGTTCAGGGAACAGGTTGCGCGGCACGCAGATCTCATAACCGGCCAGAAGACGAGCTTCTTCGCGATCATCGAGACCCTTGAGCTTTGCGACCAGGAACGTGTCGTTCCCGCGTCCGCTGACCAGCTCTACCTGCTTTACATTGCCGTCACGCTTGAGCGTCCAGGTTTTGTAATCCAGCAGGTTCTTGATCGGATCAGTAAAGG
>NZ_JBOIBY010000420.1:0-33221 GCF_050739655.1 Pseudomonas sp. | reverse complement strand
GCAGCCTGCGGCAGCTCCTACATCGGTGGGATAATGCGTCTTCCTGTCATTCCCTGAACGAAGCGTTCAGCCGTTAAACAGCCCGAGGCAAAGCCGTTGAAACAGGATTACAGTTAAAGTACACCGTCGGCAAAGAACGGTGGCTAGACCTGACCTGTGAGGAAACGCGAAATGCCATGGAAAAACTCCGAATCACGCTACAGCACCGTATCGATCACGCTGCATTGGTTGATGCTGGTCCTGCTGGCGCTGGTGTACGCCAGCATCGAACTGCGCGGGATGTTTCCCAAGGGCAGTGGTGGTCGAACCTTGATCGTGGAGTCGCACTTCATGCTCGGCCTGACGGTGTTTGTGCTGGTCTGGCTTCGGCTGTTCGCCCGCACCTTCGGCCCGGCACCGCAGATTTTTCCGGCATCGCCGCAATGGCAGACCACGCTGGCCAAGCTGATGCACTGGGCGCTGTATCTGTTCATGATCGCCACGCCGATTCTCGGCTGGCTCACTACCAGCGCCAAAGGCAATCAAGTGATGTTCTACGGCATTGATCTGCCGCTGCTGGTGGCCGAGAACAAGGAACTGGCCAAGCAGCTTCAAGGTTGGCACGAGCTCGGCGGCACCATCGGCTATTGGCTGATCGGCCTGCACGCCGTGGCCGGGCTGTATCACCACTATGTGGTGGGTGATAACACCTTGTTGCGGATGATGCCAAAGCGAGTTAACCGCGATTACTAAAATCCAACGAATGACAAAGTGTGGGAGCCCGCCTGCTGGCGATGAGTGCCTGACATTCAGCGAATGTGTTGGCTGACCGTGCGCAATCGCGAGCAGGCTCGCTCCCACAGTAATTCGTATGGACTTCAGATTTTTGGGTTGAACCCCCGCCGCCCCTGCAATCCGCCGGTATGGACGAAGATCAACCGCGTCCCTGGGGCAAACTTCCCCGTCTCGACTTGCTGTTTGAGCGATAGCAGTGCCTTGCCGGTGTACAGAGGTTCGAGGGGAATGCCGCTGGCGCGTTCGGCCTGATCGATGAATTCGAGTAACGGCGGATCGACTTTGGCAAAGCCACCCCGACTGGCGTCAATCAGTTCATAAGACGATCGGCGCGCACCCGCCTCTTCCAGAATCCGCTCGACCTGCTGCGCCACGCCATGATCGTCGGGCACCGCCAGCGCGCCATAAACCGAGTGTTCTCCCGCTTCGGCCAAGACCAGGCCGGCCAGGGTTGTTCCGGTTCCACAGGCCAGCCACCAGCCTGAGTAATCGCTCCATCCAAGGCTGTGCAATTGCTTGCGGACCTGATCCTTGAGCTGCATGCAGCCAAGCGCCCCAGGTAAACCGCCGCCACCTTCGGGTACGGGCTGCAAGTTGGGGTACTGCTCTTTCCACGATAACCAGAACCCCGGCTCGTGCCGCGCCCGATAACCTCCATAACCCAGCCAATGCAACTGCATGCCGAAGGCCTGCAAGTCTTTCACCGTTGGCGTTTCCTGAGGATGCCCGCGCAACAGGCCGACCGTGGAGAAACCGAAACGCTTGCCGGCAGCGGCCAATGCATGAAGGTGATTGGAGTGAGCCCCGCCCAGGCTGATGATGCCTTCGGCGCCTGACTGGTCAGCGGCCTTGAGGTGTTCGATGAGCTTGAACCACTTGTTGCCGCTGATCAGTGGGTCGATCCCATCCAGGCGCAGGATGGCGACTTGGATGCCAGCGTCGGTGAGCCAGTCAAGATGGAAGGGTTCGAGAGGGGCTTGGGGAAGCCAGTCGGAGGGAGGAAGCAGCATTGGTGTCTGTTCGAGCTCATGAAGAGCCGACATTCTAGTCGCTCTCAGGCAAGCATCGCGAGCAGGCTCGCTCCCACAGAGGGTCTTCGGTGCAACAAAGATCCAGTGTGGGAGCGAGCCT
Organism: Pseudomonas sp.; assembly: GCF_050739655.1. Classification (GTDB taxonomy): domain Bacteria; phylum Pseudomonadota; class Gammaproteobacteria; order Pseudomonadales; family Pseudomonadaceae; genus Aquipseudomonas. The sequence goes on along the minus strand of NZ_JBOIBY010000420.1, from coordinate 31,316 downwards.
GCTCGCGATGGCCATTGGTACGTTGAACCTGCCTGTTACAACTGCGCCGCCAATCGCGAACCCTGATTGATCGCGCGCTTGGCATCCAGTTCTGCCGCCACATCCGCGCCACCGATCAGGTGCACGTTCTGCCCCGCCGCGACCAGGCCATCCTGCAACTCGCGCAATGGGTCCTGCCCGGTGCAGATGACGATGTTGTCCACCGGCAACACTTGCGGCTCACCGCTTTCGCCGATGCGGATGTGCAGGCCGTCATCGTCAATCTTCAGGTACTCGACGCTGTTGAGCATCTGCACCTGCTTGTTCTTCAGACCGGTACGATGAATCCAGCCGGTGGTCTTGCCCAGCCCGTCGCCGACCTTGGATTTCTTGCGCTGCAGCAGGAACACTTCACGGGCAGGTGCATGGGGCGCGGCCTTGATGCCGGCGACACCACCGCGTGCTTCTAGATGTGTATCGATGCCCCACTCTTTCCAGAACTCATCACGACTCAGGCTGGTGGCCTGGCCCTGGTGAACCAAAAATTCCGACACATCGAAACCAATACCACCGGCGCCAATCACCGCGACACGCTTGCCCACAGGCTTACGCTCCAGAAGCACGTCCAGGTAGCTCAAGACCTTGGCGTTTTCGACACCGGGAATCGCCGGTACGCGCGGCGCAATCCCAGTGGCCAAAATGATCTCGTCGTAACCGCCTTCCAGCAGTTTCGCCACATCGACACGAGTGTTCAGACACACCTCAACGTTGGTGGTCTGCAGCTTGCGAGCGAAATAACGCAGGGTTTCGTAGAACTCTTCCTTGCCCGGTACACGCTTGGCAACGTTGAACTGACCGCCAATTTCGCTGGCGGAATCGAACAGGGTCACCTGATGGCCACGCTCAGCAGCCACCGTAGCAGCGGACAGACCTGCAGGCCCGGCGCCGACCACAGCGATTTTTTTCAACTGCTGCACCGGCAGGTAATTGAGTTCGGTTTCGTGGCAAGCACGGGGGTTGACCAGGCAACTGGTCAATTTGCCGCCGAAGGTGTGGTCCAGACAGGCCTGGTTGCAACCGATGCAGGTGTTGATTTCATCGGCACGGCCTTGGGCAGCCTTGTTGACGAAATCCGGGTCGGCGAGGAACGGCCGGGCCATGGAAACCATGTCGGCATCGCCTTCGGCCAGAATCTGCTCGGCAACTTCCGGGGTGTTGATGCGGTTGGTGGTGATCAGCGGAATGCTCACCGAACCGCGTAGCTTGGCGGTGACCTTGCTGAACGCCGCACGCGGGACTTTGGTGGCGATGGTCGGAATCCGCGCTTCGTGCCAACCGATACCGGTGTTGATGATCGTCGCGCCGGCCTGCTCGATGGCCTTGGCCAACTGCACGATTTCTTCCCAGGTGCTGCCACCCTCGACCAGATCGAGCATCGACAGGCGGAAAATGATGATGAAATTCGGGCCTACCGCCTCACGCACCCGGCGAACGATTTCCACGGGCAGGCGCATGCGATTTTCGTAGCTGCCACCCCAACGGTCGGTACGGTGGTTGGTGTGGGCGGCGAGGAACTGGTTAATGAAATAACCTTCAGAGCCCATGATTTCGACGCCGTCGTACTCAGCCTGCTGGGCCAGGGTCGAACAGGTCACAAAATCACTGATCTGCTTTTCGATGCCCTCTTCGTCCAACTCCTTGGGCTTGAACGGGTTGATCGGTGCCTGGATGGCACTCGGCGCCACCTGTTTGGGGCTGTAGGCATAACGGCCAGCATGGAGGATCTGCATGCAGATCTTGCCGCCCGCCTCATGCACCGCGCGGGTGACGATCTGGTGCTTGAGCGCTTCTTCTTCGGTGGTCAGCTTGGCTGCGCCGGAGTAAACGCCACCCTCATCGTTGGGGCCGATACCGCCGGTAACCATCAGGCCAACACCACCACGGGCACGCTCGGCGAAGTACGCCGCCATGCGCTCGAAGCCACCCGGTTTCTCTTCAAGGCCGGTGTGCATCGAGCCCATCAGCGTGCGGTTGCGCAACGTGGTAAATCCCAGGTCCAGCGGGGCCAACAGGTGCGGGTAATGAGCGGCGGTCATCGGTAACTCCACAACGAACGATCACGGAAAAAGTGAGGGCGCTCTTTGGCGCCCCTCTGTCATGGGTTACAGACTATGAGCACTCCATCGGCCGCTCAATGACCGTAACTGACAACTTATTGATCCAAATGAGCAGCAGGCCTTGGCAAGAGACGACATGGGCCATACCCTAGTCGTTGAACCCTCATGAGTTTTCACTACGATTGAAATTCTTTTCATTAAGAATGGAATCAGCCAGCCGTCTTTCGGGATCGTTAAACGCCCTCATGGGTGTCGTGCATGAAATGTTTTATGTCGTGATGCGTGCCATTGCTAGAGGGGTCTCCGCGGTGCTGCACTGAACAACCGCAGTCCGAAGCATATCTCCAACTTGGTGACACTTTTTCTCCCGCAACTGGTATCACTTATGCATCAAGCGGCCTCGGCGAAGATGCCGCCCCTTGGCACTATGCAAAGCATTCGATACCCTGAAGGCTGCTATAGATGTCACTATAAACTTTTGGTTTACACAGCCTATCGAAATCAAGGCCTACCTTCCCTTCAGTGGTCATTAGAAAATAAAATGGAGTCATTAGTTTTTAAAACGAAGAACTTCACCCTAATCATGATGGGCAGTATGACCGATTGAAAAATCGTAAGGCATGAGGGTATGTGCGCCTCTGTAAAACAGCCTTCTGAGACGCAGTATGTTGGTCAATCGTTACTACAACCGCCCATGACTTTATATTCTAGTACGTGCTATTTGCCTTGGGAATTTTGGTACGTGATGCGAATCGGTACAACTCCACAAACATCCGGTATCTGGTCTTCAGAGTTTACCTTGGCGATGTCTACGTGGGAGTCATATGTATTATGTATATTGCTCGACAGGGACTTGTTGCTCTTGAGTTTTAGCAGCGCCTTCCTGCGCCATTACCATAGAGCAGAAGCCTAAAAGCGCGAAGGTTACAATTGCAGCTTTAATAGGAGGACCTCCATTAAGTAGATATTGACAATTACATATCAGGTCGTCGGCGAAACAGATAATGGGGTCGACGCCATGCAGATGGTGCATAAATGCATGCCTGACCTGGTCATTCTCGACATCAGCATTCCCAAACTGGACGGCCTGGAAGTACTTGCCGCTTCAACGCGATGAACACCCCACTGAAAACATTGGTGTTGACTGCACAATGCTCGACACTTTTCGGCATACGCTGCATGCAATCCGGCGCTTCGGGATATGTCTGCATGTTGGCGCCGGTCATTTTCAAGATAAATTAAAGTTTTTCAGGAATATTGAATTGTAAACATTTAGCATCGAGCCAACCCGCAGACCTTAGACGGAACTCCATTTACCGGTTTGCTCGTTGGATGGCTCGATGGCTCGATGGCTCGCCCTGCGCAAACCAAGCATAGTTCTCCGCATCCACCAACTGCTTTCAGCCCTTCACTCTTGGTCAAGGTGGTTAGGGGTGCAGTTGAAATCCGTTGTAAATGGCTGATTAGGCCCATTGCAAATGGGTCGTCAAGTCAGTGCGATTGCCCAGATGTAAGCGGATGTGGAGGCTTCGAGCGCTTGTAGCTGTTCGGCTAGGTGTTTTTCGAGCTGGCGGAACTCAGCGAGCTTAGACATGAGACGTCTCTATGTGATTAGTTTCTAACGGTACACCAAAATCAGCTATTTGAATCGAGAGTTATCGTCAGGCCCGGCCTGGTGGAACGACGGCAGTCCCGACTTCAATAAATGTCAGGTTGGCAGTTGATTGGTACAGATCATAAAGTACCGCAAGGCCTACTGCTAACCGACGCCTGATCAATGCTTCAAACCGCGTCTACCGATGCTGGCAATCAGGTAAAGAAGCAACATACCTCCCGCAATTCCCAGAGTGGCCGGAGCTCCATAACGAGCCGCTACCAATCCCGCCAACATCCCACCCACCGCTTCAAACCCGAAGCGCATCGCTATGTAGAATGCAATGACACGACCACGCAAAGCGCTCGGAGCGCCGCTTTGTAATTGCATGTTTGTGCTCACGTTGCTCATCGTGATGCCGAAGCCAAGCAGCACCAATGCAATTAATGCCATCGGCAAGCTTCCGGCCATGAATACTCCCAACAACGCGAAGCCGCAGACAACCGCACCGCCATCGGTGAAATAGCGCAAACGTGAAGGCGATCCACTGAAGGCTAAAACCAATGTTGCTACAAATGCACCAGCACCGGCTGCGCCCCATAACCAACCAAGGATCCTCGCATCACCCGCATAGACCGTCTTGGCGAGAATCGGCAGAAGTGCTGCGTAGCAGGACGCCAGCAGGTTCACCATGATCACGCTGATCAACAGCTGCCGAACGCTTGATGTCCGCCAGAGATAGGCCAACCCTTCACGGAAGACTTGAGAAGTCGAACCGGTTGCTTTTACAGATGCTGTCGCCCTGACCTTAACCAAACCGAACATGAGGCCCATGTAGGCAAATGCAGTCAGAAGGAAGCAGCCCGCCTCACTCGTCACGGCTATCAAGGTACCTGCCAGGGGTGGCCCGACAAACCTTGCAGCGTTGATCAGCATTGCGTTCAGCACCAATGCATTCGGCAGATCTGCCGGGTCGTCGACAAAGCTACCGATGAGCGCCTGACGCAACGGAGTCTCCACCGCATTTAACAGACCCAACAGCAAGGCCATGCCCGCAATCGAGTTAGCGTCGATCCAGCCGAACTGAGTGAGGGTGGCCAGCGTAAGTGACTGGAAAATCAGCACCACTTGCACCCCTATCAGCAACCGTCGTTTGTCATGACGATCTATCCAGGCTCCCGCGAACGGCCCGATGAGAAGTTGTGGTGCAAGGGAGAGAAACGTGATGAGGCCCAGCAGAACGGCTGAGCCAGTCAAATGATAGGCCAGCCAAGCCAAGGCGACTTGTTGAACCCACTTGCCCAGAGTAGAGATGCCCTGGCCGGCGAAGTAGATCTGAAAATTTCGATTGGCAAGCGCCCGAACAGGTGCAGGCCAACGTGTGGGACGTGAAGAGTACGGTGTGGACAAGAATGAGATTCCTTAAAAGGCCACACCATTGCTGATCGATCCTTTGTCTACCGCGCACCACAGAGTTTGATGCGCGGTAGTGTCCTGGATCAGAGCGGCAGCAGGCAGCCTTTCTTTTTCAAAGATTCCAACACCCAGGCACGATCGTTGTTGCCTTGGGCGATGAGCTCCATCTGTTTTTGCTCGGCGGTATATTTGGCCGTCGCACGGTCATAAATCTCGGCGATCTGGTCAAACGGTACGCACAGCAAGCCATCGTCATCGCCAATGACCAGATCTCCCGGCTCGATCACCATACCATCAATAGCGATCGGCACATTGATCTCGCCAGGCCCATCCTTGTAGGGGCCTCGATGCGATACACCGGCGGCAAACAGCGGGAAATCACCGGCACCAATGTTAACGGCATCGCGAATGGCCCCGTTTATGACGATGCCCGCCACGCCGCGTTTTACCGCATAAGCGACCATCATTTCACCGATGAGCGCGTTGGTCAGATCACCCCCCGCATCAACAACAATGACGTCGCCTGGCTCAGCGATGTCGATTGCGTAGTGCAGCATCAGGTTGTCACCCGGACGCGCCTTGACGGTCACTGCCGGGCCGGCGAGTACGCCTTCACGGTGCATGGGACGTAGGCGAGAGCCCCCTGCCGTCATGCGATTCATGGAGTCGCTGACGTTGGCTACCGGAAGCTCCCGATAACGTGCGACCCACTCTGCGCTGACTTTGCGTGCGCGCTCCAGCACCTGAAATCCAATGCTCATGTGACATACCTCATTTTGGTTTTATTCGATCACATCGATCGCCGTCGAAGCTTGTTTTTAGAATTGCATTTCATTTTGAATGATGCAACTCAGAATTTTTAGCCGTGACCGCTATCCGACGAACGTAAAAAACGCTGTATTGCAACGACGTTTCATTATGTTAGGGTTATGTCATCGCAGTCGCTGCATGCGCCAGCGTTTATCTCCACGATAAAAACAAGGTACTTACGATGTCCCTAACCATTCTGCTAACTGGCCCTGAACTCGCTGCGGATGCCATGAAACTGGCCGCCGCAGCGGGCGTCAGAGTCATTCCAACGACGCCCTATCTGCCCGCCGAGGAATTGGAAGCCGTCATTCGCGAGCAGCAACCTGACGCGATCATCGTTCGCCAGGGGCACCTGACCGGATCGATGATCAAGGCCTCGAAGAATTTGAAAGCGATCGCTAAACATGGCGTTGGCTACAACACCATCGATATAGAGACCGCCGCCGCTTGCGGCATTCCAGTCAGCATTGCCGTAGGCGCGAATGCTCAATCGGTCGCGGAACACGCCTTTGCCTTGATGTTCAGTGTCGCGAGACAAACCGCACTGCTGGACGCACGTATGCGCGACGGTCATTGGGATAAGGCCGAAGCGAACGGAATTGAGTTGTTTGGCAAAACACTCGGCCTGGTAGGACTGGGGTCGATTGGCAGCATCCTGATGGATCTGGTCGCTCCGCTGCGCATGAAAGTGAAGGTCTATGACCCCTACCTTCAGGATCTACCGGAGCGCGATCATGTGGAACGCGAACAGGACTTCAATCGTCTACTGGAACAGAGCGATATCATTAGCCTGCATTGCCCGCTGACCGAGTCCAATCACAACCTGATTGGAGCTGCACAACTGGAACTCATGCGCCCAGGCAGCATGCTGATCAATACCGCTCGCGGCGAACTGATTGATACCCAGGCACTGGTAGAAGCACTGAGCGAACGTAAAATCGCCGGCGCTGGATTGGATACGTTCAATCCCGAGCCTCCGCCCGCCGACAGCCCTCTGTGGGGCCTTCCGACGCTGGTGGCGACGCCTCATGTCGGCGCAAACACCTTCGAGGCACGTGATCGCGTAGGTGTCGTCGCGTTGCGACAGATCATGGATGTCTGGGCAGGCCAGCCATTGGATCCACGCTGCGTGGTCAACAGGCACTTGCTCGACTGCTGATCGTAATGTTTCCGCGCTCCTTGCGTTACATAAAGGAGCGCTTCCGTAACGCGACACTCCAGAAAAAAAACAATTGGAGAGCCTTATGACTGCACCAACCTCTACCGTAAGCGAACTCGAACGCACAACGATGCACCGGGTCGCTTGGCGCTTGCTGCCATTCCTTATCGTCTGCTACCTGATCGCGATCATTGATCGCGGCAACATCGGTATGGCCTCACTGCAGATGAACGCAGACCTGGGCTTGAGCGCAAAAATCTTCGGATTTGCCAGCAGCCTGTTTTTCTTTGCTTACTTCCTGGTGGAAGTGCCCAGCAACCTGGCCATGCAAAAGTTTGGTGCACGGATCTGGATCGCAAGGATCATGATCACGTGGGGCATCATTTCGGCGGGAACCGCCTTCGTCCAGGGCGCCAACTCCCTGTACGTAATGCGCTTCCTGCTGGGTGCTGCCGAGGCTGGTTTCTTCCCAGGCGTGCTGCTGTACCTCACCTACTGGTTACCATCGGCCTATCGTGCACGCATGGTCGCAATCTTTATGGTTGCCATCCCTGCCGCCAATTTCATTGGCTCCCCTTTGTCCGGGCTTTTGCTCAGCCTTGATGGCTGGATGGGCATGCGCGGCTGGCACTGGCTGTTCATCATTGAAGGTATTCCGGCAGTATTGCTGGGCATTGCCTGCCTGTTTGTGCTCACCGATCGTCCGGAACAGGCCAAATGGCTTACAGATGAACAACGCAACTGGTTGATCCAGCGCCTGGCTGAGGAAGCATCGAAGAAAACTGCCATCGGCCATATCTCTTTGTGGAAACTGCTACGCCATAAAGATATTTGGGTGCTGGCACTGATCTACTCGGGTGCATCTGCTGCCGGCAGCACCATGAGCGTTTGGGCTCCTCAGTTACTCAAGACCTTCGGCCTGACCTCCATGGAAATTGGCTTAGTCAATGCCATTCCCTACGGCGTCGCTTCGGTACTGATGATTCTCTGGGGCCGTAGCTCCGACCGCACCGGTGAACGTCGTTGGCACACAGCAATGACCTTATTGCTCATTGCTGCAGGTCTGCTCATGACCCTGTTCACCTCATCCTTGCCTGCCACGATCGTAATGCTGACCATGGTTTTGGTCGGAGCGTATTCGATGAAGGGGCCATTCTGGGCACTGGTGTCTGGCTGGCTATCGTCCTCAACGGCTGCTGCAGGGCTGGCGGCGGTTGGCGCCATGGCCAACCTGATCGGTGGAGGCCTGATGGTGAATGCGTACGGCGCGATCCACGATGCAACCGGCAGCTATGCACTGGCACTGATGCCGTTGGCGGCACTGTGCACAGTTGCTGGACTCATGGTTTTGGTCATTGGTCGTAAACGTCAGCGCGAACAAGCTGAACTGGCAGTCAGCGTTAGATAGAAACCTTCTCACCAAACTGACGATGCTCATTTTTCCTTGGCGGAAAATGGGCATCGTTGCACTAGAACAACAAAAAGAAATCCTAAGATGGTTCTAATCTTGTCGCAGCTTCTTGCAAGCGGGAGGGGCATTGGGCGCCGTCGCGTCTATGGGCGTGCTAGCCAACGTACCTTTCAGCCAAGATGACTCAGTCGCGAGGCTAATTACTCCGACCGGTAGTGTGGATTGCCATATGCATTTGTATGATCACCGCTATCCTACCGTTCCCAATGCCACACTGCTTCCACCCGATGCACTGCTTGAGGATTATCGCCAGTTGCAAAAACATCTAGGTATGTCGCGGATGGTGATCGTTACTCCTTCAACCTATGGCACAGACAATCGCATCTTGCTGGATGGACTGCTACGCAGTCGCGGCGATGCCCGTGGTACCGCCGTTGTCGATGGCTCAGTCAGCGATGAAGAGCTGACGAAACTCCATGGTGCCGGGGTTCGCGGCATACGCTTCAATATGAGTGTTGGTAACACAGCACTTGATGATCTTGAGCGACTGGCATCCCGATTCGACGCACTAGGTTGGAACGTGCAAGTTGCTCCCGGGCCTTTCTTGGTAGAGCTGGAACAACGTCTAGCGAAACTGCCGACCAAGGTGGTGATAGATCACATGGGACATGTGCCACAACCCGAAGGAGTGAAATCTGCGGCCTTTACATTGTTGACCAAATTGATGGGCAACGAGAAAACCTGGATCAAACTATCGGCTCCTTACCTTCGTTCAAAGGTAGGAGTGCCGACATATGAAGACGTTGGCAAGGTTGCCAGCTCGGTCATCAATAGGAATGTCGAGCGCGTACTTTGGGGAAGCGATTGGCCGCATCCCACGCTTGCAGCTGATCGAAAACCAGACGACGCAGCCATACTGGATCTACTTACGCTTTGGGCTCCAGAGGACAAAAAACGCACCTTGATCCTTCGCGATAACCCCGTATCACTTTACGGCTTCTAACTCGCTGCTGGCAGGCGTACCGTCCGCTGGCTTGAAGCCCAAGCTTCGCATCAGATCACGGGCGGTATCGAAAAAGATTGCGCTAATGCTGCCTGCCGCTTCTTCAGTCAATCGGCTTGCAGGCCCCGAAATCACCAGTGCCCCCATAATCTCTTGCTGAGCGCCATAGATAGGCAGCGCAATCGAGGCAGCATGCGGATCTGTTGCACCGCGTGAGTAATAAGGTTTTTCCAGCGTAATACCTACTTGAAAAGGTGCACGCAGCGCCTGAGCACCAGCCGCTTCGTCCATGGGACGCATATCACCCGGCTGCAGGTTGAGTCGCAGGCGATGGGAGGAGTTCACCCGGTACTGGCACATACGATAAGCGCCATGGCGAACGTAAAATGATGCGGTTTCGCCGGATTGATCGGAGAGGTACTGGAGCCTAGGCATCACATGACGCTCAAGATCCAAGGCTTCCTGATAAACAGCATTAAGCCTCATGACCTCGCTGGCCAACTGATAGCGGCCATCCGCCATTCGATTGATCAGACCATGATTTTCCAGGGAGACCATTAAGCGCATGACCGTGCTTTTGATCAGCCCAGTACGCTCAACCAGCTCTACCAGGCTCAACGCCGTATCGCCGACTCGAAAAGCCGTGAGCACGGTCAAGACCCGGTCAGCCGAAGCCACACCATTTACCGCTGGACGCGGCCGCGCATTCGCCATCAGAAGAACCTCACCTATTAGGCCCTCTAACAAATCATTGTCAGGGCCGGAACATCGATTATCCGACAAGGACGATATCCTCGCCATCCTTGTGGTAACTCAGTTCGACACAAGCAGCTGACATAGCCACTTTTCGAACCAAATATTGGGGCACAAACAATGGAAGACGTTGCACCATATTTTACAGCCCCTCAGAAGCAAAAAAACCAGTGAGGTGCTGCATCACACCGCACTGGCAGAGGTTAAAGCTTCAGACCATCATCAAATGCTGATGCACAGATACTTAATTTCGAGATAGTCCTCAATGCCGTACTTAGAGCCTTCACGACCCAGGCCCGACGCCTTGATGCCGCCGAATGGCGCGACTTCGTTGGAGATCAGACCGGTGTTGACGCCCACCATGCCGTATTCCAGGGCTTCAGCCACACGGAACACACGGCCCAGGTCACGAGCGTAGAAGTACGAGGCCAGGCCGAACTCGGTGTCGTTGGACATCGCAATCACATCGGCTTCGTCTTTGAAGCGGAACAGCGGCGCCAATGGACCGAAGGTTTCTTCCTTGGCCACGGCAGCGTTGTTCGGAACGTTGGTCAGGATGGTCGGCTCGAAGAAGTTGCCTTCCATCGGCATGCCACCGGCCAGTATGGTTGCGCCTTTGTTCACGGCGTCGACGATGTGCTCTTGCACTTTGGCCACAGCTTTTTCGTCGATCAGCGGGCCTGTGGTGGTGCCAGCTTCCAGGCCGTTACCGATCTTCAGCGTGGCCACAGCGGCTTTCAGTTTCTCGGCGAACGCGTCGTAAACGCCGTCCTGGATGTACAGGCGGTTGGCGCAGACGCAGGTCTGGCCGTTGTTGCGGTACTTGGAAATGATCGCGCCTTCGACGGCCTTATCCAGATCCGCATCGTCGAACACGATGAATGGCGCGTTGCCGCCCAGTTCCAGGGACACTTTCTTGATGTCCTTGGCGCATTCCGACATCAGTTGACGACCGATTTCGGTCGAACCGGTGAAGGACAGCTTGCGCACGATCGGGTTGCTGGTCAGCTCGCTGCCGATGTCGCCGGCGCTGCCGGTCACGACACTGAACACGCCAGCCGGGATGCCCGCACGCTGGGCCAGTTCGGCCAGGGCCAGGGCTGAGAAAGGAGTTTGCGAAGCAGGCTTGAGCACCATGGTGCAACCGGCGGCCAGAGCCGGACCGGCTTTACGGGTGATCATCGCGGCAGGGAAGTTCCACGGGGTGATGGCAGCAGTCACGCCGATCGGCTGCTTGATCACGATCAGGCGCTTGTCTGGCTGGTGACCCGGAATCACGTCACCGTAGATGCGCTTGGCTTCTTCGGCGAACCACTCGATGAAGGAAGCGGCGTAAACGATTTCGCCCTTGGCTTCGGCCAGTGGCTTGCCTTGCTCCAGCGTCATCAGACGAGCCAGGTCTTCCTGGTTCTCGATCATCAGTTCGAACCAGCGACGCAGTTTGCCCGCACGTTCTTTGGCGGTCAGTGCACGCCAGGCCGGCAGCGCCTTGTCAGCAGCTTCGATCGCACGACGGGTTTCGGCAGCGCCCATTTTCGGCACGGTGCCCAGAATTTCGCCCGTTGCCGGGTTGTTGACCTTGATCGTCAGACCATTGTCCGCATCAACCCAAGCGCCATTCACAAAGGCTTGCTGGCGGAACAGATTGGAATCCTTGAATTGCATAGAGAAACCCCTGTGCTCATGCATGAAAGTACGGCGGGCATTCGTTTGCCCGCCTCGCATCAAATTGCAGCGCTGCGCTCGCGCAACTCCATGTTCAGGATGCGGTCGTTTTCGCTGTAATCCACAGGGCAGTCGATTACATGTACGCCTGGAGTCTTGACGCAATGTTCGAGCAGCGGCAACAAGCCTTGGGCACTCTCCACACGGTGGCCGTTGGCGCCATAGGCTTCGGCGTATTTAACGAAGTCCGGGTTGCCGTAGTCCAGGCCAAAATCGGTGAACCCCATGTTGGCTTGCTTCCAACGGATCATGCCGTAGCCATCGTCACGAAGAATCACCACGGTGATATGCATACCCAAACGCACTGCAGTTTCCAACTCCTGGCTGTTCATCATGAAGCCGCCATCGCCACACACGGAGATCACCGGTCGATCCGGATAAACTAAATGCGCTGCCATCGCCGACGGCAGGCCCGCTCCCATGGTCGCCAGAGCATTGTCCAACAGCACGGTATTAGGTTTGTGGGCCTTATAGTTGCGGGCGAACCAGATCTTGTAGATACCATTATCCAACGCAACGATACCCTCCGATGGCAGCACGCGACGGATGTCGGCCACCAGGCGCTGCGGATACACAGGGAAGCGATCGTCGTTGGCGCCTTCAGAGATCTGCGCTTCGTTGGCTTCGCGGATGGCCAGCAGGCGAGTGAAGTCCCAGTGGCGGGTGTCGGTCAGCGCTTCAGCGATCTGCCACACGGCGTTGGCGATGTCGCCGATCACTTCGATTTGCGGGAAGTACACCGCATCGACTTCGGCAGAACGGAAGTTGATGTGGATGACTTCGGTGCCACCACGAACCATGAAGAATGGTGGTTTCTCGATGACATCGTGGCCGATGTTGACGATCAGGTCGGCGGCCTCGATGGCGCGGTGGACGAAATCACCGGCGGACAGCGCAGCATTACCCAAAAAACGCTCGTGCCGCTCATCGACCACGCCTTTGCCCATCTGGGTCGTAATGAACGGGATACCGGTCTTGTCGATCAGTTGCTGTAGTACCTTGGCGGTCATCTTGCGGTTCGCACCGGCGCCGATCACCAGGATCGGGCTACGGGCCTTTTGCAGTTTTTCCACCGCCGCCTCGACGGCCTTGTGCTCAGCCAACGGTCGACGATGCAGGCTCGGCGGGATCGGCAAGCTATCGGTCTGTTCGGCAGCAATGTCTTCCGGCAGCTCCAGGTGTACGGCGCCGGGCTTCTCCTCTTCGGCCAAGCGGAAAGCTTCACGCATGCGCGAGGGAATGTTGTCGGCCGAAGCCAATTGATGGGTGTATTTGGTGATGGGATCCATCATGCCGCAGACGTCGATGATCTGAAAACGTCCTTGCTTGGACTTCTTGATCGGCTTCTGGCCGGTAATCATCATCATCGGCATGCCGCCCAGATAGGCGTACGCGCTGGCAGTGACCAAATTCGTTGCGCCTGGGCCGAGGGTCGACAGGCTAACGCCGGTCTTACCTGTGAGGCGGCCGTAGGTGGCGGCCATGAAGCCGGCGGATTGCTCGTGACGAGTCAGCACAAGCTTGATTTTCGACTTGCGTAGAGACTCAAGTAGGTCGAGGTTTTCCTCGCCAGGAATGCCGAACACATATTCGACGCCTTCATTTTCCAAGCATTGCACAACTACATCGGCGGCTTTGGCCATTTTCTTGTCTCACCTACGCTCAGCGGAAATCCGATAATTTTGTAAATTTGTAATGCGCTCAATTCTAAGAAGCCGTGTGAATCCGTGCTCCGGTTCATGATTCAAGACCCGGCACATACAGTGCCTTCACAATAGGAGAAATGCAACGACGTTCTATTTTTACAGATCGTCGGTGTCAAATTGAAAACAATCTCGACCATTTCCAAGATTTCCTGAGCCTCAATCGAATCCAACGACCGAGTTTTGATGCCCTTTAAAATGGTAATCGGGAGTTTGAGTGCGCTGATGGCTAAACGGTGCCGAAAAGCACCGCTGGGCCGAAATAGGGATGATGGCGATCGGCATGCAACCTTAAGCGACTGTCGTATGCCTTGCCCTTGAAGAAGTCTTTACGAAGCGTGAGTTAGAACAGCGGCAATGTGTAATTGACGATCAGGCGGTTCTGATCACCGTTGCGCGTCGCCTCGCTGCGCGACATTCCATTGCGCCAGGTGAAGCCAAGATTTTTGAAGCTACCGCTTTGGATCACGTAATCCAGAGATATGTCGCGCTCCCACTCCGACTGTTCCACGCCACTCGATGTCTGGATGTGATCACCCTTGAGGTACATCACAGCAGCCTTGAGTCCGGGTACACCGAGAGGGGCGAAGTCATAAGCGTATTGCGCAAAACCAGTCCGCTCACCTGCACGTGTGAAGTTGAGCAGCATCTTATCCGTCAATAAATAAAGACTGCTGCCACCAGCGCCCTTATCGATCGAGCCCTGATTGATCTGCACGAAATTGCTGTCATCGGATACGTCTTGATAACCCACGGTCAGCGCATGCCCGCCGAAGCGATAGGTGAAGGCGGCGCTCCATAGGTTATTGTCGATCTCGCCGTTGCCATCCGCCGTGTATCCACTCGCCACATACCCCTGACCTCGACCGGAGGCAGTGCCATTGGCACCATCGGAACGGGTTCTGAAATACCTGAGATCGGTAGTCAGAGAGCCCTCATCGCCCAGGCTCCAGTTGTGGTTGAGTCCCAAGAAATGTTGCGTGTAGTAATCCTCCAACTGCCCCCCGTAATACTGAAGCAACAAGGAGCGGTTAACGCGGTAGTCGACACCACCAAAGTAAAAACGGTCACTTTCCTGGGTTCCACCATTTACCGCCAACCCTGTACGATCGGTTGAGGCTCGTCCCGTCGCGCGATTCAGCGCACCACCAAGAAACGTGAAGTCATCCAGCGCCTTGGACTGCAGCTGCGCACCTTCGAGCGTTTGCGGCAACAATCGACCATCAGACGCAACCAGCACCGGTATCTTTGGCATCAACTGACCAAATCGCAGTTCGGTCTGGTTTAGCTTCACCTTTGCGGTCGCCCCGAAGTCACTCCACTCGCTTGCCGCACCGTCGCCATCGGAAGGAATCATCGTACTACCAATATGTCGACCTTTTCCGCTGTCCAGGGTGACGCCCAACATACCCATTGCGTCGACACCTACCCCTATCAGCCCAGGCGTATAGCCAGAGCGGTAATTGAGTATGAAACCCTGAGCCCACTCCTCAGTTTTTGAAGGGTTGGCTGCACCATCGCGATTGTCGCTGTTGAAGTACAAATTGCGCATCGACAGATCCGCATGGCTGTCCTTCAAAAACTCTGCTTGAGCAACTGTCCCTGCAAGCCCACAACTGACGACTGTGGCAATGCGATAGATAGAGATAATTTTCAAACAAACGCTCCCCGCGAGCGCCCATTTGCGGACGCCCGTTTTTCATTGTTATGGAAAAAATTTGCGAGTCAGCCCTTTAAATAGGGCCGCCATTGCGCTCAACCGTGCGCTAGGTCGGAACCCTGGATAGACCTTCAACGAGACGATCCTGAGCACGAGGGCATGGCGGAAGCAGCGAAGCGTCGCCGGTAAGGATCCCGAAATCAGTGAGCACCAAAGGGAGGCGGGGTGCGCGCCATTGAAGACTAAGCATGCTAAAAACTCCGATTTTATTATTTTTGAAACGCCATTTCTTTTTATAGATACGCAGAAAACGATATGCCCCGTCAACCCCCTAAATTTCTCTCTGATACTCCATCTCATGAGAAAAATAGAGTCGCCTTTCGTCGCATTATGATTTATTTTGAAACGACGTTGCATTAAAACAACAAAACAATCTCCGGGCCCGGATGCCCGACTCCCAGCCAGGAGCAAATATGAGCTTCTTTGCCGCCCCGCCGATCCTTGAAACGACCGTATTTACTCGACTACCGGATCATTTCCGAAATGCTCGACCCACTACTTGGGCGAATGCCAATCGCCAAGGGCGCGCAATCGACTCATTTTTGGAAGGCCTAACCGTGTTGGATCAGTACGCTGGCGCTCGCATGCCTATTCATGTGATTTGGCCGAAGACGCGCTACCTCCAGCCTAAACTGCGCACGGTCATTGATGAGCTTCTGCGGATGACAGAAACGCAGGCAGAGCTATTCACCCCTTGGTCGCACTGAGTACACCTTGGTTGGTTAGCTGCGGTTGGACGCTTGCCCTAATGGGGAAACGTGGAGAGCGAATTTTTTCATCACGTCAAACGTCCGCTTCTGGCCGATTCTTTTGAAAAAGTCGGATTTTCAGTTGGCCTGACCTCAGGCACGACCTCCATCAGAGAACCTACTCTGTTGGCGCTGATGCGATTTTGACCCGGGTGCTGATATTGACTGCCCCATATGGAGCCTCTGAAATCCCGCGCGAGGCCATCGTTTGCTGTGTATTCGGGTGGGTCAATGAATTCCGGCAACCTGGGCCAAAATAGCATCAGCGCCAACACCTTCAAGCCGAACCCAATCTTTCGGTAAAAAAGCTCAATATATATCGGACTTACCACCGACTTTATTAGGTAATAACATATCTGCAATATATAACGATAAGCTCTAAGGCTCGTAGGAATGGTTGATTCGTAACCTTCAGGAAAACAACCATCCTCCTCGCTTATACGGGAGTGCCTGGAATGAACACGGTCCATGGGTTTCATCTTTGTGTTCACTCGATCCTTGTTGAGGGCGTGATCACTTGCGACACGCAATTGCTGCGCTTCACCCCCGCAGACCTTTCTGTGGCAATTCATGCTGCTTCTGGAAATGGAATGGGTCGGGAGTTGGCGTTCCGTTTAGTGAACTCTCCATCTTTGCTACGGGCTTTCCTCACTTCGAGCATCAGCGAAAGGCATTTTGGCAAGCGCGGCCCCAGCTACATCGTGGACACCGGGCAGGACATTAGGAGAATCGGCCGACCGCTGGAACGTCACGGTGTGGATGTGCAATTCCACAACTCAATGCATTGCCTGCAGAAGTGTCATGTGGAAAAGATTTTCAGAGGCATTCATCGATCTGTAGTAGACGAGCTAATGACAAGCAATACGGACCGGCCTGTGACGATTTCTTCGACTTTGGCTTCGCTACGTAGGCTACTCACATGCTGGTTGCAGTTCGATCACAATCGCAACTCGTTACATCAGCCCGCCGCCAAGACATTCAATCGTCAAGTAAGTCCGCTCTCCCCTCGGAACCGGAACCGGAACCGAGACTGGCCTAATGACCTTCATCTCCAAGATCGTAAGCGCGCCCATCGGCAGAACGATCCGCAGCGAGGCAGGTGTTCGAAAGATGATCATCACATCCGGTGAAATGAAACTCAAAGACGGACTGGCACGGAGATCCCTTCCACGGCGCCACCAAAAATTCATCATAGACTTTCCATCGCTGAAAAATGGCCGCTCGATGGAGCGAGACGCGGTGCTGGAGTCCGCCTACTGCATCTGGTTGGAACACGACCCTCAGGTCGTGAAGCACTACACACCGGGAGACGGATATGAGTAATAGGACGGCAAAGGTGGTACTTGCTGCGCCGTCTATGGGCCTCAGCAGCAATTGGGATACGGTGTCATATGGTTCGTACATCGGGCGGCAATGATGGTAACGACTTCAAGTCATGTCGATGACAGTCGCGCTCACCCTGATCCTGTTGAACAAGAACACCTACCCGTCCCGGCCATTGATGGCACATGAAGTTCGAAACGAGCATGGTGATGAGCAGCACCTGAAGAGTGTGCACATTACCTGGCACCCAGAAATGGTCGGCGTACTGGAGCTGACTCTACTCGATCGCATCACGGCACGCCCAAGGGATGTGCTGCAGGACACAATTGCGACGACTGCTCCTTTATCAATCGAGAGCATGAGTAGGCCCTCTTATTTAAGGAGTCCTCACATGAGTTTAGATAGGTCTTCTGTCATGGAAACACGCCATGACCCGCGACGTCGGGACGCAACACCCCATTAGCCGGGACCTGTCGTGCGCGGTTGTACGAGACGCGAGGGCAGCCACTCCCGATGGAGGTACGCGATGGACCACCAAACAGCGCTGCACAGGCCAGCCGTCAATGCCGCCTTCGGCAAGCACCTGTTGTTCTTCCCTTCTCGCAAAATCCATGGACAAGTCGTGTGCCACAGTACGCTTGAGGCTGACTACTGTATCCATCTGGAGTACGACCCGGCGGTCGTCCGATATTGCAGCCAACCCGGAGAGCTGGAGTTGCGTATTGATGGGCAGTTGCATCGCTACCATCCCGACTTTCTGGTGGAGACATTGGAGGAGCATTACTACACCGAGGTCAAAGTCGACTTCTCGCAAGTGTCCACACTTTGGAAGGCTAAGCTGCGCGCCGCCCAGCACCTGCTGAGCGAAACCAATAGCTACCTGGCACGGGCCGACCTCGCCAGCATCCGCCCGCCGTCGCGCTTGAGAAATCTGAAATTTTTGTATTTCCACTCCTTTAACGTGAGCGCCGATGAGTATGGCGGCTGCCTGCGGCTTTTACCGACCCTGTCCTACCCGGTGACCCTGCGGGAGCTGCTCGCCCACCCCTCCGAGGTACGCGAACGGGCGTTCTACAAGGCGTTATTTGATCGGCATTTGAGTTTTGATCTGAACCAACGCTTGACCATCAACACGTCCATTATGGGAGGCGGTCATGCACATCAGCGAACCTAAAGTCGGCGCGCAATACAAACTCGACGGCCAGGTCTACGAGATCATCAGCATTAACGATGGATGCATCGCCATGTGCTCGTTGATTCACAAGTACCGGCGCTTTCTCGATCACAACTTGTTCGCCACCTTGGAACAACGCGGCCAGTTGGTACTGCATCAACGTGCGGCTATCGACACCAGTCCGGCGGCGCAGTTGGCGTCCCTGACCGGTGCCCAGCGGAGCAGGTTTCAGCTCCGCCTGGCCTACGTCCAGGCGAACTTGCAGCAACTGGGTGGCAGGCTACCGCGCATCGCAGCGAAGGCCATGATTCGCCAAGTCGCGGCGAAAATTGGCGATAACCACCCACCGGGCGTCACCACCTTATGGAAGTGGAAACAACGCTACCTGAGCAGCAACCACAACCCGCTGGCGCTGCTTAGGAAGCCGTTGCGCGCGCGCCGAAATCGGATGGCCGAAACCACCGAGGAGCTCATTCGGCATTACATCAAGACGGTGTACCTCCGGCGTGAGCGGCCGTCGCTTATGCATGCGTACAAACTGCTCCGAGGGCACATTGCCAAGGAAAACCAAGAGCGCCATCACTACGATGCGACGTCCATCAGCATGCCGTCATACGCTACCTTCCGACGCCGGGTGTTGTGCATGGACCGCTACTATGTCGCGCATGAGCGTGAAGGGGCCAAGGCCGCCAAACGGCTGAACAAGTTCAGCGGCCACCTGTACGTTGACGAAGATCCCTATGCCTGCACCCTGTTCGACAGCCAGGAGATGGACGTAATACTGGCGGACTCCGCCGGTGACCCGGCTGGTCGCCCCATTTTGTCCGCGCATCTTGTCCCCGCCGATCGGGAGTGTTCAGGCTGGGATATTGCCTTCGGAGCACCCTGCGCGGAGAAGATGATGCGCGCCACCATCCGCGCCATCATCAAAAACGGCAAAATGGCCGGAATCGGCACGGATCGTGGTTCGGAAGTTTTCAACACCTGGGCCATTACTACGTTCGAGTCGTTGGGCATCGACCCCGATTACATGCCCGTCGGTGATCCCGACGCCAAAGCCATGATGGAGCGTTTTTTCGGCACGGTGAACACGGGCTTTTGTCACAACCTCCCGGGCACCACCAAAAGCTCACCACGCGAGCGCGGTGACTACCCATCGAAATTGCGCGCCTGCCTGACCTTGGAGCAATTTCGTAACGCCTTTGCCCAATGGCTGGACATTTACCATGCCACTTGGCACGACGAACTGCATACCTGCCCTGCGGAGAAAAAGGCGCAGCTTAGCGCCCTCGCCCCGCCGGCCGAGCGGTACAGCGAAGAGGAGTTAAACCAGCGATGCCTGAGCGTCTGGCGGCTGAGGATCGACGGCGGCCGTGTGAAGAAGTCGCATTTGATCTGGTTCGGCCCTGGACTGCCCGAAGTTCGCCAACGGCTCGCGCCCAAGCAGCAAGCCATTGTTTATTTCAACCCCTGTGACCTGGGGACCGTTTGGGTCGCGCACCCAAATACACCGCAGGATTGGCACCCAGCCATCGCAACCCGGCCTGACTACCAGAATGGCCTGTCCCTCAGCGAGCATGAACTCGTGGTGGAACAACTCAAGGCAGAAAAGCGCCGGTTCGATGGGGATATTGCATGCATCAAGCTGTACGCGCTCAACGAATACATCGAAGCCTGCAAACACGAAAACAAGGGTAAAGCGGCTGCCAAGCATTCCAAAGGCCGCCCCGCACGCATAGCGCCGGAAGACAGCTCAGTGCTGCCCGGGCCGGAGTCTTTAGACAGCAGCGACTTCTCGACCTATTCACTCAGATCAGGAGACGATGATGATTCCGAACAATGAGATGAAGCTCAGGCGGTTCAAGGGCTTCACGGTGATCCATTCGTTGTACAGCGAGGCGCTGGACACACTCCACCGTTCGATCGAGGCCACGCGCATCCTGGGCGCAGACAGTGGGGGAGTATTACTGGGCCGTTCAGGCACGGGCAAAACTCGCCTATGTAGCCACCTCATGTCAGAGTTCCCTGCTGCCAGCAGCATCAAGCTAGACGACGGTATCCACGAAATAAAGCCAGTCATTTACTGCCGCGTGCCTCGGGACGCAACGGTCAAAGCCCTCACGACCCGGTTGCTGAGGGAATTCGGCGTGTTCCCCCCGCGGCAATCACAAGAAGCCTTGGAATATCAACTCTTTAAAGTGCTGGAATGTTGCCAAACCGAACTTCTCGTGCTTGATGAGTGGCCGCACCTGTTTCGAAGCGGTTCGGATACTGCCATCAATAACGCAGCGAATTTCGTAAAGATCCTGACCGATGTATTCAAACAAGCAGTCCTACTGATCGGAGACCCCGATTGTGAAGCAATCATCAACGAGCGCTCTGCTTTATCGGATCGCTTTCCCTACCGTGCACGCCTACGACCGTTCTCATTGGCTACCCCGGAAGGCTGGAATGAGTACACGCGCGTACTTCGTGCCTTTGCCACTGAGCTCAAAACCACAATGGGCTTCAAAGATATACCCGCGGTGACCGATGAAAAAATGGTTCTTGCGTTCTACCTGCAGACGGAGGGGAATTTTAGAGCCTTGGCAAACACATTGTGTGCGGCGTTGGCGAATGCGCTGCAACGCGACGATCGCCTATTGCTGCTTTCGGACTTTGTCATCGCCGCCAAGCAGGTGAAAACGTCGAAACTGATCACCTTAAATCCCTTCGAGATGTCCACCAGCGCCTTAAAAAAAAGCCTCGCCGACGCCGCGAAGCGGAAGGAGAACGAGAAGGAGAATGCACGATGAACAAGCTCGTCTTTTTCCCCCTACCCAAACCTCGGGAAAGCGTCATTTCTCTGCTATTTCGCTGCGCAACCGGCAATGGATTTCAGACGCTGCGCGTTTTCTCTGCGTGGACACATCTCAAGCTGCGCAATTTCGTCAATCCCCAATGTAAAGACTCCTCCGTCTGCAACTTGCTCAGCAATCACTCTTTACTCGAACCAGATGAGAAGGCGGACCTTCTAAACAGCTTCCACCACCCCGTTCTGTATGGAATGCGCACCCATGTCGAAATTGCTGGAGTCGCCTTTCCCCAGGCAGTACTGAGAGACCGCTTGGCACTGTGTCCCGGGTGCGCCCGTGATGGGTTCCTAGACCGTCTGCATGCCTTTCGTTTTTCTGACACTTGTCCGGTACACGGCGAACGGTATCTCGAGCACTGCCCCCAATGCAGGGAACCAATCGACTGGCTTCGGTTACACGACTATCACTGTCCATGCACATTTGACCTACGGCAAGCTCCTTTGAACTTGTCGAGCAAACGCTCGAGCGAGTTACTCAGCCGCGCTTTGGACGAAGGAAACCAGGAGTTTTTCCAGTTGTTGTTGGCCAGTATTCAAGCTGTGCGTTTCGGCCGCGCCCCCGAATCTTGTTCACAACTCATCGCGAGCTGCGTCAATATTGCGACCGGCAATAAGGCAGCTTTTTTTCTTGAAATGGAAAAGTTGCAGGGGCAACTCCCGAGTCTGCACCGGCGGGCGCTTTTGGCGCCTTTTCTCTTGAGTCCGAACCCCACGTTGAGCAGGTTCGCTCAAGAGTACTTCTACAATGCCTGCCAATCCAAACCCTACAGCCATGCCGCAAACTGCCGCTGCGGAGAATTGAGATTCAGCGCCCGCGAGCTCAACTTCATTTTCACCTCGCCGGAACGAGCCGCGTTGCTGCGAAGTGATCACCGTTGCATTCGCTCCCCACATCTGGATCCCACCGTGAGGCAACGAGCCTACCATTGTCCCGACCTCTGCAGTTCTTTATATACATTCCCGCATATCCAGTGGGAAGCGGTGGATGAGCCACCAGTACCACAACTCGAATTTGAGTTAATGAGCCACCAGAACGCTGCGGAAATTCTTCAAACCACACCCCAAACCATTCGACGCCTTATTAGTACCGGGCTATTGAAAGGCTTCAAGTTCAACACTCCCGTCGGGCTCGCTACTACATTAGAATCAATCAAAGCCTTTAATGACAAGTACGTTTTGAGAGAGGAAATTGCGAGAAGAAGCGGATTAAAAAACTCTAAAAAGTTGCGTAAACTGCTTTACGGCCTAGTACCAATTGTTGTACGTACAACACTCTATGCCCACGGTTTGTTGGTATATCAACGCAAGCACCTTTCGGAAGAGCTACGCAGCCTCTTGGATAGGCAAGCGGTTTCAATCATCAAAGCAACGGGAGATTTCGGTGACCATGTGACTTTTGGGGAGGCGGCGAGACAACTAAACGTCGACGTCAAGGACGTGAGAGCCCTTCGTAACTTGGGAATATTGGAGATTGTAGTTGTAGCGCCGAAGCAAATACGAAATAGCGCAGGCAGGCCATATTGCACACCAAAAGCCTCAGGGAGGCAATTGCTTGGCGTACAGGATATGTCTCCGTTCAGGAATTGAAGGCAGCAACTGGATGCGATACCCATTTGATACACTCGCAATTCCTCAAGACCGGTTTTGTTCCAAGCGTATCGTTGTACAACACTTACGTTACTGTCGATGCTGCCAAAATTATCGACAGACACTTTAAGA
This sequence comes from Pseudomonas sp., assembly GCF_050739655.1. GTDB lineage: Bacteria > Pseudomonadota > Gammaproteobacteria > Pseudomonadales > Pseudomonadaceae > Aquipseudomonas. Next base: position 8,107 of record NZ_JBOIBY010000420.1, on the reverse strand, counting down.
AGTACACCACACTGAGCCTGCTTTCCTCAACGAAGCACGTATCGGTAACCGCCATCTCAGAACTACTGGAGCTTGGGAAAATCAAGCCATTGGCCGCCGACCACCCAGACTATATTAGCGGCGTAGCCGTGGTCGAAAGAGAAGAGGCAGAGAATGCGATCGCTAACTACATACGCGAACGACCTGTCAGGCTTTACCCGACCTACAGTTCTGGTGTCCGTTAGACGTTTGTTTCTTAAGAAAGCTAAACAGTTAACTCAGTGGGTTAACTGTCCCATTATGCAGCGTGCTTCCCTGCTGGCCGATGGAGAGATTTGCTGCAGGCCAGACAGAGCTGCTACTTTTTCAACAGAACCAGCCGACAGCGCTCCGTGGCCACGAGGCCTCTACTACTAGTCGTAATGATAGCTATATGCGGTACTGCGTTGGCCAGCGATTCGGTTGATGGAGACTCTACGCTGAAAGCTTGCTCAGGTTGTGTATTGGGGGGAGCGATGAAAATTACCGGAAGGGTCAAACTAGAGGTCGTCACTGACGTCCTTTGTGATGTTTTCCGATGCTCCACTCGCGTGCAGTTACGCGGCGATGGTTTTCGCTGGCCTGTGCTATGCGGTGTTTACGACATTACTTTTCGTACAGAGAATAGACAGGAGCACGCTTCAACCAGCGAAGACACTGCGAGCATAATGAATCATCCCGCCAAGACCAAAATGTGAGCAACGTCATGACCGAAACCCAACGCTGGACAGTGAAATGCCAAGATCCTGAGGATGGAAGTGGCGATGTCATTGTCGACTTGCCGCCTGACCTACTCGCCAGATTAGGACTAAGCATCGACGACGTCCTGACCATTGAAGTGATCGACGGCGCGATAGTTCTGACGCCGAAGTCGAGCAACTCAGCTCCAGTCTGAATCGAACTGACGCACTTTGCCTAATCTTCAAACGGGCATACGCGAACGGCACATCTCAGCAGCAACAATTAAGCCAAATTGCCGTCGGCGAAGGCCCACTATGTAGGGTCGGGTTCCGTACTTGCTGACAGACAGCAATCGGGCGAGGCTGGATATCGCGCTTCTGCGCGAAATCCACATCTGCTGACATGCCGATAAATTTCAAATTTAACGTAGACGCGCACACTTCAATTTTGGCGAAGCGCCCAGCCCCGCCGTCCAGTATGTCGTTGCCGTTGTTACCGTTCAGAGTATCGTTGCCGCCCAGGCCATTAAGGTTGTCGCTGAGCGAGGTTCCGGTCAAAACATTGGCGCCGTCATCACCATTTATAGTAGCCATGTCCGACAACCTCTATTTTCGGTGGGAGTTTGACGGTTAATACTAGTGGGTCGCCAATTCTTGGCCTCATCCATATGAATGAATGGATGGCTCTTTGAGCGGAAATTGCCACTACACATTGGATCCATGTGAATCCACTCATTCGCGAGCTGGACCGGCGGCCTAATGCCGCCAGGGCGAGTGCCCGGGGCAACACAAAAAAAATGGCGGGCCTGAGGCCGCCCGTCTACGCCAGGAGTACCGCCGTAGCGACTGATCCTCCTGGTTGAAAGAACTGATGGATTTTAACTGCGCGTGATGTGGGTCACGGATGGCCATACGGAATGTTTTCGTATTGCTACTTGCGCCTAGTGAGTAACCTCCTCCACGCCGCGCGGAGTCGCCGTTGGGTAAAGGCTATGAGGTGTGCAACATCGAGGGCCACAGCCAAGTCCCGACCAGAATGAACGGCTGGGACATTCCGGGAGCGGCCAGCACGTCTGGACAGCCCCCAATGCAGGGTCAATGGGGTGATATACATGAGCTTTCGAAATGCATGGCTCGAGCTATTCGGAGAAGCAACTCCTGGCCGCCAGACCGCACGGATAAAGTGGAAGAAGGCAGATCAGCTGGAGATTCGAGGTCTGTTTTTCGAGAGGATTTAAGGGCAGAGGAAATAGAGACCGGCCAGATCATTATTAGATTTGCTTTCTCGACTCTAAGCCTCCTAATCGTCAATCCACTCAATCTTGCACTTTCGCGTAAAAATTCAGCTTTAAGTGAGAAAAAAATTCAAAAAAAAAAGGAAAATGCCCACTAAGGCATTGATTCCTTTTATCCTCGGTCCAAATCCTAGTGAAATTCCATGACCCTGCACACGGCCGTTGACTGTTTCCCCATGCGCAAACTTCTGTACCTGACTTTCTCCATGGCGCTGATCGCCGCCCTGACAACCTACGCCATGTGGGCTGCGGACCGTCCGGTGGGTCACTACCTCTCGGACCTGCGGATCGATCTCGCCGTGGATCAAGGCCAACCCTCCGATCGCGGTAACCTGTTGGGCATCCAGCCCGAGCTGTACCCCACCGACTATCAAAGTCCCGAATGTTTGCACCGAAAACTCGCGGCCTACCTGCACAAAGCGCAGGAGCAAGGTCTGTTGAACGAAAAGACCATCGTCGTGCTGCCGGAACATATCGGCACCTGGTTGATGGTCAGCGGCGAAAAAGATGAGTTGTACCAGGCCTCCACGCTCAAGGAGGCCATGAACTGGCTGGCCGTCAGCAATCCGTTGAAGTTCGTCCGGGCGCTGATCAGCGCCGAGGGCGGAAGCCGTGTGAACGACGCGCATTTGCGCATGAAAGCCAAAGCCATGGCCAAGGACTACCAGGCGTTGTTTGGCGGGCTGGCGAGAGAGTTCGATGTCACTCTGGTTGCTGGCTCCATCGTGCTCCCCGAGCCAAGCATCATCGACGGCACACTGAAAATCGGTCGTGGAGCGCTGTACAACAGCAGCGTGGTATTCGGTCGTGATGGTTTGCCAATCGGCCAGCCGCAGCGCCAGATGCATCCGGTCTTTGGACAGCAGGACGCAATCAAGGCCAATGGCGAACAGACACTCAACGTCATCGACACCCCCGCTGGACGCCTGGGCGTGCTGATCGGCAGCGACAGTTGGTACCCGGACAACTATCGAAAGCTCAATGCCCTGCAGGCACAGCTCGTCGCAGTGCCCGCTTTCGTCGTCGGTCGTGGCATCTGGGATCAACCGTGGCGCGGCTACAAGGAATCGTCGACACCGGGCTCGGTCGGTCTCAAGGCCGAAGAGCTCAGCGAAGGTCAGGCCTGGCATCGACTGACTCTGACCACCCAAGCCCCCGCCAGCCAGGCCATCGCCGGCATGAGTGTGTTTCTACGTGGCCAGTTCTGGGATCAACCCAGCGCCGGCCAAAGTTTTCTCAGCAGCAACGGCCAGCATTTCGCTGACGGCGACGCCCGTGGTGCGCGCTTGCTGAACCTTTGGTTGTAAGCCATGAAACCATTGCCAATGCGTCTTGGCGATTTGTCGGTGGGCTTTGTTCACAGCCTGGCCGATGCCGTGCGCAGCCATGGTGCGGACCCGCAGCCGTTGCTCGAACAGTACGGCCTGGATACCGCTCGACTGAGCGAAGCGGGTGCGCGTCTTTCGATCCCGCGTTACATGCGCCTGGGGCATGGTGCCATCCAGTTGACCGAGAACCCTGCGCTCGGCTTGCGCATGGGTCAGCTCAGCCGCCTGAGCCAGGCTGGTTTGGCCGGAGTCACCGCTGCCCAGGCACCGACGGTGCGCGAGGCGGCACGCTGCCTGATTCGGTTCGAAGCGCTGTATGGCTCCAACTATCGCGGGCAATCGAGCTTTCATGAAGATGCCCAGGGCGCATGGCTGCGCTTCTATTCCATCAGCCCTTACAACAGCTACAACCGCTTCGTGGTGGACTCGATCGTCGCTGGCTGGTTGCATCAGTTGTCCAGCCTCAGCCCTGCCCCGCTACACGCCGAACGCATCGAGATCGAGTTCGAAGAGCCCGACTATCGCGCTGCGTACGACGACTTGGGTGACTGTCCGATCCAGTTTGGCAGCGAACACAATCAGCTGCGCTTGAGCCTGAGCAGCCTCGCCCTGCGCAATCCCGAGCATTGCCCGAGCACCTGGCGTCATCTGATCAAGTTGTGTGAGCGGGAACTGGAGCAACTGACTCGTACCCGCAGCCTGCGTGAACGCATCACTCAGTTGCTGGGGCCATTGCTCAATGGCGGTCGGGAACCCGACCTCGAAGAAGTGGCGGCACGCCTGAAGCTGCCCACCTGGACACTGCGCCGCAAGCTCGCGGAGGAAGGCACGCAATTTCGTGCGATTCTCAATGACACACGTCGCGACCTGGCCATGACTTACATTCGCGATACCGAACTGGCATTCGGAGAAATCGCCTACCTGCTGGGCTTTGCCTCAGCCGAAGCGTTTCAACGCGCGTTCAAACGCTGGACCGGCCAGACGCCCGGCGAGTTTCGCCGCAGCCATCGCCAATCCGCCTAGCTTAAAGCTCGGTGGCGTCTTCAGCGGGCTCCAGTGGATCCAGCTCAAATGCCTGATACTCAAGCAGCTCTTCTTGATAATCGTCCATTTCCAACTCCCCCACAGCTCATTGAAAAAACGCTTGATTCATTGACCCGCGACTTGAGCTTAAAGTGCCCGCGTGAAAGAAAAATGACGCGGGCACGACACTCCGTCGCTACTGAATAAAACGTAGCAGGCCGTGAGGAATTTATCTTCGGTTTTTTTGATTCAGGCCGCAGAACAGCGGCCTGGCTTGATGCGGATCAATTTCGAGGCGTTTAACCATTACTGCCCGGTGACTGGCATCGCCTGAATCGGCTCTCCCGGCGGTGGCAAGTCACTCGGGTTGGCGGGCGGCGTGATGGTTTCCGTGACAGGCGCCGCTTCCGTACTCGGAGCAGTGGTAATCCGAGCCGCCTCAGGGGGCGGTGTCACCGGCTCAGAGGCGGCAGGAGCCGCTTCTGTCACCGGCGAGGGCGCTGTCGCCGCTTCCGGGGCCAATGTCGCCGGTGCTGCCTTGGGCTCCGGTACACCGAGGTCAGTTTTCGGCTTTTCGGTAATATGCGCCTTTTCCTTCGCCTCCTTGGGAAGGAACAACTCGACCAATGCGAAGAAACGCTCGTAGAACTTGGCGGATGTCACGGTCTCGCTCGCGACCTTTACCATCGAGTCGTCCGACGAACCGATCGGCATCGACACCGAACCCAGCACGCCTACACCGAGGCTGGCGGAGTTGTTGGTTTTCTTCAGCGCATACTTGTCCTGCAGGGCATTGGCGAACACGGTGGCGTGATGCTCGGTGCTACCGTCTTCGGCACAGACCACACTGAAACTGATTTCCATGTGGTTTTCGCCAGTCTGCTGGAAGCTCTTGTGCCCACTAACAAGTTTCGGATCGCTGCTGGTGATGATGTAGCCCTGACTGAGCAAAGCCCGACGTGCGGCCTCACAGGATGCGGAGTCCGTCACCGGATAGTTGCGGGAAAACGTTCCGGAGTCGTCGAAGTTCTCATGCTCATAGATGGCGGCTTTCTTCGACGAACAACCGGCAGCAGCGGCCAGCAGCAACGCCAGCCCGACAACCCGCATGGGAATTGAATTAAACATTGAACATCCTGAGAGAAACGGTTCGGGGCGTATTGTGCTACAGATCGATGCTTAGCGGAGCAACGATTGTGTCTTATAACAGTTACAGGTGTGTTGACTCCGATATTTGGCAAAAGTCCCGTGCGCCTGTCGGCTAAGCCAAAACAAAGAACCCCGACCTTTCGGCCGGGGTTCTTGTGTAGCTTGAAACTCAGTCAGGCATCAGTAGCGCTTGACGTCGGCCTGGCTTTCCAGCTGCTTGCGGTAAGCGGCGAAGTCTTGCTGACCTACGCGGGACGCGAGGAAGCGACGGTACTGGGCCTTCTCTTCTTCGGTTGGCGCTGCGGCTTCATTCACGCCATTGAGACGCACGATCACCAGGCTTCCATCGGCCAGGGTCACGCTGCTGAATGTCGGCTTGTCCTTGCCGGTTGGCTTGGGCATGCGGAACAGCGCTTGCAGCACAGTAGGGTCTATACCTTCCTGAGCGCGGGTCGCCGCTTGCGTCACTTTCCAATTCTGACCGTCAATTGCCTTGTCCAGCGGCGTCTTGCCATCGCGCAGATTGGTAATCAACTCTTCAGCCTTGGTCTTGGCAGCAGCACTGGCGTGCTCCTTGGCCAATTGTCCACGAATGGCGGCAGACACACTTTCCAGCGGCAATTGCGAAGGCTTGAGGTGCTCTTTGGCACGCAGCACGATCACAGTCTCCGGATCGAGTTCGATGGCGGTGCTGTTGGCACCCTCATCCAGCACTTCCGGACTGAACGCAGCGGTGATCACGGCACGGTTGGCCGCAACACCCTCGCCACCTTCACGACCGAACGGTGCGGAAGTGTGGACGGTCAGCTTCAAGTCCTGCGCAGGCTGGGCCAGATCGGAAGATTCGAAAGTGGAGTCTTCCAATTGCTTGGTCGCCTCGACGAATCGTTGCTCGACTTGCTGGGTTTTCAGATCGCGGGTCAGCTTGCCTTTCAGGCTGGCGAATGTCGGCACCTCAGGTGCTTCCACGCCCAACAACTTGATCAGGTGAAAACCGAAATCGGTACGAACCGGCTCGGAAACCTGATCCTTGGCCAACGAATACAACGCTTTTTCGAACGCTGGATCGTAGACACCCGGACCGGCATAACCCAGGTCACCGCCATTGTTCGCCGAACCGGGATCCTGCGAGAACTCCTTGGCCAAAGCCTCGAACTTCTCGCCCTTGTTCAGGCGAGCCTGGATGTCGTCAATCTTGGCCTTGGCCTGCGCTTCGGTCGTCTTGTCGTTCACTTCGATCAGAATATGCGCAGCCCGACGTTGCTCGGACAAGTTCGCGATTTCTTTCTGATACGCCGCTTGCAGGTCCTCGTCCTTGACGCTGACCTGATCAAAGAAGGAAGCCTTCTTCAATTCCAGGTAATCGATGACCACCTGATCCGGCGTCATGAATTCTTTGGCGTGTTCGTCGTAATAGGCTTTGACTTCATCGTCAGTCAGCTTCACTGCTGCCGGGTCGGCCTTGATGTTCAGGGAAGCGAAATCGCGGGTCTGTTTCTCCAGACGGGCGAAGGCCAGCACCTGTGCATCGGTAACAAAACCGCTACCCGCCAGACCGGCGCGCAGCTGGCCGATCAGCATTTCCTGAGCCAGCATCTGGCGGAACTGCATACGGCTGTAGCCAAGTTGACGAATCACCTGGTCGAAACGCTCAGGACTGAACTTGCCATCCACCTGAAATTCAGGGGTTTGCAGGATGACCTGGTCCAGAGCCGCTTCGGAGAATGCGAATTTGGAGTTTTCTGCGCCTTGCAGCAGCAGTTTGCGATCGATCAGGCCTTTGAGGGCTGATTCGCGCAGCATTTTTTCGTCGAGCAAGGAAGCATCGAAATCCTTGCCCAGCTGTTGCATGAGTTGACGGCGTTGCATATCGACCGCCTGACTCAGCTCGTTCTGGCTAATTTCTTCGCCATTGACCTTCGCCGCGTCATTTTTGTGCGTCGTAGCCTGAAAAATGGCGTCGAAACCAGTCAAAGCCATCAGTACAACGATGAGCCCGATAATGGTCTTGGCAATCCAGCCTTGTGAATTGTCCCTGATATTCTGCAGCATGCGTCCCCCATAAACGGTTGAACTTCAAAATTAGGCAACCGTGGAGCGTGGGTAGAATCCGGATAGAAGAAAGGCGCATCCGAGGATGCGCCTTCTCGTAACTGGCGGAGCGGACCGATGGCTCGAACTTGCGAGCCTCGGCGTCTCGGACCGGCGACCCGCCGACTGGACTACCGCTCCGCTGCCAGGTCAGGCATGACCCCGACCCGGATAGGCAAAAACCTGAATCGAACTTAGTTGACAGCTTCTTTCAGTGCTTTACCGGCTTTGAAACCTGGTTTTTTGGCTGCTGCGATTTCCAGCGTCTTACCGGTCTGTGGGTTACGACCAACGCGAGCCGGGCGATCAGTTACGGAGAAAGTGCCGAAACCAACCAGAACAACGGAGTCACCAGCCTTGAGAGCGTCAGTGACGGACGAAATTACAGCGTCCAGCGCACGGCCAGCAGCAGCTTTCGGGATATCAGCGGATGCAGCGATAGCATCAATCAGTTCCGACTTGTTCACTCTAAGTCCCCTTATATCTATTTGAGTATGATTCTAAGTTTTTTTGGTGAAAGCAA
>NZ_JBOIBY010000419.1:0-12570 GCF_050739655.1 Pseudomonas sp. | reverse complement strand
CTGTAGGAGCTGCCGCAGGCTGCGATCTTTTGATTTTATTTCTTCTTCAGGCAATCACTCATGAACGCCTTGCGCTCATCACCCTTCAGGGCTTTGGTCGCGGCGTCGGCATTACAGGTTTTCATTTTTTCCTGCTGTGGCGTCAGGGCCTTGCCGGCATCATTGGCCGCCGGGGCCGCTTTCAGACAGTTGCTCATGAAGGCTTTGCGCTCATCACCCTTGAGGCTTTTTGCAGTAGCGTCGGCGTTGCAGGTGGTCATTTTGTTCTGTTGGTCAGTGGCGGCGAAACCTTGGGAACAGAGCAGCAAACCGATCATCAACAAAGGGGCGCGCAACATCTTCATGGAGTTTTCTCCTTGTCGCCGCACCGAGGGGAACGGCCTTGTTCTGGAGTGTAGACAACACCAGTTACACCTTCCTGTTCTCCAGATGACCGCTCCCGCTTGCACCCGGCCTGAGGTGCAAAGATGCGCTCGTCGAGCTGACAAGGGATAATCGCCCCTCATTAACGTTATGGTTTTTCCCGATGCAATACGCTTACCCCCTGCTGGCCATTTTTATCTGGGCTGGCAACACCGTGATCACCAAGATGTCAGCCGGGGCTATCTTCCCCGCCGAGATCGGTTTCTACCGCTGGCTGCTCGCCGGTTTGTTGTTCACGCCCTTCATGCTCAAACAGGTACTCACTCACTGGCAGCAAATTCACCCGAACCTGGGCAAGATTTTCATCCTCGGCGTGCTCGGCATGGCGGTCTATCAGAGCCTGGCGTACTTCGCCGCGGCAATGACCTCGGCCACCAACATGGGCATCATCCTGTCGCTGATGCCCTTGATGTCCCTGGCCATGGCGATCATCAGCCTCGGCCAGCGCCTGACAGCCGGCGCATTGGCCGGTGCGGTACTGTCGTTCATCGGGGTATTGGTGGTCGTCTCGTCCGGCAGCCTTGGCTTGCTGATGGAACACGGCGTGAACCTGGGCGACGCGATGATGCTGATCGCCACGCTGGCCTATGCGATCTACAGCACCCTGCTGAAGAAATGGCAGCTGAAACTGCCGCCGTTGGTGTTGCTGTATTTACAGGTGCTGGTGGCGGTGGTTGTGCTGTTTCCTTTGTTCCTGGCCTCGCCAAAAGTCGGCCCGACCCTGCAGAACATTCCGTTGGTGCTGTACGCCTGCCTGCTGGCTTCGATGGTGGCGCCATTGGCGTGGATGCAGGCCGTGGTCCGCCTGGGGCCGAGCCGGACCGTGCTGTTTTTCAATTTGCTGCCCTTGATTACCGCACTGATTGCGGCAGTGGTGTTGCATGAACAGTTGGCGGTGTATCACTTGGTGGGCGGGGTGTTGACGTTGGGTGGGGTGATTCTTTCGGAGCGTTGGACGACGGTGTTGGGGCGTAATTTTAGCGTTGCCTGATCCGGCCTCTTCGCGGGCAACCCCGCTCCCACACTCTCTGTGGGAGCGAGGCTTGCCCGCGAAGAACGATAACGCGGTCTAAAGCCCAGCCGCGTTGAGCCGTGCCGCATGCTCGACAAACAACCGGACTGGCTCAGCCCCTTTGCCCAACAGTCCCAACGACTGGTTGACGATGTCGAAGTGGTCCAGCGGATATTCATCGCCGATCACTGTTCCCAAATGTGAGCTGTAACGCCCGACCATCCCGTCGCAATTCTCGCGCTCACGCACGAATGTCCTGGCAAACAACCGGCAGTAACGGCTGGTGCCATCAAACAGGTTACGCCCACGATCGGTCTTGCCCGGTTGCAAGGTCCCCGACCAGGAGTAGTACCGCACGCCACTCACTTCCTCCGGCCCGTGTCCGCCCCAGGATTCTGGTAGTCCCTGTGGATAACGCTGGTTGAAAAGTGCCACACCCTCGGTGGTCAGTGAGTGATGAGACCCGTGGATATCGACCGGCAGCTTCGGCCCGCGATAACCGGTATCCAACCAACAGATCAGCGCGCTGACGATCCGCAACAGACCTGTCAGCAGGCGCCCACGGACACTGTCGTGGGGATAGTGCCGATGCAGGTGATCCGCCAGTTCCGAGCCGTGATTCGGCCCCGCGACGGAGGTGACTGAAGCGACCAGATCTGGACGTTTTGCCGCCGCGTAGCGGGCGGTCAGCGCGCCTTGGCTATGCCCGATCAGGTTGACCTTTGCGGCCCCGGTCTCGCGCACGATTTCATCGATCCGCGCCAACAATTGCTCACCGCGAACCTCATTGGAGTTAATCGGCGAGACCTGTACTGCAAATACTACTGCGTCCCCACGGCGCAACGCCTCGACGATGCCGTACCAGTATGGATAAAACACTAATCGAATGAACCCGAGCATTCCCGGGACCAGCACCAGCGGATAGCGCGGAGCAGAATTTTGCGACATCGGCGGACATCCTTGTAATCGAGAGGCGATGCAAGGCGGGATGCAAGGCAGGATGCAAGACGTTCGCCAAGCTAAACCTGCGTAGATGACAGCTCGAAGAACAGTCTATGACATCCACCTTACTTCAGCCCCACCACCCCCGCCACGATCAACCCCACCGACAACAGCTTGATCACCGTCAGGCTTTCACCCAGCAATGCAAACCCAAGGAACACCGTGCCCAGCGAACCGATGGCCGTCCAGATCGGGTAGGCGATGCTCACCGGCAACTCGCGCATGGCCAGGGTCAGAAAGTAAATTCCGCCCACCGCCGCCACAACGGTGATCAATGACGGCCAGAGCCGGGTGAAGCCTTCGGCATACTTCATGCCCATGGCGAAGGTGACTTCAAACCCGGCAGCGATCAGCAAAAACAGCCAGGCCATCTAGAACTCCCTGGCCAGCGCGAGCAAGCGCTGTTCGGCCTCGGCGGCGGAAACCTCGAAGGTGCGAGCCTCGGACTCCTCACCCTCGGCCGCCACCACGGTGACGTCGGTGATGCCCATAAACCCCAGCGCTGTACGTAATAGCGGATCAGCGTGGTTCATCGCCTCCAGCTCACCACCCGGGCCAAAACCGAACCCGCCGCGACTGGTGACAATCAACGCCTTTTTACCCTGCACCAGCGGTTCGTACTGCGCGATGCCATTGTCCAGCGTGTGATTGAACGTCAGCCCGAGCCGCACAACCTGATCGATCCAGGCCTTCAAGCCGCTGGGCACGCTGAAGTTGTGCATCGGCGTGGAAATCACCAGCACATCATGGCCCAGCAATTCGCCGACCAACTCATCGCTAAACGCAAGATCCGCCTGCATCGATAGCGGCCGCGCTTGCGGTTCGGGATAGAACGCGGCAGCCACGAACGCTTCGTTGACCGGTGGGATCAACGCCCGCCCGACTTCGCGGCGAGTCAACAGTGCATGCGGATTACGCGCCTGCCAGGCCGAGAGAAATACCTCGGCAAGACGCCGTGAGTGAGAACGTTCGCCCCGTGGGCTGGCATGGATTGCAAGAATTCTACTCATCTGAATTTCCTCAAGGACTAAACTGCTTGTGGCTTGCACCTTGAAGCTCGCTGGTGCATCGCTTCAAATGAGGAAAAATCAGTCTGGATGAATTCATTTCATCCATGGAGTATTCAATGTTCGCCTCGTTGCCGCTGACCGCTCTGCGCGCCTTTGAATCCGCCTCTCGCCTTTTAAGTTTCAAGGCCGCCGCTGAAGAGCTTTCAGTAACGCCGACGGCGGTTTCCCATCAAATTCGATCGCTGGAGACCTGGCTCGGTGTACCACTGTTCGAGCGTCTGCCCCGACAGGTTCGCCTGACCCAATGTGGCGAGCGACTTTTTCACAGCCTGCATGGCGCGTTGCTGGAAGTGGCGCAAAGCGTCGACACCCTGCGGCCGCAACGCAGTGCTACGAACCTGACGATCTCCACCACTGCCGCTTTCGCCGCCCTGTGGTTGGTGCCTCGGCTGGGACGTTTCTACACCCGCCACCCAAACATCAACGTACGCCTGGACACCCATTGCGAGGTCATCGATCTGCATCAAGACGCCAGCGTCGATCTGGTGCTGCGCTACAGCCTCGATGATTATCCGAGCCTGTATGGCGAGTGCCTGTTCAATGAGTCTTTCGGCGTTTATGGCTCACCGGAGCAAGTAACTCGGGCCGCGAGTCGCATACCAACACTGATCAGCGTGCGCTGGCACAACTCCAGACTCTATGCACACGGATGGGAGGCATGGTGCGCGCAGTCGGGTGAAAACTGGCTAAGCGACCGGCCCGCTGTACGCGAATACGACGAAGAGCATTACGCCCTGCAAGCGGCGATTGCCGGACAAGGTCTGGTGCTGGCCAGCAATATTCTGGTGTCGGAAAGTGTGGCCAGCGGGTTATTGGTGGCTTATCGGGGAGAGATACAGGTTGACGGTGCTGGATATAGTGCATTGTGCGTGCCGGGTCGCGAGCGTCATCCGTCGGTGCGGGCATTTTTTGCCTGGTTACATGAGGAAGCGTTGACGTCAGGACTTGCCTTGGTTGAGTAGCTATACGGTCACGCCGATTATTTATTTCGAATAACACTCTCAGAAAGCTTCAACCAAATAAACTTTCAATTTATTCAAAAAAACAATATCGATAATCATAAGTTACAAAGTCCGCATGTACTTTTCCGAATAACGACTTATTCTAACAATCACAACCAGTTGGTTGTTTATATAAACAAGTAAAGGAATACAACCATGCACTTAGAAGAACGACTTGAATTTATTGCCTCTTTACCAGCCCTGCCAGTCGCCCCACCCTCGATCCGTACCTTTCTTTCACCAGAAACCCCAGCCCACGATACAAACAAACCAACCGCCAGCGTCATGCCTGACACTATAGATGCATTTTTGCCGGGTGTTTCGCAAGAAACCATCGACGACGTCAATCTTTGCAAACTGATCATGCAGAATGCGGCCACGAAATTCTTTCCCAAAGATGAGCAACTGTTCGAATGGTACAAATATTATGTTGATGGACTCAGCAAAATCGGCTGGGTCATTCAAAATAAGAACTTGCAAGAGATCACCATCAACAAAGTCGGCTTGACGATGGATCAGGTTGCTCTTGAGGTAGCAAAAGGCCTGGTAGGTGGCAATGCTGCCCAGGTTCTCGCCAATGTTGCGAAACAAGCGGTGGCTCACGTGCAACAGTCACCACGCGCCATCGATATTTTCACCAGGGAAAAAAGGCTTGGTACTCAGGCAAAATTCGACATCGCGCCAGTTTGGGTAGATGCAGGTAATCGGGCCAACATGGTTCTCAACTGTATCTCTCTGGATGCGCGGGAAAGCACTCGAGGCATCCTTTTCTGGAAATCGACCAGGCAGTCCACCACCATCAAAACGGGGGCAGTGCGCACTTACCTGGACAATAAAACGTTCTCGGGCATCCGTTCCGCTATTTATGATAAATATGTGGAAGAGGGTAAGAAGTTCATACTTGACCTTCCAGACTTCTAATTACCACCAACACTTTAAATCGGTAAAAACGCCGGATTGAAGCACTATCCGCCAAAGCCACGAGCCGAATACCTCATGGACAAAAGCATGTTTGACACCTATCTTGTTAGCGGTAACATCACAGTGTTTTGCGGGCGGCACACTGAAACCTTCAAGAAAGATATTTTGAGTTCCGGCCTATGCGCCGAACTTACTGCCACCCTTCGAGGCAATGACCGAGAGTCGTCCTGGGCCGCCTATGTCGATATTTCTAACAAAATACGCGGCCCCATGAGTAGTAGAACCTTTCAGCGATTTGAATTCAGGCGTGCCAACCTTTTAAAAATCGTGGAAGCTAGCGCTGAAAGTAATTTACCAACTTATGAGCGACAAGCACTTGCCAGCGCCTTTTCGCAAATAAAGCATTTACAGAGTGATTCTCCGATCACCAAGGCATTCCTTGATAAGCTCAGGATCAACTCATCCAGCACTGGTGATACAGCGACGCTACTGACGATTGTTCGAGCCGACAAGGCAGTGGTGACACTGCAGGTAGCTTTCAACACCGATGTAATGACACTCGATGTTCTGGACCAACCTTTACTAAACGCAACCGAGGACGGAAAAACCAACATCCGACTTTTGCGCAACTCACTGGATGAACGTAAATACAGCCTGATTCGGGATGAAATCATTAAAAAACTTGGAAATGAAATTGAAACGAAACTGCTTCATATCCCCCAGTGATTGACTGGAAAACCCTCATATTGATCGCTCTCGAGCGCAGGTTTCGAGAGCGATCAATACATTTTCAGACCCGCATCAGTTTTTAACTGTCTTGGGCGCCTTGCCCGCCTTCATCTGCTCCAACAATGGAGCACACTGGTTTGGCTCACCACCGCTCGGCGCCACCAGCGCCAGCAAACCGGCTGCCGGTGCAGCAATCACACCCAGCGCAACCATCCCGGCCCCGCGCAACATCAACGGCACCGCCTTCACCCCTGCATCGGGCTTGATGAACTTGCCCCGTACGTACAAGGGCGAGCGCAAGGAGATCAAACGCCAACCCTTGGATTCCGGGGTAATGGTGAGGTCCAGTTGCTCGGTCGCCATATTCGCCGTGCCATCGACATAGATGATTGCGTTCTCGGTATCGAAGACGAACAGGCGAGTAGTGGCCAGTCCGTTTTTGATCTCGAAATCGGATGCCGCGCAGTTGATCTTCACCTCCTTGTCGCCAAAGATTTTGCCAACCACGTAGTTGCCGACGTTCAAACCGGCCAACTCCATCAACTCGCGACTGACAGCACCGTCGTTGATCAGCATTTTCAGGTTGCCATTGGCACTGCCCAGCAGCTTGGCCACCGAATTGCCGCGCCCGCTGATGTCGGCATCGCCATTGAGCTCGCCGAAACTGGTTTTCATCGGCTCGAAGGTCGGGAACAACTGTTTGAGTTTGAAACCGCGCGCGGTGAGTTTCGCCTGGCCGTCCAATGGCTCGGTGCGTCCGTTCAGGCGAATCTGCGCATCGAGCTTGCCTCCCGCCACGCCAAACCGCAGCGGCTCAAGGCTAAGCACACCATCGGTCAGCACCAGATGCGTGTAGAGATCGTTGAATGGCAGTTTTTCGCTGTGAACGATGCGCTTGCCAGTGAACTCGACATCGGCGTCCATATCGCGCCAGCGTTCAGTCTTGAACTCTTCGACCGGCAACACCTTGTCCGCCGGCTGTTTGCTCTCGCCGCCGCGGGCCTTTTGCTTGGCATTTGAGTCGGCACCAATCAGCGGCGCCAGGTCGGCAAACAGCAGTTGGTTGGACAACAGTGAACCACTGAGCTTGGGTCGAGGCTTGCCAGCGGTGTAAGTCAGGTTGCCGTGGATATCGCTTTCGCCGATCTTGCCGTTGAACGCTTCATAGCGGAACACCGCACCACTGGGCTCATGCAGCCTGGCAATCAGATGCCCGTCGGTGGCGTACGGAGGCGTGTCCGGCAGGGTCACGCCAGTCAACGGGTAGAGATTGCCCAGGCTGGTGCCAGCCAGTTTCAAGCGCAAATCCAGGGCACCCAGGTTCGTCGGATCGGTCAGGGTGCCGGCCAGTTCGACGCTGGTGTCACCGATTTTTGCCTGCGCCTGAAGCGGAAATGGCTTGCTCGCATCTTGCAACGCCAGCAATCCTCCGATTTTGCCCAGGCCCGCCAGTTTCTGACCGTGGTATTGGCCTTTGACCTTCAGGCCAAACGCATAGTCCATGGGTGCGGCGCCCTGCTCCGATGCGGTTTTTGCCGCTTTTTCACCGACGATATCGCTGAACGGAATCGGTTTACCCAGCGGATCGATCAACACGTCGAGCTGAGTATTGAGGTTCTGGTCATCGAGGGTGACATGGCCCTTGTCGAAGCCGATCGCACCAATATCCACCACCCAGGGGGAAGGCTCGGCGTTCGGGTCCTTTGGATCGAACTTGAAGGTCCAGTTGGCACGTCCATCGGCCAGGCGCTGCAGCTCGGCATAGGGTTCTGTGAGGTCGATACGCGGAATCACCACCCTTTTTGCCAGCAAGGCCAGAGGCGAGATGCGCAGCTCGACACGCTTGAGACTGGCCATTTTTGGCGTCTTCGACCAGTCCGGGTTGCCCAGGCTCAGGTCTTCGGCCACCACATGCGGCCACGGTACCCAGGCACGCCAGCCGCCCTCGTCGAGCTCACGCCGCCAGACCACAGCCAGGTTGCCGTTGATGGCGAATGAGCGATGCAGCTCATCAGAGACTTTGGCATTGAGCGTCGGTTTGATCCGGTTCCAATCAAACAACACGATAATCAGCACCAGCACCGCCAGCATTAAAACGAGGCAGACCGTGGTCCAGGCGAAAACTCTACGAGTGCGCGTCATTGCACAAAACTCCTGATACGACTGAGCGTCTTGACTACTACGCCCATGAAAAACGCTGGGCCAGAACGGCCGGCTATGGAATCTACGACTGACAAACAGCCGGCAGGTTTAAACCAATGGCCGATTTTGCCGCATTCAATCGCTCGCTCGCCTCCTTCGGCGTTACCGGCCCCGCACTTTTACGCGGCAAGAGTGAGTCGAAAATACCCACTTCGGTGCAAAACCAATTACCGCAAAGCCCCGGTTTACAAGGGCTGCAGAGAACAATCAATTCCGTTGATTATTAACATTGCGTTTATGAACTTTTATATCGACTAATCGAGAGTAGCATTGGCTTCGTACCCAATTTTGTTGCCCTGCTGCGGAGCACCCGATCATGAAACGCCAACTCCTGCTTAGCCTCACACTTTCAATGCTGGCTAGCACTGCTTTCGCCATGCCAGCCGCCGAACAGGCCACTCCACAAGCCAAAGTCCACCATTCGGTGTTCATCCAAACCATCGCCGCTGATGGTTCCGACCGCACTCCTGGCCAAACCCTCGCTGCCGATGGCTCTGACCGCACTCCTGGCCAAACCCTCGCTGCTGATGGTTCCGACCGCACTCCAGGTCAAACCCTTGCCGAAGGCGGTGGTGACCGTGTAATCGAACGCAACAGCACCATGAGCTGAGTCCATGGTGGCCTTGAAAAAAAGCCCAATCACCGGATTGGGCTTTTGATTTTCTGCTGTTGAGTTCGCTGGAATAAAATTTATCCCTCGCTTGTCCTCCCTTTTCCCTCGTTCGACGCCAGCGAAGCCGATTTGCTAGAGTGCGCCGCTGTCCTTTCCTAGAAAACACCCTGCGATGCTGCCCCGCGCCGAACAGAAGCAACAAACCCGCAACGCCCTGATGGACGCTGCCCGCCATTTAATGGAAAACGGCCGAGGATTCGGCAGCCTGAGCCTGCGCGAAGTGGCGAAAACCGCCGGGATCGTCCCCACCGGTTTCTACCGGCATTTCGCCGACATGGATGAATTGGGCCTGGTGCTGGTAAGCGAAGTCGGCCAGACCTTCCGCGAAACCATTCGCCTGGTGCGCCACAACGAGTTCGTCATGGGCGGCATTATCGATGCGTCCGTGCGGATCTTTCTCGATGTGGTCACAGCCAACCGTTCGCAATTTCTGTTTCTGGCCCGGGAACAATACGGCGGCTCGCTGCCGGTGCGACTGGCAATTGGTCGTTTGCGCGAGAACATCAGCTCGGACCTGGCCGCCGACCTGTCGTTGATGCCCAAACTTCAACACCTGGATATCGCCGGCTTAAGCGTCGTGGCGGATCTGATCGTCAAAAGTGTGTTCGCCACTTTGCCGGACATCATCGACCCACCTGCCGAAGGGCTGCCTGAGCATCTGACGCCTCAGGCGAAGATCACTCAGCAATTGCGCTTTATCTTCATTGGCCTCAAGCATTGGCAAGGACTGGGCAGCACTGAGTGATGCCTGAAATGCAGGGGAAATCCGGGACGAACGGACGAAATCCTCTGTAGGAGCTGCCGCAGGCTGCGATCTTTTGATCTTGCCTTTTATAAAGTCAAAAGATCGCAGCCTCGTTTCACTCGTCAGCTCCTACACATCTCCTACAAGGGCATCCAAGCCGCTTTAATTTGGTGCGCCACGTGAAATCCTCGCACCAATTTCAACCATTCCTCCCAACGAACCGCCCCGCTTACTACGTTTCCCACAGCCATTTCCTACGCATCCGGTCGATTGGCAAGGCCCTTGCTCTAGCCTGAGCATTGTCCATTGCTGGAAGCTTTCCGATGCTGGTGATTCACCGCAGAGTCGACCCTCAACCCGTCTGGGCCGCTGAATTACACCTGACCTTCGAAGCCCGGAGCAAAAGCCGCTTGCGCTGTTTCAGTGCCGAGGGTGAAGACGTCGGGTTGTTTTTGGAGCGCGGTCAATCGCCGCTGTACGACGGTGAATGCTTGCAGGCTGAAGACGGGCGTTTCGTCCGAGTCTGCGCCCGCCCCGAACAACTGCTGCACGTCACCTGCGCCAATGCCTTCGAACTGACCCGCGCCGCCTATCATCTGGGCAATCGCCACGTTGCGCTGCAAGTTGGTGACGGCTGGTTGCGCCTGCTCGACGATTACGTGCTCAAGGCCATGCTCGAGCAACTGGGCGCTCAAACCGAGAACATCGAAGCGCCGTTCCAACCGGAACACGGCGCCTATGGCGGCGGTCATCACCATTCGCGCCACGGCGACGAAGACTTCAATTACCCGCCAAAACTGCACCAGTTCGGCGTACGCCTGTGAACCCCGCATGGGCATTGCTGCGCCTGGCCAGTCCGCAATTGCCGATTGGTGGCTACAGCTATTCCCAGGGCCTGGAGATGGCGGTGGAAGTCGGTCGCGTCCACGATCCTGTCAGCGCACGACGCTGGATAAGTGATCAACTGCTGCTCAATCTCGCCCGCTTCGAAGCCCCGCTGCTGCTCGCCCACTGCGAGGCCGCCGCCGCGCAAAACTGGAGCGAACTGCAAAAGCGTTGTGAAGAACATCGTGCCAGCCGGGAAACCCGCGAACTGCATCAAGAAAGCCGGCAGATGGGTTACTCCTTGCAGCAGTTACTCAACGGCCTCCCGGAACTCGACGCGCCCGCCCGTGCCTTTCTTGAGCAATGCCCCGAACCCCATTTGGCCCTGGGTTGGGCGCTGGCTGCCCGCGCCTGGCAGATCAGCCCACAGGATGCGCTGGCCGCGTGGCTCTGGAGCTGGCTGGAAAACCAATTGGCGGTGCTGATGAAAACCTTGCCATTGGGTCAACAGGCAGCACAACGCCTGACCAGCGAACTGCTTCCCCTGCTGCAACAAGCTCAGCAGAACGCCAGTCACACCCGCCCCGAACACTATGGCAGCGCCACGTTTGGCCTGTCCCTGGCGTGCATGGCCCACGAGCGCCAGTACAGCCGTCTATTCCGTTCCTAGGACTGTCATTCAGGAGAACCATATGAACACACAACCTCTGCGCGTCGGCATCGGCGGCCCGGTCGGCTCCGGTAAAACCGCCCTGACTTTGGCCCTGTGCCTGGCCCTGCGCGAGCGCTACAACCTGGCCGTGGTCACCAACGACATCTACACCCGCGAAGACGCCGATTTTCTGGTGCGCAACGAAGCGCTGGCACCGGAGCGCATCATCGGCGTGGAAACCGGCGGTTGCCCGCACACGGCCATTCGCGAAGATGCCTCGATCAACCTCGAAGCCGTGGATCAACTCAACCGCCGCTTTCCGGGGCTGGACCTGATTCTGGTGGAGTCCGGTGGCGACAATCTTTCGGCAACCTTCAGCCCTGAGCTGTCGGACCTCACGATTTACGTGATCGATGTGTCTGCTGGGGACAAGTTGCCGCGCAAGGGCGGGCCGGGGATCTGCAAATCCGACCTGCTGGTGATCAACAAAATCGACCTCGCGCCGCTGGTGGGCGCGTCGCTGACCCTGATGGACAGCGACACCACGCGCATGCGCAACGGCAAACCGTTCGTTTTCAGTAACCAGAAAACCGGCCAGGGCCTTGAAGAAATCATCGCTTTTATCGAACGTCAAGGCTTGCTGACCGCCGCCTGATCACGACTTATTCACAAGGAAGCCACTCCATGACACTGAAACGCATCCTGGGCGCCATGGCCCTGCTGCTGAGCCCGGCTATCGCTTTCGCCCATCCGGGGCACGGCGATAACGGCTTGATCGCCGGCGTCAGCCATCCAATCGGCGGCCTCGACCATCTACTGGCGATGCTCGCTGTCGGTTTGTGGGCGGCACAGCAACAAGGCGCGGCGCGTTGGGCGCTGCCGTGTACCTTCGTGGGCACCATGCTGATCGGCGGGCTGTTGGGTTTTGAGGGGCTGGAGTTGCCAGCACTGGAAAGCGGGATTGCCGCATCGGTGCTGGCGTTGGGTCTGGCAGTGGCGCTGGCGGTGCGTCCGCCGCTGAGTATGGCGGTGGGTGCCACTGCGCTGTTCGCCTTGTTCCACGGCGTTGCCCATGGTTTGGAATTACCGGACATGTCGAGTCCGTGGGCTTATGCGGCAGGGTTCGTGGCGGCGACAGCGGCATTGCATGCAGCCGGTTATGCGGTGGTGCGGGTATTGCCTCAGGCGGCTGCGCCGATGGTGCGACTGGCGGGGGCGGCTTCGGCGGCTACTGGGGTTTGGTTGTTGGCAGGGTGATTATTTATTGCCTGTAATGGCCTCTTCGCGGGCAAGCCTCGCTCCTACAGGATTTGAG